>NZ_CAJPHA010000020.1:0-168410 GCF_905339895.1 Burkholderia sp. BCC1988
ACACGCGAGTGCGTGGGGCAGCACGCTGCCGACCTCGGACGCGAAGGGCTTCTGGGGCGCGTTCGGCTGTTCGTGCTGGGCGGTCTGACATGTCGACGACGATCGGCCGGTACAGCCCCGCGTGGATCCGTGTCCTGCTCGCGCAGCCGTGGGTCGGCGCGCTGGTCCGGCTTGCACTCGTTTCCGCCTTTCTGATCGGCGGGGTCGCGAAGGCGCTCGACTTCGACGGCGCGGTCGCGGAGCAGGCGCATTTCGGCCTGCATCCGGCCGCGCTGTGGGCGGCGCTCGCGATCGCGGTCGAGATCGGCGGCTCGCTGTGCGTGGTGTTCCGCCGCTTCACGTGGCTCGGCGCCGGCAGCCTCGGCATGCTGACGCTCGTCGCGATGGTCGTGGCGAACGATTTCTGGAACCGCTCGGGCGCCGAACATTTCATGGCGCTCAACAGCTTTTTCGAGCATCTTGGGCTGATCGCGGCGCTCGTGCTCGCGACCGTGCTCGACGATGCGCGGCAACCGGCCGGCGACGGCAGCAGTTGACCGGGATTCCCCCGACCGGTGCATCATTTGAAGAAACAACAAGGACATCCGTTATGAAAACCCTTCGTTCCGCGTTGCTGGCGCTTGCGATTGCCAGTGGTCTCGTCGCCGCGCCTGCCGCGTTCGCGAAACCGCCGGTTCCGCCCGCGGTCGCGCCGACGGTGGCCGTCGGTCCGCAGTACGACACCACGCACGTGTGCGTCGCGCCGGAAGACTTCGACCGCTTCACCGACAGTTTCGTCGCGACGTTCGGCGGCAAGAAATCGAAGCAGGGCGTGTTCCAGGTCACGCCGACGCCGAGCCAGACGATGTCGCAGCTCGTGCTGACGCCGGTCGGCACGATCTCGGTGTTCGGCTTCAAGACGCCGGTCCCGTATCCGTTCTGCGCGGAGCGCACCGGCTATCTCGTCACCGATATGGACGTCGCGGTGAAGTCGGCGCGCGAGCACGGCGCCGACGTGATCGTCGACACGTTCCCCGATCCGATCGGCCGCGATGCGGTCGTTGCGTGGACGGGCGGCGTGAACATGCAACTCTACTGGCACACCCAGGCGCCGAACTACGACGCGTTGCAGACCATCCCCGAGAACCGGGTCTACGTGTCGCCGCAAAGCGTACGCAAGTTCGTGCACGATTTCGTCAAGTTCTCGAAAGGCAAGGTGGTGTCCGATAACCTGAAGGCGCCGGGCATCGAGATCGGCCGGCCGAACGACACGTATCGCCGGATTCGCATCGAATCGGGCTTCGGCAAGATGACCGTGCTCGTGACGGACGGCCATCTGCCTTACCCGTACGGGCGCGAGATGACGGGCTACGACGTGCCGGACCTGGCCGCGACGCTGGAGAAGGCCAAGGCGGCGGGTGTGAGCGTGCTCGTGCCGCCGTACACCGCGGACGGCCGCGACGCGGCACTCGTGCAGTTCCCGGGCGGCTACGTCGCCGAAATTCACGCGAGCGCAGCGCGATGAAGCACGAAGACACGATCCTTGCCGCGGTGGCCGGCTTCGTCGATACGCTGAGCTTCGTCGCGCTGTTCGGGCTGTTCACCGCACACGTGACGGGCAACTTCGTGCTGATCGGCGCGGGCATCGCGGGCTTCGGCCAGGGTGTCGTGCTGAAGCTCAGCGTGTTTCCCGCGTTCGTGTGCGGCGTGATCGCGGCGAGCCTGATCGCGCGGTCGATGTCCGGGCGGCCCGCCTGGCAGGGCACGCGCGCGCTGCATGCGGTGCAGGCCGTGCTGCTGCTCGGCTTCTGCGCGGCCGGCGTGTGGGCGACGCCCGTCACGCAGCCCGACAGCTTGCCGGCGCTCGTGGCCGGCATCGTCGGCACGTTCGCGATGGGCGTGCAGAACGCGCATCCGCGCGTGATTTCGCGCGCGGGCGGCGTGCCGAACACGGTGATGACGGGCAACGTGACGCAGGCGATCCTCGACGTCGTCGACCTGCTGTCGGCCGGCACGGCCGACGCCGCGCGCGCGGCGGCGCGGGCGCGCTTCGGCAAGATGCTGCCGGCGATCGTCGCGTTCGCGCTCGGCGCGGCATGCGGTGCGCTCGGGTTCCGCTACGTCGGATTCTTGGCGCTGCTCGCGCCGGTCGGCGCGCTCGCGACGCTTGCACTGTGTGCGGCGCAAGCGGCCGCACCCGCCGCGCAGGAGCGCGCATGACCGCGCGGGGGCAGCGCAGACGCGACGCCCGCGGCTTCGAACGGGCCGCGCGCCTGTCGGTCGTCGCGGCGCTGTTGTGCGCGGGCGCCGACGCGGCGGTCGCGGAAACGGCGGCTGAAACGACTTCGACTTCGACACCGACATCGACGCAAGGACCGGCGCAGCCTTCGGCTGCGTCATCGGTTTCGACCTCGACGCCGGCAGCGACCCAGACGGCCACCGCCGCATCGACGTGCACGACCAAACGCCCGACGGTGCTGTTCAACCGCTGGCAGGAGGACTGGTCGGTGCTCGCGAATCCGTGCGTGCCGCGTGCGCCGCTCGACGGACTGAAATACATTCCGCTCGGCAACGATCCGGCGTCCTATCTATCGCTCGGCGTGAACCTGCGCGAGCGGCTGGAGACCAACGACGCGCCGCTGTTCGGGATCGGCTCCGCGCAATCGGACACGTACCTGATCCAGCGCGTCGAAGTGCATGCCGATGCGCATCTCGGCCAGCACTGGCAGTTCTTCGCGCAGTTGCAGGACGCGCGCGCGTTCGGCAAGAACACGGTGTCGCCCGTCGACAAGAACCCGCTCGATCTCGAACAGGCGTTCGCGACCTACACGGGCGCGCTCGGCGGCGGCACGTTCAAGTTCCGCGTCGGCCGGCAGGAGATGGCGTTCGACCTGCAGCGCTTCATCGCCACGCGCGACGGCCCGAACGTGCGGCAGGCGTTCGATGCGGTCTGGGCCGATTACGAATACGGGAAATGGCGCTTCATCGGCTACGCGACGCAACCGGTGCAGAACCGCAACGCGTCCGATTTCGACGACGTGTCCAATCGCGGTCTCACCTTCAGCGGCGTGCGCGTCGAGCGGCAGTCGGTCGGGCCGGGCGACCTGTCCGGCTACTGGTCGCGCTACAACCGCCGCAACGCGCGTTTCCTCGATGCGAGCGGCGCCGAGCATCGCGACGTGTGGGACGTTCGCTACACGGGCACGCAGGGCCGTTTCGACTGGGATCTCGAGACGATGCTGCAGACCGGGACGGTCGGCAACGACACGATCGGTGCGTGGGCCGTCGGCTCGATCGCGGGCTACAAGCTCGATGCGCCGTGGTCGCCGCGCGTCGCGTTGCAGATCGATGCGGCCTCGGGCGACCGGCATCCGCACGACGGCCGCGTCGGCACCTTCAATCCGCTGTTTCCGAACGGCTATTACTTCACGCTGGCCGGCTACACGAGCTATGCGAACCTGATCCACGTGAAGCCGTCCGTGACGCTGAAGCCGTCGGCGAACCTGTCGCTGCTCGGCGCGCTGGGTTTCCAGTGGCGCGAGACGACCGGCGACGCCGTCTATCAGCAGCCGAACGTTCCGGTGCCGGGCACGGCAGGCAAGGGCGGCCGCTGGACGGGGATGTACGTGCAGCTGCGCGCGGACTGGACGATCGCCGCGAACCTGATCGGCGCGGTCGAGGCCGTGCACTTCCAGGTCGGCGACGCGATCCGGCAGGCGGGCGGGCACAACGCGGACTACGTCGGCGTCGAGCTGAAGTACGGCTGGTGACGCGGCCGCGCGGCACCGCGCGCGCATGAAAAACACCCCAAAGGCGGGATTCGCATCCGGCTTTGGGGTGCAGGTCGCAGCGGGTCGCCCTTCGTTCGTCCGGGCCGGCCGCGCGGCCGGCCCGTTCGCGGTGATGCCGTTACAGGTTCGGCGACAGCGTGAGCGCGTTCGTCAGGTCGCCCATCGGCTGCGCGCCGTTCGCCTTCAGTGCGTCGTCGCGCTGCTGCAGGCCCGGCAGGCGCGGCAGCGAGAAGCGGCGCGTGATGAGACGCAGGATCGAACCCGTGTCGTACTGCGTGTGGTCCACGAAACCCTTCTTCGCGTACGGCGACACGATCAGCGCCGGAATCCGCGTGCCCGGACCCCAGCGATCGGCGGTCGGCGGCGCGGCATGATCCCAGAAGCCGCCGTTCTCGTCGTACGTGACGACGACGACCATGTTCTTCCACTGCGGGCTTGCCTGCAGGTGCGCGATCACGTCGGCGATGTGCTGGTCGCCGGAGGTGACGTCCGTGTAGCCCGGGTGCTCGTTCAGGTTGCCTTGCGGCTTGTAGAACGTGACCTGCGGCAGCGTGCCCGCGTCGATCGCCTTGATGAACTCGGCGCCGTTCGCGCCGCCGTCGAGCAGGTGCTGCGCGCGGCTCGCGGTGCCCGGTGCCTGGTTCGCGAAGTAGTTGAACGGCTGGTGGTGCGGCTGGAAGTTCGGCGTCGACAGGTCGGCGCCGTAGATCACGTTCGACGTGCCGTTCTGGCTTGCCTGCAGCGCCTGGCCCCACGCGCCGCCGTACCATGCCCACGACACGCCCGCATTGGTCATCAGGTCGCCGATGTTGGTCGCCGTCTGCGGCGGCATCGTCGACGGATTGGCCGGATCGGCGAGCAGCGGATCGCCGCCCGTGGCTGCCTTGTTGCCGCTCGGCTGATACGGCGGCTGCATCGTGTTGACCGCGAAGAAGTCGGGCGTGATCGCGCCGTCGTTGACGAACTTCGGCGGGCCGCTGAGCGCGGACGCGGGCGAGTTCGTCGCAACCTTCAGCGACTTGCCGTCCGCGTTCAACACGGCGATCTTGCCGGCCGCGGGGCTCGTGTTCGCGTTCGCGTAGAACGGCGCGCACGCGCAGATCAGGTACTGGTGGTTCAGGAACGAGCCGCCGAACGCACCCATGAAGAAGTTGTCGGCGAGCACGTACTGCTGCGCGATCTTCCACAGCGGCAGCTTCGACGGGTCCGGCGTGTAGTGGCCCATCGTCAGGCCGCCCGCATCGGTCCATGCGGCGTACATGTCGTTCTTGCCGCCGTTGATCTGCATCTGGTCCTGGTAGAAGCGGTGCACGATGTCGCGCGTTGCGATGCTCATCGACTGGTTGAAGCCCTTCGGATCGTCGATCGCGAACGGCGCGTTCGGCAGGTTCGCCGTCATCGCCTCGGTGACCGCCGGCGTGATGCCGGTCGCGGTCAGGCCGCCCCAGATCTTCGGCAGCGTCGCCATCGTCGAGCCGTCACGATCCTTCTGCACCGAGTTCGCCGCCGTCGCGTTCTGCAGGCCGTTCGCGCCGGGGAAGTTGCCGTACAGGTTGTCGAAGCTGCGGTTTTCCGCGTAGATCACGACGACGTTCTTGACGGCCGACAGGCCTTGCTGCGTGACATCGTCGCCGCCGCAGGCGGTCAGGCTGAGCGCGGCCGCGAGGGCGATCGGCGTGTAACGAATCCAGGCGTGCTTCTTCATGCGATGTTCTCTCTTTCGTCGTGTGTCGCGTGTGGGAATCGCGGTGGTGTCGGGCCGGCGCGGGAACCTTCGGACACCTGCCGGCTGCGCGCATTATCTGGAACCGATTTGACAGCCGGGTGTAGGGGCGCTTTCAAATGACTGTCGGTCGAACGTCATGCGGCGGTCACGGAACTGACATAAGCTCCGGCCGGTTGCCCACCGCTACAAGAAGAACGACGATGCACAGCCTTCTGAAATCCTTCGCGTCCGCGCGATCGCTGATCCCTGCCGCGGCGGCGCTGGCGCTGGTCGGCGGGCTCGCGGCGCTCGCCGGTTGCGATGCGCGCCCCGGTGCCGATGCATCGGCCGCCGCCATCGTGCCGGCGGCACAGGCCGCACCGGCCGCTCCGGCGGTCGCGCCGGCCAGCCAGCCGCAGACGCGCGCACAGGTATTCGAGGGCGTGAAGCAGATGACGGCGCTCGGCAAGCAGTTGTTCTTCGATCCGTCGCTGTCCGGGTCCGGCAAGCTCGCGTGCGCGTCGTGCCATAGCGCCGAGCATGCGTTCGGGCCGCCGAACGCGCTGTCGGCGCAACTCGGCGGCGACGACATGCACAGCACGGGCTTTCGTGCGGTGCCGTCGCTGAAGTACCTGCGCGGCATTCCGCCGTTCAGCGAGCACTTCCACGATTCGCCGGACGAAGGTGACGAAAGCATCGATGCGGGCCCCACCGGCGGGCTGACCTGGGATGGCCGCGTCGATACGCGCGATGCGCAGGCGCGCATTCCGCTCACGTCGCCCTTCGAGATGAGCAGTTCGCCGGCGCGGGTTGCGAAGGCGGTGCGCGCCGCGCCGTATGCCGACGCGTTCCGCAAGGCGTTCGGCGACCAGGTTCTCGGCGACGACCAGGCGACGTTCGGTGCGGTGCTGCGCGCGCTCGACGCATTCCAGCAGCAGCCGGCGCTGTTCGATCCGTACACGAGCAAGTACGACGCGTACCTGGCCGGCCACGCGCAGCTGACACCCGCCGAGCTGCGCGGGCTGCAGCTGTTCAACGACGAGAAGAAGGGCAACTGCGCGAGCTGCCACGTGAGCCAGCGCACGCTCGAAGGCGGGCCGCCGCAGTTCAGCGATTTCGGCCTGATCGCGATCGCGGTGCCGCGCAACCGCGCGCTGCCGGTCAATCGCGATCCGCGCTTTTACGACCTCGGCGCGTGCGGCCCCGAGCGCACCGACCTGAAGGGCCGCGACGAATTCTGCGGGCTGTTCCGCACGCCGTCGCTGCGCAACGTCGCGCTGCGCAAGACGTTCTTCCACAACGGCGTGTACCACTCGCTCGAGGACGTGATGCGCTTCTACGTCGAGCGTGACATCCATCCGGAGAAGTTCTATCCGGTCGTGCACGGCAAGGTGCAGGTCTACGACGACCTGCCGAAGCGCTACTGGCCGAACATCAACCGCGAGCCGCCGTTCGACCGCAAGCGCGGCGACGCGCCCGCGCTGAACGCGGCCGAGATCAGGGACGTGATCGCGTTCCTGAACACGCTGACCGACGGATATCAACCGGCAGCCGCGTCGGCGGCCCGCTAGACGACGTTCCTGGCGGCACGCATGCTATGCTCGCTGGCTGACGGGCGTGGCGCGTGCCGGTTCGCCGGCCGCCGGTTCGCCGGCCGCGCGCCATGCCGTTCGATCGAACATCCAAGGAGAACAACACATGTCGATGCGTGCATCCCTTTCCGTCGTCACGCGCGTGCTGGCCGGCGCCGCGTGCGCAGCCGCGATGCTGCCTGCCTACGCACAGAGCAACCTGGGCTTCCTGAACGACACGCCGCTCGCCTACTTCAGCAAGACCGACCGTGCGTCGCTGGCCAAGGCCGTGGCGCAGGTGCGCGACGAAGGCAAGGACGGCGAGACCACGACCTGGCAGAGCAGCGGCCGCGGCACGCAGATCGATGCGAAGCTCACGCCGTCGACGTCCGAGAACGACGGCAAGACCTGCCGCGAGATCGCCACCGACATTTCCGCGAAGGGCCAGACGCTGACGCTCAAGCCCGTCTATTGCAAGACCGCCACGGGCAAGTGGCAGCTGCAGAAGCGCTGAGCGCGCGTGCAATGAAGCGCAGCGGTGCGTCGCGCACGGTGTCGTGCGGCGTCGTGATTCTCGACGGGGCCGGCCGCGTATTCCTCGCGCACGCGACGGACACCACGCACTGGGACATCCCGAAGGGGCAGGGCGAGCCCGGCGAATCGCCGGTCGACGCGGCGCTGCGGGAGCTGCGCGAGGAAACCGGCATCGAGTTCGCGCCGGCGCGGCTGCTCGATCTCGGCCGCTTCGCCTACCGTCACGACAAGGACCTGCACCTGTTCGCGGTGCAGGTCGCGGACGACGAGATCGATCCCGCGCGCTGCACGTGCACGTCGCTGTTCCCGAGCCGTCGCGACGGCTCGCTGATTCCCGAGATGGACGCGTATCGCTGGACCGCGCCCGGCGACGTCGACGCGTATGCAAGCCGCAGCCTCGCGCGGCTGTTTCGCACGACGCTGTCGCTCGCGGATCTGCATCGGCGGTTGGCGAGCGCGTAAGCGCGGCGGCCGGCGCAGCCGCGCTTGCGCGCACGCAATAAAAAACGGCCCGAAGGCCGTTTTTTTTCATCCTGCGGCGGGCGGTGCGAGGCCGCCGCGCCGCGCGCGGCGCAGGCCGTCAGGCCGGCTTGCCCCAGCTGTCGCGCAGCCCGACGATCCGGTTGAACACCGGCTTGCCCGGCTTCGAATCGACGCGGTCGGCGACGAAATAGCCGTGACGCTCGAACTGCAGGCGCGTTTCCGGCGCGACGTCGCCGGCGCCCGGCTCGACGTAGGCCTGCGTGACCTTCTTCGAGTCCGGGTTCAGCGCCTCGAGGAAGTTCGCGCCGCCCGCGTCCGGGTGCGGCGCCTTGAACAGCCGGTCGTAGATCCGCACTTCGGCCGCCTGCGCGTGCTTCGCGCTGACCCAGTGGATGTTGCCCTTGACCTTGTAGTTGTTCGCGCCTTCGGTGCCCGACTTGCTGTCCGGGAAGTAGTTGCAGTGCACGGCCGTCACGTTGCCGTCGGCGTCCTTGTCGAAGCCCGTGCATTCGATCACGTAGCCGTAGCGCAGGCGCACCTTGTTGCCCGGGAACAGGCGGAAATAGCCCTTCGGCGGGTTCTCGACGAAGTCCTCGCGCTCGATCCACAGCTCGCGCGAGATCGGGAAGGTGCGCACGCCGCGGTCGGGATGGTGCGGGTGCACGGGCGCCGTGCACGCTTCTTCCTGGCCTTCCGGATAGTTGTCGATCACGAGCTTCAGCGGATCGAGCACGGCGACCGAGCGCGGCGCCTTGTCGTCGAGGTCGTCGCGCAGCGCACCTTCGAACACGCTCATGTCGATCCACGAATCGACCTTCGTCACGCCGATCCGCTCGCAGAACAGGTGAATGCTCTCCGGCGTGAAGCCGCGGCGGCGGATGCCGACGATCGTCGGCATCCGCGGGTCGTCCCAGCCTTCGACGTGACCTTCGGTGACGAGCTGCAGCAGCTTGCGCTTGCTGGTGATCGCGTACGTGAGGTTCAGGCGCGAGAATTCGATCTGTTGCGGCAGCGGGCGCGTGAACACGCCGGCTTCCGCGAGTTCGTTCAGCACCCAGTCGTACAGCGGGCGGTGATCCTCGAATTCGAGCGTGCACAGCGAATGCGTGATGCCTTCGAGCGCATCCGAGATGCAGTGCGTGTAGTCGTACATCGGATACACGCACCATGCGTCGCCGGTACGGTAGTGATGCGCGTAGCGGATCCGGTAGATCACCGGGTCGCGCATGTTCATGTTCGGCGACGCCATGTCGATCTTCGCGCGCAGCACGTGCTCGCCTTCCTTGAACTCGCCGGCCTTCATCCGGCGGAACAGGTCGAGGTTTTCCTCGGGCGAGCGGTCGCGGAACGGCGACGGCTTGCCGCCTTCGGTCAGCGAGCCGCGGTTCGCGCGCATTTCCTCGGCGCTCTGGCTGTCGACGTACGCCTTGCCGCGCTGGATCAGCAGCTCGGCGAATTCGTACAGCTTGTCGTAGTAGTCGCTCGCGAAATACTGGTGATCGACCGCGTCCTTGCGCCAGTCGAAGCCGAGCCAGCGCACGGCGTCGACGATCGAGTCGACGTATTCGACGCTTTCCTTTTCCGGGTTCGTGTCGTCGAAGCGCAGGTGGCACACGCCGCCGTAGTCGCGCGCGACGCTGAAGTTCAGGCAGATGCTCTTGGCATGGCCGATGTGCAGATAGCCGTTCGGCTCGGGCGGAAAGCGCGTCTCGACGCGGCCGCTCCATTTGCCGGTGCGGTTGTCGTCGTCGATGATGTTGCGGATGAAATTGGAAGCCGCGGGGGCGTCGTTGCGTTCGGTGCTCATGCGGTTGGCGTCAGGTTGTGTCGGCGCGTCGCGCCGGTTTAATCCCGTAATTCTACCTGACCGGGGTCCGTCCCGCGCGGGTTGCGGCGTCGGCAGGGCGGTTCGCGCTGCCGATCGCAATATCTCGATAGTGTGTCGGCTGTAACACGACGTAAATCGGATTGCCCCCCGCATTCGGCTTTTCCTATGATGGCTTCACCGAATCAATGCCGCCATTCGCAGTTTTTGCGGGGCGGGAGGAAGCCAACAATCATGATGAAGAAGACCACTTTTCTCGTTCGTACCGCGGTAATCGTCGCGGCCCTGTCGCAACTCGGCGCATGCGCGATGACGCATACGCAGCGTAACGCCGGGATCGGCGCGGCAGCGGGCGGCGCGCTCGGCTACCTGATCACGGGCGGCCCGGTCGGCACGGTCGCCGGCGCCGCGGCAGGCGGCCTCGTCGGCGCCGGCGTGCGCTGACCGAAGCCGGCGCGAGTGAGCGCCGGCCGGTCGCGTGCGCAGCGCGACCGATTCATGTACCGCACATCCATTCCGCGATTCGACAGGCAACATCAGGGAGGAGCGGGTGTGCGACACTTCGTCGACGTTACATAAAACGACTTCATGCGTCGACGAACCTTCCATGAGCGATTCTCTCGTTTTCGTGCTGCCGGGCTACGGCAACTCCGGCCCGTTCCACTGGCAAAGCCGCTGGGAGCGCGCCGACGCGCGTTTCGTGCGCATCGCGATGCCCGACTGGGACCGTGCGTTCCGCAACGGCTGGTGTCTCGCGCTCGATCGTGCGGTCGAAGCCGCGCCGGGCCCCGTGACGATCGCCGCGCACAGCCTCGGCACGCTGACCACCGCGTGGTGGGCGACCCGTTACGCGCGGCCGGCCGCGCTCGAGAAAGTGCGCGGCGCGCTGCTCGTCGCGTTGCCCGATCCGGCCGGGCCGGCGTTTCCGGCCGACGCGCACGGCTTCGGGCCGGTGCCGCACGAGCGGCTGCCGTTTCCGACCTGCGTGGTTGCGAGCAGCGACGATCCGTACGGCTCGCTCGCGTTCGCGCGCGGCTGCGCGCACGCGTGGGGCAGTGCGTTTCATGACCTCGGCCCGCGCGGCCACATCAACGCGGACAGCGGGCTCGGCGACTGGCCGCAGGGGCGCGGCTGGCTCGATGCGCTGGCGCGCTAGCGTCGGGTCGATCGATTCGACGCCGGCCGTCCGGCTGGCGCCCGGGCCGCGCCTGCGGTCGCCCCGCGCTGGCAGCAGGTGCGCGAGCGCGCAACGGCACGCCTGCGCGCGCCCGCCCGCTCAAATCGCCTGCTTCGCCTTCAACGCGGCGATCCGCACATCGTCGTAGCCGAGCATGTCGCGCAGCACGTCTTCCGTCTGCGCGCCCAGCAGCGGCGGGGCGGTGCGCGCATCGGGCGGCGTCGCGCTCATCCGGATCGGATTGCGCACGAGCTTCACGTCCGCGCCGCACGGGTGCGGCAGCGACACCTGCATTCCGCGCGCGACCACCTGTTCGTTGTCGAACACCTCGTCGAGTTCGTTGATCGGCCCGCACGGCACGCCGGCCGCTTCGAGCACGGCGATCCAGTCGGCCTTGCCGCGCGCCTTCACCATCTCCGCGAGGATCGGCACCAGCGTGTCGCGGTGGCGCACGCGTGACGGATTCGTCGCGAACCGTTCGTCGTCGGCCAGCTCGGGCCGCCCGCCGGCCTCGACGAACTTGCGGAACTGCCCGTCGTTGCCGACCGCGACGATGATCCAGCCGTCGCTCGTCTGGAACGTCTGGTAAGGCACGATGTTCGGGTGCGCGTTGCCCCAGCGCACCGGCGGCTTGCCGCTCGCGAGGAAGTTGGTGTTCATGTTCGCGAGCAGCGCGACCTGCACGTCGAGCAGCGCCATGTCGATGTACTGGCCTTCGCCCGTGCGATCGCGGTGCGCGAGCGCGGCGAGCACCGCGATCGTCGAATAGAGGCCCGTCGCGAGATCGGCGATCGCCACGCCGGCTTTCTGCGGGCCGCCGCCCGGCTCGCTGTCGCGCTCGCCGGTGATGCTCATGAAGCCTCCGATCCCCTGGACGATGAAGTCGTAGCCCGCGCGGTGCGCGTACGGGCCCGTCTGGCCGAATCCGGTGACCGAGCAGTAGACGAGATCGGGCTTCACCGCACGCAGCGATTCGTAATCGAGCCCGTATTTCTTCAGCTGGCGGACCTTGTAGTTCTCGAGCACGACGTCGCTCTGCGCGGCGAGCTCGCGCACGATCTGCTGGCCTTCCGGCGTCGCGATGTCGACCGTCACCGAGCGCTTGTTGCGGTTCGCCGCGAGGTAGTACGCGGCCTCGGCCGTATCGGCGCCGGTTGCGTCCTTCAGGTACGGCGGCCCCCAGTGGCGCGTGTCGTCGCCGGCGCCGGGGCGCTCGACCTTGATCACGTCCGCGCCGAAGTCGGCAAGCGTCTGCGCGCACCACGGGCCCGCGAGCACGCGGGTGAGGTCCAGCACGCGGATATGGCTCAGGGCACCCATCGTCGAATCGTCTCCTTTCATGGCTCGCCCGGCCCGAGGCAAGGCGGATTGGCATGCCGAGCATCTTAAGGCGAATCGGCCGCGCCGGTGGCCCAGGCCGCTCGTCCGGCGCGGCGGGCCGCTGGCGTGGGAGCCGCCGATCTGTATCGTATAATCGCTCGTTTACGATATCTGCCCGCCGTGCGTCCGCGAGGACGGCCGGCGTTTGAAGCCGTCTCAGCCAGACATTCCCCGCACGCCATGAAAGCTGCCGAAATCCGCGAGAAATTCCTCAAATTCTTCGAATCGAAGGGCCACACGATCGTCCGCTCGTCGAGCCTCGTGCCCGGTAACGACCCCACGCTGATGTTCACGAACTCGGGCATGGTCCAGTTCAAGGACGTGTTCCTCGGCACGGATCCGCGTCCGTACACGCGCGCCACGACCGCGCAGCGCAGCGTGCGCGCGGGCGGCAAGCACAACGACCTCGAGAACGTCGGCTACACGGCGCGCCACCACACGTTCTTCGAGATGCTCGGCAACTTCTCGTTCGGCGACTACTTCAAGCACGACGCGATCCGCTTCGCGTGGGAACTGCTGACCACGGTCTACCAGCTGCCGAAGGAAAAGCTGTGGGTCACCGTCTACCAGGAAGACGACGAAGCGTACGACATCTGGGCGAAGGAAGTCGGCGTGCCGACCGAGCGGATCATCCGCATCGGCGACAACAAGGGCGCGCGCTACGCGTCGGACAACTTCTGGACGATGGGCGACACCGGCCCGTGCGGCCCGTGTACCGAAATCTTCTACGACCACGGCCCGGACGTGTGGGGCGGCCCGCCGGGATCGCCTGAAGAAGACGGCGACCGCTACATCGAGATCTGGAACCTCGTGTTCATGCAGTTCAACCGCGACGCGCAGGGCAACATGACGCGCCTGCCGAAGCAGTCGGTCGACACCGGCATGGGCCTCGAGCGCCTCGCCGCGGTGCTGCAGCACGTGCACAGCAACTACGAGATCGACCTGTTCCAGAACCTGATCAAGGCCGCCGCGCGCGTGACCGAGATCAGCGACCTCACGAACAACTCGCTGAAGGTGATCGCCGATCACATCCGCGCGTGCTCGTTCCTGATCGTCGACGGCGTGATCCCCGGCAACGAAGGCCGCGGCTACGTGCTGCGCCGCATCGTGCGCCGCGCGATCCGCCACGGCTACAAGCTCGGCCGCAAGGGCTCGTTCTTCCACAAGCTGGTGGCTGACCTCGTCGCCGAGATGGGCGCAGCCTATCCGGAACTGAAGGAAGCCGAACAGCGCGTGACCGACGTGCTGCGCCAGGAAGAAGAGCGCTTCTTCGAGACGATCGAGCACGGGATGTCGATCCTCGAAGCGGCGCTGGCGGATGTCGAAGCGAAGGGCGGCAAGGTGCTCGACGGCGAACTCGCGTTCAAGCTGCACGACACGTACGGCTTCCCGCTCGACCTCACGGCCGACGTGTGCCGCGAGCGCGGGATGACGGTCGACGAGCCGGCGTTCGACGACGCGATGGCGCGTCAGCGCGAGCAGGCGCGCGCGGCCGGCAAGTTCAAGGCCACGCAGGGCCTCGAATACTCGGGCGCGAAGACCACGTTCCACGGTTATGAAGAGATCGCGTTCGACGACGCGAAGGTCGTCGCGCTGTACGTCGACGGTTCGGCCGTCAACGAAGTGAAGCACGGCCAGGATGCGGTCGTCGTGCTCGACCACACGCCGTTCTACGCGGAATCGGGCGGCCAGGTCGGCGACCAGGGCGTGCTCGCGAATGCAGCGACGCGCTTCGCCGTGGCCGACACGCTGAAGGTGCAGGCCGACGTGATCGGCCACCACGGCACGCTCGAACAGGGCACGCTAAAGGTCGGCGACGTGCTGCGCGCGGAAATCGACGCGCATCGTCGCGCACGCACGCAGCGCAACCACTCGGCGACCCACCTGATGCACAAGGCGCTGCGTGAAGTGCTCGGCGCACACGTGCAGCAGAAGGGCTCGCTCGTCGACGCGGAGAAAACCCGCTTCGACTTCGCGCACAACGCGCCGCTGACCGACGACGAAATCCGTCGCGTCGAGCAGATCGTCAACAATGAAATCCTCGCGAACGCGCCGGGCATCGTGCGCGTGATGCCGTACGACGAAGCGGTGAAGGGCGGCGCGATGGCGCTGTTCGGCGAGAAGTACGGCGACGAAGTGCGCGTGCTCGATCTCGGCTTCTCGCGCGAACTGTGCGGGGGCACGCACGTGCACCGCACCGGCGACATCGGCTTCTTCAAGATCGTCGTCGAAGGCGGCGTCGCGGCCGGCATCCGCCGGGTCGAGGCGATCACCGGCGACAACGCGGTGCGCTACGTGCAGGAGCTCGATGCGCGCGTGAACGAAGCGGCCGCCGCGCTGAAGGCGCAGCCGTCGGAACTCACGCAACGCATCGCGCAGGTGCAGGACCAGGTGAAGTCGCTCGAGAAGGAACTGGGCGCGCTGAAGTCGAAGCTCGCGTCGAGCCAGGGCGACGAGCTCGCGCAGCAGGCGATCGAAGTCGGCGGCGTGTTCGTGCTGGCCGCGACGCTCGACGGCGCGGACGCGAAGACGCTGCGCGAGACGGTCGACAAGCTGAAGGACAAGCTGAAGAGCGCGGCGATCGTGCTGGCGGCCGTCGAAGGCGGCAAGGTCAGCCTGATCGCGGGCGTCACGCCGGACGCAAGCAAGAAGGTCAAGGCCGGCGAGCTCGTGAACTTCGTCGCGCAGCAGGTCGGCGGCAAGGGCGGCGGCCGTCCGGACATGGCGCAGGCAGGCGGCACGGAACCGGCGAACCTGCCGGGCGCGCTGGCAGGCGTCAAGGGCTGGGTCGAAGAGCGTCTTTGATCGGCATGGCTGGTGATGCGGTGTGGTCGGGCTGACCGCGTCGCGTCACATCGCTTCGCATCAAAAAAAGCGACCCGATCGGCACGTGTGCCGGTCGGGTCGTTTTGTTTTTGTCGGTATGAAGAATTAGCGCGCTCCCTGGCGCTCGCCTGCGTTCCCGGCTCGGGCAGACGCCGACGCGGCCACCACCGCCCTGGCCGCATCGCCCGTGTCGGAATGAAGATCGAGCGCGCGCACCAGCGGCTGCCGGCGATCCCGACTCAGGCCGACACCGATGCGGCCACCGCCGCCTTGGTCGCATCACCCGGCTCCCGCGCAGCCTCGCCCAGCGCATCACGCAACGCGGCGAGCGCCGCCGATGCGTAACCATGCCGCCACGCGAGCAGCGTGTCGATCCCTTCGAGTTCGGGGATCGTGTGGGCGGCGACGTTGCCGGTCTCCGGCTGCAACTCGAGCACCGAGCGCGGCGCGACCGCGATGCCCGCGCCGGCCGCGACGCACGCGACGATCGCATGATACGAGCCGAGTTCGAGCACGCGCGCGGGCTTCATCCCGTGCGCCGCATACCATTGCTCGACATATTTCCGGTACGTGCAGCCGCGCTCGAACGCGACCAGCGTCGGCAGGATCACGTCGCGCGGCGTGCGCACGGCCGGATGGCCGCGCGGCGTCAGCAGCACGAGATCCTCGCGGAAGATCGGCACCGTCTCGAACGTGTCGGGCAGCGTGTCCGGCTCGGGCGGCCGCGCAAACAGCGCCGCGTCGATCTCGAAATCACGCACCTTGTCGATCAGCCAGCCGGTCGTGCCGGTCACGAGCTCCAGCGACACGTCGGGCCACGCATGGTGATAGCGCGCGAGCACGGTCGGCAGCCGGCTCGCGGCGGTGCTTTCCATCGTGCCGAGGCGCAGCCGCCCGCGCGGCGTGTCCTCGCGCACCGCGTCGCGCGCCTCGTCGGCAAGCGCGAGCAGCCGCTCCGCGTACGGCAGCAGCGTGTGCCCGGCCGGCGTCAGCACGAGCCGGCGGCCGTCGCGCACGAACAGCGCCGCGCCGAGTTCCTCCTCGAGCTGCTTGATGCGCGTCGTCACGTTCGATTGCACGCGATTGAGCTTCGCCGCCGCGCGCGTCACGCCGTTCTCGCGCACGACAGCCCGGAAAATCGCCAGCGCCGCCAGGTCCATGATTCTCTCCCGGAGATATGTCGATTCTTGATTATTCATTTATCGAGAACGTTCGGTCAAGCTACGATACAAGCGTTCCGATTTCCGTTCCGGCCGGCGCGCGCCGCGCGCGGCCCATGCCGCCATGTCCCGTTCCGATGCCCCGAGCGCCGTCGCCGGCGTACACCTGCCCGATGACGCCGACCGCCGCGCCCGCGCAGCCGCGCTCGCCTGCATGATCGGGCTGGCGGTCGCGCTCGGCGTCGGGCGCTTCGCGTTCACGCCGCTGCTGCCGCTGATGCTCGCCGATGGCTCGATCGGCCTGAAGGCCGGCAGCTGGCTCGCGTCGGCGAACTACGCGGGTTATTTCGTCGGCGCGGTCAGTTGCGCGGCCGTGCGGGTCGCGCCCGCGCGGATGGTGCGCTTCGGGCTGGCCGCCACCGTGCTGTTGACTGCGGCGATGGGCGTCGGCCATCTGCTCTCCGTGTGGCTCGTGGTGCGCTTCGTCGCGGGCGTCGTCAGCGCATGGACGTTCGTGTTCGTGTCGCAATGGGGGCTGCGGCGGCTCACCGAACTGCATGCGCCCGAGTGGAGCGGGGTGATCTACGCGGGGCCGGGCGTCGGGATCGTGCTGACCGGGCTGATCGGCAGCGCGCTCGCCGGCCATCGCGCGGCGCCCGGCTGGCTCGGCTTCGCGGCGTTGTCGGCGCTGCTGTCGGTCGCGATCTGGCGCACGTTCGGCAGCGCGCCGGGGCCGGCCGCCTCGACAACCGCCGCGCGGGGCGCCGCGGCGCCGGCCGTGCGCGAGAGACCGGCCGCGCCGGCCGCGGCACCGCACGACGCACGGCGCCATCGCGCCGACGCCGCGTGGCTCGTCGTGCTGTACGGGATGCCGGGCTTCGGCTACATCATCACCGCGACGTTCCTGCCGGTGATCGCGCGTGCTGCGCTGCCGGCAGGCTCGCCGTGGCCCGACCTGTTCTGGCCGATGTTCGGCGCGGCGCTGATCGTCGGCGCGATCGCCGCGTCGCGATTGCCCGGCCACTGGGACAACCGGCTGTTGCTCGCCGCCGGCTGCGCGACGCAGGCGCTCGGGATCGCGGCGGGGATCGTCTGGCCGAACGCGGCCGGCTTCTCGGTCGGCAGCGCGCTGCTCGGCCTGCCGTTCACCGCGATCACGCTGTTCGCGATGCGCGAGGCGCGGCGGCTGCATGGCGAGCGAGCGGCCGGGCTGATGGGCTATGCGACCGCGTCGTACGGGGTCGGGCAGATTCTCGGTCCGCTCGTCGCCGCGCCGCTGACCGCGCGCTTCGGGTCGTTCTCGCCGGCGCTGTGGGTCGCGGCAGGCGCGTTGCTCGCCGGTGCCGCCGGCTTCGCGGCGACGGCCACGCGCGGGCGTGCGCAACCCCGCATGCAACCCTGACCTCATCGGGGCCGGATCGTCTGCGGCGCGGGCAAACTCGCTAGAATGAGGCCTTTCCCGCGCCAAGCGGGCGCGCGACGCGGCCGGCAGGCCGCCGCCGGGCGCTCGCCAGATCCCCATCGATGACCACCGCCGACTACCGTTTTTGCCCGCGCTGCGCGCGTCCGCTGACCGAGCGCGCCGATCCCGACCACGAAGGCGGCCGCATCCGCCAGGCCTGCCCGGACGACACGTGCGGCTACGTGCACTGGAACAACCCGCTGCCGGTGGTGGCGGCGATCGTCGAACTCGACGGCAAGATCCTGCTCGCGCGCAACGCGGCCTGGCCGGAAGGGATGTTCGCGCTGATCACCGGCTTCCTCGAGAACGGCGAGACGCCCGAGGACGGCATCGCGCGCGAGGTGTTCGAGGAAACCGCGCTGAAGGCCGAGCAGGTCTCGCTGGTCGGCGTCTATGAATTCATCCGCAAGAACGAACTGATCATCGCGTACCACGTGCGCGCGTCGGGCACCGTCGCGCTGTCGCCGGAACTGCTCGAATACCGGCTCGTCGATCCGCCGCTGCTGCGCCCGTGGCGCGCCGGCACCGGCTACGCGCTCGCCGACTGGATGCGCGCGCGCGGCCTCGATTTCGAATTCGTCGACCGAGCGGGGCAGTGACGGGCCGCGCCGCCGCCATGTCGTCCGTCGCGCCGGGCACGATCGCGGCGCGGCACCTCGCCATTCGCCGGCGGGCCGTTCCGCACCGCCGCCGCGCGACGTGCGCTTCATCTTCCTCGTCCTGACCGCCCACCGCCACCGCCATCGCCATCGCCATGTCCGACAAGCCGCAGCCGCGTCCGCGCGACGCCTACCGCCACTTCCTGCCGATCACGACCCGCTGGATGGACAACGACGTCTACGGGCACGTGAACAACGTCGTCTACTACAGCTACTTCGACACCGTCGTGAACGAATACCTGATCCGCGCGGGCGTGCTCGACGTCGAGCACGGGCAGACGATCGGGCTCGTGGTCGAGACGCAGTGCAACTACTTCGCGCCGCTCGTCTTTCCGCAGTCCGTCGACGCGGGGCTGCGCGTCGCGAAGCTCGGCACGTCGAGCGTGCGTTACGAGATCGGGCTGTTCGCGGCGGGCGAAGCCGCGCCGGCCGCGCAGGGGCATTTCGTGCACGTGTACGTCGATCGCGGCACGCGCCGCCCGGTGCCGCTGCCGGACGCGCTGCGCGCGGCGCTCGAACCGCTCGCCGGCTGACGGGCGCGCGGCGGTGCACGCGTTCGCGCTCCAGGCGTTCAACGGCCTCAGCTACGGATTGCTGCTGTTCATGCTGTCGGCCGGCCTCACGCTGATCTTCAGCGTGCAGGGCGTGCTCAACTTCGCGCATGCGAGCTTCTACATGCTCGGCGCGTATGTCGGCTACAGCATCGCGGCCCGCGCGGGGTTCTGGCCCGCGCTCGGGCTCGCGCCGCTCGCGGTCGGGCTGCTCGGCGCCGGCTGCGAGCGCGCCCTGCTGCGCCGCGTGCAGGCGCACGGGCACACGAGCGAACTGCTGCTGACCTTCGGGCTCGCGTACCTGATCGGCGAGGGCGCGAAACTGCTGTGGGGCCTCGCACCGCTGCCGGCGCCGGTGCCGCCGCTGTTCGACGGCGCGCCCGTGACCGTGTTCGGCCTCGCGCTGCCGCGCTACCGGCTCTTCATGATGGCGATGTCCGCGGCGATGCTGGCCGCGCTCGGCGCGCTGCTGCGCGCGTCGCGCCTCGGCCTCGTCGTGCGCGCCGCGCTCACGCACCGCGCGGCCGTCGAGGCGCTCGGCTACGACGTGCCGCGCGTGATGACGGGGCTGTTCGGCGCGGGCACCGCGCTCGCGGCGCTGGCCGGCGTGATCGGCGCGCCGCTCGCGGTGATCGAGCCGGCGCTGGCCGAGACCGTCGGGTCGGTGGTGTTCGCGATCGTCGTGATCGGCGGGCTCGGTTCGCTCGGCGGCGCGTTCGCCGCGTCGCTCGCGGTCGGCTTCGCGCAGACCTTCGCGGCGTCCAGCGACACGTCGCTGCGCGACCTCGCGCGATGGGCGGGCCTCGCGCTGCCCGACGGCGTCGCGGCCGTGTCGATCGCGCAGCTCGCCCCGCTGGTCCCGTACCTGCTGCTCGTCGCGGTGCTGGTCGCCCGGCCGCGCGGGCTGTTCGGCGAGCGTGTCGATGGCTAGCCGCGCGCGGGCCGGCGCGCTGCGCTGGGTGCTGTTCGCCGCGTGCGTGGCCGTGCCCGCGTGGCTGTGGCCGCATGGCGCGGTGCTCGGCTATCTCGCGCAGACGGCCGCGCTCGTCGTGCTCGCGCTGTCGTACAACCTGCAGCTCGGCACGACCGGGCTGCTGTCGTTCGGCCATGCCGCCGTCGCGGGGCTCGGCGCGTTCGCCGCCGCGCACTGGTTCAATCGTGTTGGCGCGCCGCTGCCGCTGTTGCCGCTCGTCGGCGGCGCGGCCGGCGCGGGCTTCGGGTTCCTGGCCGGCCTGCTCGCGACACGCCGCGCGGGCACCGTGTTCGCGATGATCACGCTCGGCCTCGGCGAATGCGTCGCGGCGGCCGCGTGGAGCGTGCCTGCGTGGTTCGGCGGCGTCGGCGGCGTGCCGATCGACCGCGCGAGCGGCGCGCCCTGGGGCGGCTGGCATTTCGGTGCGCAAACGCAGGCCTACGCGGTGATCGCCACATGGTGCATCGTGTCGGCGCTGGCGATGCACGCGCTGACGCGCACGCCGCTCGCCCGGCTCGCGAACGCGGTGCGCGACAACCCTGCGCGCGTCGCCGCACTCGGCACCGAGCCGCGCCGCGTGCGGCTCGCGATGGTCACCTGCGCGTCGTTCTTCGCGGGCATCGCGGGCACGCTGACGCTGATCGACGTCGAGATCGCGACGCCCGACAGCGTGTCGATGGCGCGTTCGGCGACCGTGCTGATCGCCGCGGTGATCGGCGGCACCGGCACGTTCTTCGGGCCGGCGGCCGGCGCGGTGGTGCTGACCGCGCTGAGCGTCGTCGTCGCGGGCGTGTCGCGCGCATGGGCGCTGTATCTCGGCGTGCTGTTCGTCGCGGTCGTCGTCGCCGCGCCGCGCGGGATCGCGGGCATCGCGCAAGCGTTCGCGCATGCATTGCGGCGCGGCGCGCCGGCGGCCGAGCGGTGGCGCTTGTTGTGCGGGGGCGGCGCGTGCGTGTTCTGGGGCGTCGCGATCGTCTGCGCGGCCGAGCTCGGCTATGCGTGGCGTTTCGCGCAGGACGACGGCACCGGCATCGCGTTCGGCGCGTGGGGCATCGACGCCGATTCGCCGGCGGGCTGGGCCGTCGCGGCCTCGGCGGCCGGCATCGGCACGCTGCTGTGGGGCTGGCGCGCGCGGTTGCTGAACCACCGGCACGGCACGTGGGAGGACGGGCGATGAACGGCAACGCGATCGCGCTCCACGGGATCGTGCAGCGTTTCGGCGCGCAGACCGTGCTCGACGGCATCGAATTGAGCATCGCGGCCGGCGAGCGTCATGCGCTGATCGGGCCGAACGGCGCGGGCAAGTCGACGCTGTTCGGCGTGATCGCCGGCGCGACGCGGCCGACGCGCGGGCGCGTCGTGCTGCACGGTGTCGAGTTGCGCGGGCGCGGGCCGGTCGTCGCGAGCCGGCTCGGCATCGGCCGCAGTTTCCAGCAGACGAGCGCGTTCGCGCGGCTGAGCGTGTTCGACAACCTGCGCTGCGCGGCGCTGCATGCGCCGGCCGAGCGGCGGCGCTGGTGGAACCGGCTGCGCGAATCGGCCTCGGTCGATCGCGCGGCCGCGCGCGTGCTGCACGACATCGGTCTCGATGCGCGGCGCGACGCGCCGGCCGGCGCACTCGGCTATGCGGAACAGCGCGCGCTCGATCTGGGCATCGCGCTCGCGAGCGGCGCGCGCACGCTGCTGCTCGACGAGCCGACCGCCGGCATGAACCGCGACCAGGCGGCGCGGATGATCGCGCTGATCCGCGCGACGACGCAGGGCCGCACGGTGCTGATGATCGAGCACGACATGGACGCGGTGTTCGGCTTCGCCGAGCGCATCACGGTGCTCGTGCGCGGCACGGTGGTCGCGACCGGTGCGCCCGACGCGATCCGCGCGGACCCGGCCGTGCGCGCCGCCTATCTCGGCGAGGGTGCATGAGCGCGCTGCTCGACATCCGCGGCCTGCGCGCGTGGTACGGGCGGCAGCCCGTGCTCGACGGCGTCGATCTCGCGCTCGCGCCGGGCGAGACGCTCGCGCTGCTCGGCCGCAACGGCGCGGGCCGCTCGACGCTCGCGAAGGCCGTGATGGGGCTCGTGCGCACCGCGGGCTCGGTGCGCATCGCCGGCGCCGAATGCGCGGGCGCGCGCACGTTCGAGATCGCGCGGCGCGGCGTCGCGTACGTCGCCGAAAGCCGCGACGTATTTCCGCTGCTGAGCGTGCGCGACAACTTGCGGCTCGGGCTGCGCGGCCTGCGCGGCGCGGCCGAACGTGCCGCGCTCGACCGGCTGCTCGCGCGCTTTGCGCTGCTGGGCGCGCGGGCCGACGTGAAGGCCGGGCGGCTGTCGGGCGGCGAGCAGCAGGTGCTCGCGCTGGTGCGCGCGCTCGCCGGCCGCCCGCGCGTGCTGATCGTCGACGAACCGGCCGAAGGGCTCGCGCCGCTCGCGGTCGACGCAGTCGGCGCCTGCCTTGCCGCGCTGCAGGACGACGGCGTCGCGATCCTGCTGATCGAGCAGCGGCTGCAGCTCGCGCCGCGGCTCGCGCAGCGCGTCGCGGTAATGGGGCGCGGGCGGATCGTCTACGACGGCGCGCTCGACGGGCTCGCCGGCGACGTCGTCGGCACGTGGCTGAGCGCCGGCTGACCGTCCGTCGGCCGATTGTTCGGCAAACCTCGCCAGTCAATTCGTGTCGAGCCGCTTTATCGCGGCCGCCGGAACCGCGAAGATTGCCAGCAAGGCCGGTGCGCCGCGACAGGCGCGACCGGTACCCATCCATCGAAGTCTTCCGACTGAGGAATGAAATCATGAGCAAGCTGGCAGGCAAGGTCGCGATCGTCACGGGCGCTTCCAAGGGGATCGGCGCCGCAATCGCGAAGGCGCTGGGCGCCGAAGGCGCGTCGGTCGTCGTCAACTACGCGAGCAGCAAGGCCGGCGCCGACGCGGTCGTGAGTGCGATCGTCGAAGCGGGCGGCCGCGCGGTCGCGGTCGGCGGCGACGTGTCGAAGGCAGCGGACGCGCAGCGCATCGTCGATACGGCGATCGAGACGTACGGCCGTCTCGACGTGCTGGTCAACAATTCCGGCGTGTACGAATTCGCGCCGATCGAGGCGATCACCGAAGAGCACTACCGTCGGCAGTTCGACACGAACGTGTTCGGCGTGCTGCTGACGACGCAGGCCGCCGTCAAGCATCTGGGCGAAGGCGCGAGCATCATCAACATCAGCTCGGTGGTGACGAGCATCACGCCGCCCGCGAGCGCCGTGTACAGCGGCACCAAGGGCGCCGTCGACGCGATCACCGGCGTGCTCGCGCTCGAACTCGGCCCGCGCAAGATTCGCGTGAACGCGATCAACCCGGGCATGATCGTGACCGAAGGCACGCACAGCGCGGGCATCATCGGTTCGGACCTCGACCGGCAGGTGCAAAGCCAGACGCCGCTCGGCCGCCTCGGCGAGCCGGACGACATCGCGTCGGTCGCGGTGTTCCTCGCATCGGACGATGCGCGCTGGCTGACCGGCGAGCGCCTCGTCGCGAGCGGCGGGCTGCACTGACCGCGCGAGCCGGCGCGCGCCCGCTACGCGATCATCGCGAGCGCGTTCGCGCCGACATGCCAGCGCAGGCTCTCGACGACGAGCGCATGATCGCGTTCGTCGTCGAGCCCGGCGATCGCCATCGCGCCGACGATGCCGCCGTCGGCCAGCCGCAGCGGCACGCCGCCGCCGTCGAGCGCATAGTCGGCATCCGACAATCCCTGCGACTGCAACGACCAGCCGGCGCGGCGAAAGCGCGCGCCGACCTCGAGCGAACTGACGCCGAAGCGCAACACCGTGTTCTGCCGGCGGCGGATCGCGTCGCTGTCGCGGGCGCGGCTGCCGTCCAGCGCGCAATAGAACAGCGGTGCGGCTTCGCCGACGATGCCGACCGCGATCGGCAGCCCGCGGCGCGACGCGAGATTGACCGCGATGTCGCCGAGCCGGCGCGCGACGTCGGCATCGAAGTGCGCCAGCATAGGCGTTGAGGCCGTGTCGCCGAAGGGCATGGGCGCGCAGCGCGGGAAGGGGATCGGCATGGCAGCTCCGTGTCGTCGCAAGTTCGGCCCGTGCACGCGTCCTGCGTCGCGCGCCGGCCGTCGATCGTTCAGCGCGTCAATGCATCAGCGCCCGGGCGCCGCGTCGAGCATCCACTCGTGCGCGGGGTCGTTCTTGAACGCCCACGCGCGGCTCGGCCCGGCCATCACGTTCAGGTAGTACAGGTTGTAGCCGTGCGGCGCGACCACCGGGTGATAGCCGCGCGGCACCATCACGACGTCGTGGTTCTCGACCGCGCATGCCTCGTCGAGGCTGCGGTCGTCCGTGTACACGCGCTGGAACGCGAAACCCTGCGGCGGATCGATCCGGTGGTAATAGGTTTCCTCGAGCGACGTTTCGTCGGGCGCCGCGTCGCGATCGTGCTTGTGCGGCGGATAGCTGCTCGAGTGGCTCGCGGGCGTGATCACTTCGACGACCAGCAGCCGGTCCGCGGCCGGGTTGTCGCCCATCAGGATGTCGCATACGTAGCGCGTGTTGGTGCCTTGCCCGCGCACCGCACGCCGCATCCGTTCGCCGTCGAGGCGCTGCACGCGCTTGTCGCCGCTCGCGTAAGGCGCGGTGCACAGCGCGACTTCCGCGTCGCGCGTCGCCACCAGCGTGACGGTCTTGCCACCCGGCACGTACAGTGCGTCCGGCGACACTTCCTCGAACACGCTGTCGCGCTTGCCGAGCGCGTCGTAGGTCTCGCCGTCTACTTGCGCGCGCAGCGTGCCCGTGAGCACGACGACGCACAGTTCGCGCGTGCCCGTGTCGAGCGTTTCGGTGTCGCCGGCCTTCAGGCGCAGCGCGCGAAAGCCGACGTGTTTCCAGCCGGCCGACTCGGGCGTCACGTTGCAGATTTCGCGGTCGGCGGATGCCTTGACCAGCAGGGGAGAAATCGTCATGGCGTGAGGTTCCTCGATGAGATGACGGGGCTTACGCGCTCAACCGGTCGACGATCGCGCGCAGCGATTCGTAGCCCTTCTTCGCATACTGATAGCTCGGCGCGACGGCCGGGTCCTGTTCGGCCTCGACCACGAGCCAGCCTTCGTAGCCGGCGTCCTTCAGCGTGCGCAGCGTCGCTTCGTAATCGAGCGCGCCGTCGCCCGGCACCGTGAAGGTGCCGTTGATCACGCCGTTCAGGAAGCTCCAGCCGCCGTTGCGCGCCTGCGTGACGACCTGCGGCCGCACGTCCTTGCAGTGCACGTGCACGACGCGCGCCACGTGCTTCCTCAGCAGCGCGACCGGATCGGCCGCGCCGCCGAAATACGCGTGGCCCGTGTCGAACAGCAGGAACACCTTCGCGGGATCGGTCAGCGCCATCAGCCGGTCGACGTCGTCCGGCGATTCGACGTACGCGCCCATGTGGTGATGGTAGGCGAGCTTGATCCCGTAGGTCTCGAGCAGGTGCGCGCCGAATGCGTCGAGGCGCGCCGCATAGCGCCGCCAGGTTTCATCGTCGACGAAACGCGGGCGCTTGGCGACCGGCGTGTCGATGCTGCCCTGGATCGTGCCCGCGCATTCGCCGTACACCACGACCTTCACGTCGTTGAACTGCAGCTTCGTCATGTGCGCGCGGCAGCGCTCGATTTCGGCCTCGACGGCATCGGCGTCGCTCATGCCCGGCGCGACTTCCGCCAGAAATCCCGAATACCAGCCCGACACGCACACGAGCCCGAACTCGGCGAGCTTCGCCTTCAGCTCGGGGCCCGTCTTCGGAAACTTGTTGCCGAGCTCGAAGCCCGCGTAGCCGATTTCGGCGCCTTCCTTCAGTGCCGTCTCGAGCGGCGTCTCGCCGCCGAGCGACGGCAGGTCGTCGTTCATCCACGACAGGGGATTGATACCGATGCGAACGTTCCAGCTCATGACGTGCTTCCTTGGTTCGAATGTTGTTTTCGCGGAGCGGCGGATTGAATGGGGAAACGGATCAGCGCCGCTGCCGGGTTTTCTCGTCGAGATACGTCCGGTGCGCGCGTTCGACACCGGCGCGCGCGGATACCTGCGGCACCGCGACTTCCCACCACGCGCCGCCGTCCGCGGTCGTGCGCTCGTGCGTCGTGTCGATCACGATGACCTGGCTCGTCTTCGCTGCGCGCGCACGCTTCATTTCGCTGCGCAGCTCGCCGACGTCGCGCACGTGCACGGCTTCGGCGCCCATCGAGCGCGCATGCATCGCGAAGTCGATCGTCGAGCGTTCGCCGCCTTCCGGCACGCAGTCGTCGAGCATGTTGTTGAAGCTCGCGCCGCCGCAATTGATCTGCAGCCGCTCGATGCAGCCGTAGCCGCGGTTGTCGAGGATCACGACGATGAGCTTGCGGCCGAGCATCACGGACGTCGCGAGTTCGGCGTTGAGCATCATGTACGAGCCGTCGCCGACGATCACGATCACTTCGCGCTCGGGCCGCGCGAGCTTCGCGCCGAGGCCGCCCGCGACCTCGTAGCCCATGCACGAGTACGCGTAGTCCATGTGGTAGTTGCCCGGCACGCCGCTGCGCCACAGCTTGTGCAGTTCGGCCGGCAGCGTGCCGGCCGCGCACACGACGAGATCGTCGCGCGCGCTGTCGCGTCCCGCGTCGGCCGCCGAGTCGCGCACCGCGCCGATCACTTCCGCGTCGTACGGCAGGGTGTCCTTCGGCACGCGCGTGGTCAGCTCGGTCACGCGCGCGTTCCACGCGGCGGCCTGATCCTGGTTCGCGGCCGTCCACGCCGCATCCGCGCGCCAGCCCGCGAGCGCGGCCGACAGCTGGCCGAGGCCCGTGCGCGCATCGGCGATCAATTGCCGGCCGCGCTTCTTGCCCGCGTCGAACGGCTGCACGTTCAGGCTCAGCAGCGTCGCATTGCCGAACAGCGCGTGCGAGCCGGTCGTGAAGTCCTGCAGGCGCGTGCCGACCGCGAACACCACGTCGGCCTGCGCGGCCGCGCGGTTCGCGGCGGGCGAGCCCGTCACGCCGATCGAGCCGAGGTTCAGCGGGTGGTCCCACGCGAGGCTGCCCTTGCCGGCCTGCGATTCGGCGACCGGCACGCCGTGCGTGTCGGCGAACGTGCGCAGCGCGTCCCACGCCTGGCTGTACAGCACGCCGCCGCCGGCGACGATCAGCGGTTTCTTCGCCGCTTTCAACACGTCGAGCGCATCCGCGAGTTCGAGCGCGTCGGCCGGCGGGCGGCGCATCCGGATCACCGGCGGCGCGAAGAAATCCTCCGGCCAGTCGTAAGCGAAGGTCTGCACGTCCTGCGGCAGCGCGAGGCACACGGGGCCGCACTGCGCGGGGTCGGTCATCACCTGGATCGCGCGCGGCAGTGCGACCAGCAGCTGCTCGGGCGACGTGATCCGGTCGAAGTAGCGCGTCACCGGCCGGAAGCAGTCGTTCGCGCTGACGTCGCCCTGTTCGAAGTCCTCGACCTGCTGCAGCACCGGGTCGGGCAGCCGCGACACGAACACGTCGCCGGGCAGCAGCAACAGCGGCAGCCGGCCGACGTGCGCGAGCGCCGCGGAGGTCAGCATGTTGGTCGCGCCGGGGCCGATGCTCGACGTCGCGGCCATCATTCGCTGGCGGAAGTTCGCTTTCGCGAACGCGACGGCCGCATTCGCCATTCCTTGCTCGTTGTGCGCGCGGAACGTCGGCAGCCGGTCTTTTTCGGCATGCAGCGCTTCGCCGAGCCCGGCCACGTTGCCGTGGCCGAAGATCGCGAACACGCCGCCGCAATACGGCAGGATTTCGGTGCGGCCGTCCGGCTGGACGACTTCGGCGCGCAGGGCGGCCAGGTAGCGCACGAGCGCCTGGCTGACGGTCAGTCTCACGGTGGTGGTCATCGTCTGTCGATCAGGAGGAATCGGGTGGTCATCACGGACATCTGCATCAGGCGGCTGCCGCGGCGCGCGCGGCGGCACGGCGGCCGAGCCACGCGTCGACCAGCTGCGCGAAATTGCCGGCCACTTCGTCGATCAGCGCCTGGTCGTCGATCCGGCCGGCGAGCCAGTGCAGCGACGCGTCGGCCCACAGCGTGCGGCCGACCATGAAGCCCTTGACGATCGGGTTGGTCGCCGAGCGGAAGCTGTCGACCAGATATTGCAACGGCTGGTTCAGCCCGAGGATCACCGCGCCGCGGCAGTGCGGGTCGCGCTCGGCCACCAGCGTCTCGAGCCGCGCCCAGCCGTCGGCGCTCATCGGCGCGAGCTTCCACCACTCCGGCATCACGCCGAGGTTGTAGAAGCGCGCGACCGTGCGCAGCACCGCGTCGTCCTCGGTGCCGGGCGGCGTGACCGCGCGCGGCGGAATGATCTCCAGCAGCAGCTCGTTGCCGCTCGCGCGCGTGGCTTCCCACAGCTCCAGCACGCGCTGCTCCTGCGCGACGCGCAGGTCGACGTCGTCGTCGGGGTGGTAGTGGACCAGGCACTTCACGACCTGTTCGGTCGGCCAGTGCGTGAGCGACGAGCCGACCGAGCGCGTGTCGTCGAAGCACAGCGGCCGCGAGCCGGGCAGCTCGACCGGGCGGCCGACCCACCAGCCGCGGCCGGTGGCCGATGCGAGCGCGTCGCGGCCATATGCGCCGCCGTCGATCAGCACGCCGACGTGGCCTTCGATCCGGCGATCGCGCTCGACCTGTTCGGCCGCGCGCACGAGCAGGCGCTTGAGCGTCTTGATCCGCGCCTCGTCCGCGCCGGCCTGCACCGCGAGTTCGTAGAACTGGCTGCGATGGTCGAACGCCATCACGCACAGGTCGTCCCATGCGCGGCGCGGCACCGTCACGCGATGCAGGTGCGCGAGCGCGCGATCGGCGTCCACCTGCGGATTGCGGCTGCCGCCGAACCAGTGCGCGAGCTCGGCCGGCGTCGGCATCGCGGCCGAGCACGCGTGGCGCGACACGACGATCGCGCCGCACGCGTTCGCGATGCGCGTCGCTTGCGCCCAGCCGTGCCCGCGCAGCAGCCCGGACAGCAGGCCCGACAGGAACGCGTCGCCCGCGCCCAGCACGTTCAGGACTTCGACGCGTTCGCCGTGGAAGGTCGGCGCATCGTCGATGCGCGCGGGGATGTCGCCCTCGATCACGCAGCAGCCGAGCGCGCCGCGCTTGACCACCAGCACCGCGCCGCTCGCGCGGCGCACGGCCTGCAGCGACGCGATCAGGTCGTGCGGCACGCCGCCCGCGATCAGGAATTCCTCCTCGGTGCCGACCAGCAGGTCGAACTCGCCGAGCACCTGCTGCAGTTGCCGCGTGACCTGCGCGTCGGGCACGTAGCGGTTCTCGCCCGCGCCGCGCGCGGTCAGCCCCCACAGCACCGGCCGGTAGTCGATGTCGAGGATCCGCACGACGCCGTGGCGGCGCGCGTAGCCGAGCGCGGTCAGCGACGCCTCGCGGGTGCCCGGCGTCGAAAGATGGGTGCCGGTGATCGCGAGCGCGCGGCAGCCGGCGATGAAGTCCTCGCGGATCTCGTCGGCGCGCACGGCCATGTCCGCGCAGTTCTCGCGCACGAACAGCAGCGGGAACGTGTCGCGATCCTTCAGCCCGAGCAGCACGAGCGCGGTCAGGCGTTCCGGATCGGTCTGCAGCTGGCTCGTGTCGCAGCCTTCGCGCTCGAGCGTCTCGCGCACGAAGCGGCCCATCTGCTCGTCGCCGACGCGCGAGATCATCGCGGTCTTCAGCCCGAGCCGGGCGACGCCGAACGCGACGTTGCCCGACGAGCCGCCGAGATACATCTGGAAGCTGCGCGCGTCCTCCAGGCGGCTGCCGTACTGTTGCGCGTAAAGGTCCACGGCGACGCGGCCGAGGCAGGCGAGATCGATGGGGCGGTCAGTCGGAAAGTTCAACGGGCTCATATCACGTATCACGCTCGCGGCCGGCGTTCGACCCTGCCGGCGGATTGAGGGACCGATCCTGCGACGGTGGTCCGTCACGTGCGCGGCACGACACGGGAACGCTTGCCGCAAGGAATCGGGCTACGGAACGGAGTCTAGACTTTTTGGAAATCCAGTTCCCTAGGTGAAATCACGTAGAAATAAATTTCCAAATTTTCGAAGAAGTGATCTACAGTTTCATCCGGATGCTTCAGTCCGAATCGGATCCGATCGGACTCGGCCCGGCGGCGCGCAACGCGCCGTTTTTCCGCCCCCGGAGATGAGGAGACAGAGTGATCATGAAGACCAAGCTGATGGCCGCCGCGGCCGCCGCAATCCTGGCCATGCCGCTCGCGCATGCCGAGAAGATCGGCGTGACGATGGCATCGTTCGACGACACGTTCCTGACGATCCTGCGCAACAGCATCGGCGATGCGGCGAAGAAGGACGGCGCGACCGTGCAGATCGAGGACGGCGGCAACGACGTCGGCAAGCAGTTGAGCCAGGTCCAGAACATGATCGCGCAGAAGGTCGACGCGATCATCGTGAATGCGGTCGACACCGACGCGACGCCGAAGATCACCAAGATGGTGACCGCCGCGAAGATCCCGCTCGTCTACGTGAACCGCAAGCCGGTCGATTTCGACAAGCTGCCGGCCGGCGTCGCGGTGGTCGCCTCCGACGAGAAACAGTCGGGCACGCTGCAGGCGCGCCAGGTGTGCAAGCTGCTCGGCGGCAAGGGCGACATCCTGGTGCTGATGGGCGAGCTGTCCAACGAGTCGGCGCGCGCGCGCACCAAGGACATCGAGGACGTGATCGCGACCAAGGACTGTGCCGGCATGAAGATCGTCGACAAGCGCGAAGGCAAGTGGAGCCGCACGCAGGGCCAGGACATCACGATGAACTGGCTGAGCTCCGGGACGAAGTTCGACGCGATCGTGTCGAACAACGACGAAATGGCGATCGGCGCGATCAACGCGCTGAAGGCCGCGCGCAAGCTGACGCCGAAGACGGTCGTCGCGGGCATCGACGCGACGCCGGACGGGCTCGCGGCGATGAAGAGCGGCGAGCTGAAGGTGTCGGTGTACCAGAACGCGGCCGGGCAGGGCGCGCAGGCCGTCGCGGCCGCGCTCAAGCTGGCGAAGAAGCAGCCCGTCGAGCGCTTCGTGAACGTCCCGTTCGAACTCGTCACGCCGGAGAACATGAACCAGTACGCGAAGCACTGACCGGTTTTTCCGCTGAACTGCGCGGGCCCGGCGTGTCCGGGTTCGCGTGTGACTTTCGAGGAACGTCCATGTTTACAGCCAGGATGGCGCGCTCGATGGCGAGCGAAAGCGCGCCGGCCGCCTCGTCCGCCGCACCGGGTTCGTCCGGTGTGCCCGCCGCCGACTGCGTGCTCGAGGTGCGCGGCGTCGGCAAGTCGTTTCCCGGCGTCGTCGCGCTCGACGGCGTGCAGTTCCGCGTGCGGCGCGGCACCGTGCATGCGCTGATGGGCGAGAACGGCGCCGGCAAGTCGACGCTGATGAAGATCATCGCCGGCGTCTACACGCCCGACCAGGGCGAGATCCTGATCAACGGCGAGCCCGTCGTGCTGAACGGCCCGCTCGACGCGCTCGATCGCGGGATCGCGATGATCCACCAGGAACTCAACCTGATGCCGTACATGACGGTCGCGGAGAACATCTGGATCCGCCGCGAACCGAAGAACCGCTTCGGCCTGATCGATCACGCCGAGCTGCGCCGCCGCACCGCCGCGCTGTTCGAGCGGCTGTCGATCGACATCGACCCGGAAGCCGACGTGCGCACGCTGACGGTCGCGAGCCGCCAGATGGTCGAGATCGCGAAGGCCGTGTCGTTCGACTCCGACGTGCTGATCATGGACGAGCCGACTTCCGCGCTGACCGACAAGGAGGTCACGCACCTGTTCCGCATCATTCGCCAGCTGCGCGAGCAGGGCAAGGGCATCGTCTACATCACGCACAAGATGAACGAGCTGTTCGAGATCGCCGACGAGTTCTCGGTGTTCCGCGACGGCAAGTACATCGGCACGCACGCGTCGAGCGACGTCACGCGCGACGACATCATCCGCATGATGGTCGGCCGCGAGATCACGCAGATGTTCCCGAAGGAAGAGGTGCCGATCGGCGACGTCGTGCTGGCCGTGAAGAACCTCGGCGTCGACGGGGTGTTCCGCGACGTCAGCTTCGAGCTGCGCGCGGGCGAGATCCTCGGCGTCGCGGGCCTCGTCGGCTCGGGGCGCTCGAACGTCGCGGAGGCGCTGTTCGGCGTCGTGCCGGCCACCTCCGGCGAGATCCTGATCGACGGCAAGCCGGTGCGCATCGCCACGCCCGCGCAGGCGATGAAGCACGGGATGGCGTTCCTCACCGAGGACCGCAAGGACACCGGCTGCTTCCTGAATCTCGACCTGCTCGCGAACATGGAAGCGGCGGTGCTCAGCAACCGCTACGTGAAGTTCAATTTCGTGCGGCAGGCGCAGTTGAAACGCGACTGCGAGGAAATGAGCCGGATGCTGCGCGTGAAGACGCCCGGGCTGCACGAGGAAATCCAGAACCTGTCGGGCGGCAACCAGCAGAAGGTGCTGATCGGCCGATGGTTGCTCACGCAACCGCGCATCCTGATCCTCGACGAGCCGACCCGCGGGATCGACGTCGGCGCGAAGGCCGAGATCCACCGGCTCGTCAGCGCGCTCGCCGGCAAGGGCGTCGCGGTGCTGATGATCTCGTCGGAGATGCCGGAGGTGCTCGGCATGAGCGATCGCGTGATGGTGATGCACGAAGGCCGGATGACCGGCATCGTCGAACGCAAGGACGCCGACCAGGTCCGCATCATGGACCTGGCCTCGCGCTGAGCCGCAACAAGCATGGAGACAACTGAAATGGGCAACCTGAATCCGGTCGCGGACGCGCAGTCCATGACGATCAAGACGCGGCACGCGAAGTGGCCGCCCGAACTGAGCATCTTCCTGGTGCTGGTGGGCATCAGCCTGTTCTTCGAGGTGATCGGCTGGCTCGTCGTCGGGCAGAGCTTCCTGTTCAACGCGGAGCGGCTCGAGATCATCGTGCTGCAGATGGCCGTGATCGGCATCATCGCGGTCGGCGTGAACCTCGTGATCATCACGAGCGGGATCGACCTGTCGTCGGGGTCGGTCGTCGCGGCGGCGGCGGTCGTGTCGGCCAGCCTCGCGCAGGTGTCCGATTTTCCGCGCGCGGTGTTCCCGCACCTGACCGACCTGCCGATCATCTGGCCGGTGCTGGCCGGCGTGTGCGTCGGGCTGCTGGTCGGCCTGCTCAACGGCTCGCTGATCGCGCTGACGGGCATCCCGCCGTTCATCGCGACGCTCGGCACGATGGTCGCCGCGCGCGGCTTCGCGAAGTGGTTCACCAACGGGATGCCGGTGTCGATGCTGACCGACCAGTTCGCGGCGATCGGCGCGGGCGCGAACCCGGTGATCATCTTCGTCGTGGTGGCCGCGATCTTCCACGTCGTGCTGCGCTACACGCGCTTCGGCAAGTACACGTATGCGATCGGCGCGAATCGCCACGCGGCCGTCGTGTCGGGCATCAACGTGACGCGCCACCTGGTGTTCGTCTATGCGATCGCGGGCCTCCTGAGCGGGATCGCCGGCACCGTGACGGCCGCGCGCGCGATCTCCGGCCAGTCGGGCATGGGCGTGATGTACGAGCTCGACGCGATCGCGGCCGTCGTGATCGGCGGCACATCGCTGTCGGGCGGCCTCGGGCGCGTGACGGGCACCGTGATCGGCGTGCTGATCCTCGGCGTGATGACGTCGGGCTTCACGTTCATCCGGATCGACGCGTACTACCAGGAGATGGTCAAGGGCGCGATCATCGTCGCGGCCGTGATCGCCGACCAGTATCGCAACAAGAAGTCGCGCCGCTGACCGGCCGAGATCGAACACACAACCGATCGGGAAGAAAATGAAGATCGCTTTGGATCCCTACATGATTCGCCACCTGCCGCTCGACCGGCTGCCGCATGCGGTGGCCGAGCTCGGCTACGACCAGATCGAGCTGTCGCCGCGCAGCGACTTTCTCGACTGGTGGGTGATGCCGCGCGCGACGCGCGAGCGCATGGCCGCGTTCCGGCAAGCGTTGCGCGCGAGCGGCGTGGGCCTTGCGTCGCTGCAGCCGATGTACCGCTGGGCCAGCCCGTTCGATGACGAGCGGCAGTGGGCGGTGCGCTGCTGGAAGAAGGCGATCGAGGTCACGCTCGAGATGGAATGCCCGCTGATGGTCTCCGAATTCGGGCGCGGCGCGTCGCCGGAGCGCTCGGTCGGCGAACGGCCGGGCGCGAATCCGAAGGAGCTGTGCGAAGCCGCGTGGTTCCGTTCGATGGACGAGCTGCTGCCGATCCTCGAGCGCGAACGCATCGTGCTGTCGGTCGAGCCGCATCCGGAAGACTGGATCGAGCAGCTGCAGCCGGCGATCGACATCGTCACGAACATCGGTTCGCCGTCGCTGAAGCTGTCGTACATCGCGCCGCACACGTTCTATTACGGCGACGACATGGCCGCGATGATCGCGGCCGCCGCGCCGATCCTCGCACACGTGCGCGTGGCCGACACGTTCGACCACCGCAAGAGCAGCCAGCTGCGCTACATCGTGAACCCGCCGGGCTCGAACCAGATCCGCGTGCACCAGCATCTCGACATCGGGCAGGGCGAGATCGACTGGGACGTGTTTTTCCGCGCACTCGGCAGCGCCGGCTTCGACGGTGTGATGTCGTCGTGCGTGTTCGCGTGGGAGGACCGCGCGGAAGCGTCGTCGCGCTATATGCGCGACACGATCCAGCGCTACGTCGAACGCCATTTCGAACGGGCAGCCGCGCGCTGACCCGTTTTGGAACCATTGCCGACCGGCGCGGCACGGGCCGCGCCGTCGTTGAACCAGAGACTGGAGATATCCGGATGACCTTGCAAATCGGCGTGATCGGCTGCGGCGCGATCGGCCAGGACCATATCCGCAGGCTCACGCGCACGCTGTCCGGCGCGCGCGTGGTGGCCGTCAACGACATCGATCCGCAGCAGGCGCGCGATGCGGTGACGAAGTACGGACTCGACGCGGAAATCTACGGCGACGGCCACGAAGTGGTCGCGGCTGCCGACGTACAGGCCGTGCTCGTCACGTCGTGGGGGCCGACGCACGAAGCGTTCGTGCTCGACGCGATCGCGCACGGCAAGCCGGTGTTCTGCGAGAAACCGCTGGCCGTCACGGCCGACGGCTGCTTGCGGATCGTCGAAGCCGAGGTCGCGCACGGCCGCCGGCTCGTGCAGGTCGGCTTCATGCGTCCGTACGACGAAGGCTATCGCGCGCTCAAGCGCGTGATCGACGGCGGCGAGATCGGCGCGCCGCTGATGCTGCATTGCGCGCACCGCAACCAGTCGGTCGGCGAGCGCTATACGACCGACATGGCGATCACCGACACGCTGATCCACGAGCTCGACGTGCTGCGCTGGCTGCTCGGCGAGGACTATGCGACCGCGCAGGTCGTCTATCCGAAGAAGACGCGCCATGCGTCCGCGCATCTCGCCGATCCGCAGATCGTGCTGCTCGAAACCGCGAGCGGCGTGCGCATCGACGTCGAGATCTTCGTGAACTGCCAATACGGCTACGACATCCAGTGCGAGGTGGTCGGCGAGAACGGCATCGCGAAGCTGCCCGACCCGCCCGCGGTCGGGCTCAAGCACGCGGCGCGGCAGTCGGTCGAGATCATGACCGACTGGAAGGAGCGCTTCATCGCGTCGTACGACGTCGAGCTGCAGGCGTTCATCGACGGCGTGCGGCAGGGTGCGCTGACCGGGCCGTCCGCATGGGACGGCTATGCGGCGGCGGTCGCGGCCGATGCGTGCGTGCGCGCGCAGCAGAGCGGGGCGGTCGAGCCGATCGCGATGGCCGAACGCCCGGCGTTCTATCGCGGCTGAACTGGCTGAACACGCCGACACCGGGCCGCGTGTCCACGCGGCCATGCTCGCGGCCGCGCGCCGCTTTCCTGCGGGACTGACCAACATGACGATGAAGATTGGCTGCGCGCCCTGCTGCTGGGGCGTCGACGACGTGAAGAACCCGCACCTGCCGCCGTGGCGGCAAGTGCTCGCCGAGGCCGCACAGGCCGGCTATTCGGGCATCGAGCTCGGCCCGTACGGCTACATCCCGCTCGAGCTCGACGTGGTGAGCGCGGAGCTCGAGCGGCAGCGTTTGAGCATCACCGCCGGCACGATCTTCGACGACCTGGTGTCGCCCGAGAACCTGCCGAACCTGCTGCGCCAGACGCGCGAGATCTGCGCGCTGATCACGCGCTTGCCGAAGCTGCCGACGCAGCCGGGCCAGCGCCATGCGGCGCCGTATCTGGTCGTGATGGACTGGGGGCACGACGAACGCGACTATGCGGCCGGCCACGCCGATCGCGCGCCGCGCCTGTCCGCCGAACGCTGGGCGCGCATGGTCGACCACATTCGCGAAATCGCGACGATCGCGCGCGACGAATTCGGCGTGCGCGCGGTGATCCATCCGCATGCGGGCGGCTACATCGAGTTCGCGGACGAGATCGACCGGATCGTCGCCGACGTCGCGGCCGATACGGCGGGCCTCTGTCTCGACACCGGCCACCTTTACTACTCGGGGATGGATCCCGAGACGTGGCTGCGCCGTCACGCGGCGCGGCTCGACTACGTGCATTTCAAGGATATCGACGCGGCCGTGTACGACGCGGTGATGGGCGAACACATCGCCTTCTTCGCGGCGTGCGCGCGTGGCGTGATGTGCCCGATCGGCACCGGCGTGCTCGACTACCGCGCGATCCGTCGCGCGCTCGACGACATCGGCTATGCGGGAACCATCACGATCGAACAGGAGCGCGATCCGCGCAATGCCGGCACGAGCCTGCGCGACGTCGCGGCGAGCCGCGAGTTTCTCGCATCGGCCGGGTTCGCGTAATCGGCCGTCGGCCCGACCCTCTGCACACACTTTGAACACCTGAACACGGACAGGAACACGACAATCATGATCGACGGACAGATTCTGCTCGGACACTCGATTCCCTGGGGCATGGTCGGCGGCGGGCTCGGCAGCCAGATCGGCTACAGCCACCGGTCGGCCGCATTGCGAGACGGCAGCTTCCAGCTCGTTGCCGGCGCATTCGACATCGATGCCGAACGCGGGCGGCAATTCGGCGTGAAGCTCGGCGTCGACGCCGGGCGCTGCTATCCCGACTACCGGACGATGTTCGACGCCGAGGCGAAGCGTGCCGACGGCATCCGCGCGGTGTCGATCGCGACGCCGAACAACACGCACTTCGAAATTTGCCGCGCGGCGCTGAACGCGGGGCTGCACGTCGTGTGCGAAAAGCCGCTGTGCTTCACGACCGAGGAGGCCGAGGCGCTGCAGCGGCTGTCGGTCGAGAAGAACCGCATCGTCGGCGTCGCGTACGGCTATTCCGGACACCAGATGATCGAGCAGGCGCGCGAAATGATCGCGCGCGGCGATCTCGGCGAGATCCGCATCGTGCAGATGCAGTTCGCGCACGGCTTTCACAGCGAGGGCGTCGAAGCCGCGAGCGCCGCCGCGCGCTGGCGCGTCGACCCGAAGTTCGCGGGGCCGAGCTACGTGCTCGGCGACATCGGCACGCATCCGCTGTACATCTCCGAAGTGATGGCGCCGGAGCTGCGGATCAAACGGCTGATGTGCTCGCGGCAGAGCTTCGTGAAGAGTCGCGCGCCGCTCGAGGACAACGCGTTCACGATCATGGAGTACGACACGGGCGCGATCGGCTACGTGTGGTCGAGTGCGGTGAACGCGGGCTCGATGCACGGGCAGAAGGTGCGCGTGATCGGCTCGAAGGCGAGCGTCGAATGGTGGGACGAACATCCGAACCAGTTGCGCTACGAGATCCAGGGGCAGCCCGCGCAGGTGTTCGATCGCGGGATGGGTTATCTGCATCCGCACGCATTGCGCGAAGACCGCATCGGCGCCGGGCATCCGGAAGGGCTGTTCGAAGCGTGGTCGAATCTGTACGCACGCTTCGCGCTCGCGATGGACGCGGCCGATCGCGGCGACGCGCAGGCGTTGAAGAGCATCCGCTTTCCGGATGTCCATGCGGGCGTCGAAGGCGTGCGGTGGGTCGAGAACTGCGTGCGGTCCGCCGATGCGGGCGGCGTATGGGTCGACTATCGGTGAGCAAGCGGTGAGCAAGCGGTGAGCAAGCGGCGGCCGATGCGCGGCGTCGGCCGGCGGCCCAGGGCGGTTGCCGGCGACCCTCGGCGTCGCCGTTCGCATCGGCGTCGGTAGACGCCCTAATCTTTACGGCTCGGCGACGGCGTTGGAAAATCGTTTCCATTCCGGCCGTGGAGCGTGTGCAGGTGATGATCGAGCGCGTGGGAGCGAGCGTGCGGCGCGGGCCGTGCCGCAAACGTGATTAAATTCGCCCTTCATGCATGTCCATAGGTGAGTCCCGGGCGCACGCGCAGGCGGCGCGCGGATCGGGGCCGTCAACTTCGCGCTATCCGATGAGTTCATCCGAGAAACCACCCGCCACCGTCGAGGCGTTCCTGCAGCATCTGACGCAGGAGTACGACGGCCTCAGCAATCGCCTGAAGGTGATTGCGCGTCACGTGGAAACGCATCGGGACCAGCTGGGCCTGGAAGGCATCCAGTCGCTCGCGGAGGCGTGCGGCGTGCAGCCGTCGGCCGTCGTCCGGTTCGCGAAGCATTTCGGCTTTTCGGGTTTCTCCGAGATGCAGCGGCTGTTCCGCGAGGGGCTGGCCCAGCAGATCGCGCCGGGCCGCGCGTACAACCTGCGGCTGCGCGACGTGATCGAATCGGGCGAGTCGAGCCTGCAGCCCGAGCAGATCGCCGACGAATTCATCAAGGGCAGCATTGCCGGCATGCAGCAGCTGCGGCAGACGCTCGACCCGCACGCGCTCGCACAGGCCGTCGACCTGCTCGCCGACACGCAGGCGATCTGGATCGCCGGCTCGCGCCGCGCGTTTCCGATCGCCGTGTATCTCGACTATGCGCTGCAGCACACCGACAAGCGCATCGGCCTGTTCAGCGCGCTCGGCAGCATGCATCTCGGCCAGATCCGCTCGGTGCGCGAGGGCGACGTGATGATCGTGATCTCGTTCATGCCGTACGCGGAAGAGACGGTGCAGGTCGCGCAGCAGGCCGTGCAGCGCGGCGCGCGCCTGATCGCGATCACCGACAGCCGGATGAGCCCGCTCGCGCGGGAGGCCGAGGTGACGCTGATGGTGCAGGACAGCGAGACGTTCGGGTTCCGTGCGCTGACCGCGACGATGGGCCTCGCGCAGAGCCTGTTCGTCGCGCTCGCGTACCGGCTCGAGCTGTCGTACCTGCCGACCGCCGACGGCGCACACGGCACGCAGGCCGGCTGAAGGCCGGCTGACGCCGGCCTTCGATTCGCCGGCCGCCCGCGCATTCCATCGCCGGGCGGCGCGTCGCCCTCATTTACTTCGCGGTCGGCATCGCGAATTCGGCGCCCTTGCCGATGCTCGACGCCCAGCGCTGCATCACCGACTTCTGGCGCGTGTAGAAGCGCACGCCTTCCTCGCCGTACGCGTGCATGTCGCCGAACAGGCTCTTCTTCCAGCCGCCGAAGCCGTGCCAGGCCATCGGCACCGGGATCGGCACGTTGATGCCGACCATGCCGACCTGGATGCGCCGCGCGAATTCGCGCGCGATGCCGCCGTCGCTCGTGAAGCATGCGACGCCGTTGCCGAATTCGTGTGCGTTGATCAGGTCGACCGCTGCGCCGAAGTCCTTCACGCGCACGCAGCCAAGCACCGGCCCGAAGATCTCTTCCTTGTAGATGCGCATGTCGGGGCTCACGTGATCGAACAGCGTGCCGCCGGTGAAGAAGCCTTCCTCGCGGCCCGGCACGCGCAGCCCGCGGCCGTCGACCACCAGTTGCGCGCCTTCGCTGACGCCTTGCCCGATATAACCTTCGATGCGCTTGAGCGCGTCGCCGGTGACGATCGGTCCCATCTCGACTTCCGGCGACATCCCGTCGCCGATCACCAGCTTGCGCGCGCGCTCGGCCACCAACGGCACGATCTTGTCGGCCACGTCGCCGACCAGCACCGCGATGCTGATCGCCATGCAGCGCTCGCCGGCCGAGCCGTACGCGGCGCCGATCAGCGCGTCGACCGCCTGCTCGATGTTCGCGTCCGGCATCACGACGAGATGGTTCTTCGCGCCGCCGAGCGCCTGTACGCGCTTGCCCGACTGCACCGCGCGCTGCTGCACGTAGGCCGCGATCGGCGTCGAGCCGACGAAGCTGACGGCCTGCACGTCCGGGTGGTCGAGGAGCGCGTCGACCGCGCCCTTGTCGCCCTGCACGACGTTGAACACGCCGGCGGGCAGGCCCGCCTGCGTGAGCAGGTCGGCGATGAACAGCGCCGCCGACGGGTCGCGTTCGCTCGGCTTCAGCACGAACGTGTTGCCCGTCGCGAGCGCGACCGGGAACATCCAGCACGGCACCATGCACGGGAAGTTGAACGGCGTGATACCCGCGACGACGCCGAGCGGCTGGCGCATCGTCCAGTTGTCGATGCCGGTGCTGACCTGGTCGGTGAAGTCGCCCTTCAGCAGTTGCGGCACGCCGCATGCGAATTCGATGATGTCGATGCCGCGCGCGACTTCGCCCTGCGCATCCGAGAACACCTTGCCGTGCTCGGCCGTGATGATGGCGGCCAGCGTGTCGCGGTGTTCGTTCATCAACTGCAGGAAGCGGTGCAGCACGCGGGCGCGGCGGATCGGCGGCGTGTCGGCCCAGGCCGGGAACGCCGCACGGGCGGACGCGACGGCGCGCTGCACTTCGTCGTCGCCGGCGAGCGCGACGCGGCGCACCGCGCGGCCGAGCGCCGGATTGAAGACGTCCTGGAAGCGGCCGCTGCGGCCGGCGACGGGTGCGCCGTCGATGTAGTGGCCGACGTCGGCGTCGGACGTATAGGCGGGAACCGTGGTCATGCGTGTCTCCTGGGCATGGGAATGGGGAGTGGACGGAACCTAGTCTAGGCAAAGCGGCGGGGCGGGAGAAGGCCGCGCAGCTTGATTCACTGTTCAGAATTCTGAATAATCGGCGGATGAATCAGCAAAATGTCCAGGCGCTCTGGCCGCATATCCACTCGCTGACGGTGCTGGCCGCGGCCGGCAGTTTCACGGCCGCCGCGCAGCGGCTCGGCATCAGCAAGGCCGCGATGAGCCAGCGCATCGCCGATCTCGAGAAGGCGGCCGGCGTGCCGCTCGTGCGGCGCACGACGCGCAGCGTGCGGCTCACCGACGCCGGGCAGACGCTGGTCGACAGCACGCGCGACGCGTTCGAATCGATCGGCCAGCACTTCGCGCGCGTGAAGGACCTCGCCGGCGAGCCGCGCGGGCTGCTGCGGGTGACGGCGCCGGTCGCGCTCGGGCGCCAGCAGGTCGTGCCGCACCTGCCCGATTTCCTGCGGCAGCACCCGGGCGTGCACATCGAACTCGACCTGTCCGACCGGCTGCATTCGCTGACGCAGGAGGGCTTCGACCTCGCGATCCGCCATACGACGACCGCGCCGCAAACCCACGTCGCGTGGAAGCTGTGCGACACGCGTTCGCTGCTGGTCGCGAGCCGCGACTACCTCGACGCGCGCGGTGCGCCGCGCCACCCGAGCGAACTCGTCGACCACAGCTGCCTGTGCTACCTGCGCGACAACGAACCGGCCGCCTGGAGCTTCGAGCCGGACGGCCGGCGGCGCCAGCGCGTGAGCGTGCCGGTGCGCGGCAGCTTCGCGGCCAACAACAGCGAGGCGATGCGCGAGGCCGCGCTCGGCGGGCTCGGCATCGCGCTGCTGCCGGATTTCAGCGCGCAGCGCGATCTCGATGCCGGCCGGCTCGTCGCGCTGCTGGACGGCTGGCGGCCGTCGGGTGCGTTCGGCGACCACATCTTCGCGCTGCGGCCGTACAGCCCGGTCGTGCCGAGCGCGGTGCGTGCGCTCGTGCGGCACCTGCGCGAGCGGCTCGCGGGCGGGTTCACGGGCGCCTGACGGGCACTCGGCGGGCGCTTGGCATGACGAGCGCGTGCCGAGCGCGGGCGCGCCGCGTCGCGCGGCCGGGCCCGGGCCGCGCGGGCAGGGGCGGCCGCGCTGCGGTAAAATCGCCGCTTCCTCCCGCGCCCGTGTGGCGCGTCATTCGAAGGTCGACAGCCGATGCAGATTCACAAGGAAGTGGACGCGCGCGGGCTCAATTGCCCGTTGCCGATCCTGCGCGCCAAGAAAGCGCTCGCCGATATGGAGAGCGGGCAGATCCTCAAGGTGCTCGCGACCGATCCGGGTTCGCAGCGCGATTTCGCCGCGTTCGCGAAGCAGACGGGCAACGAGATCGTCGAAGTGACGACCCAGGACAAGACCTTCGTGTTCCTGATGCGCCGCCGCTGACGGCCCGCATCACGCGCCCGTTGCGGCGCCCGCTCGCGCACCGCCCGCTGCGGTCCGCCGCGCCAACGGCTCGACACGAGCGCCAGCACAGACCCTCGCCCAGCGCCTGTTCCATGGGAAACGCTCGCCTGACGCCTCTGACAATTCTTAAACCTCGCCGCACGACCGGCTGCGTATACTGACCCGGCCGGTCGTCCGTCTCGGATGGATGCACCGGCCACGGTACGTCATACGAGGCGGGCACGGGGGCCATGCCTGACGCTGCCGTCGTACAAACGGGGAGAGGACATGTCCTTCAGACCAGGGACCATTCGAAGTCCGTCCGCAGCGGAATGCATCGTGCCCGCACGTGCGGCGGGGTTGAGCCGGATCGAGCTCGACCCGCAACGGGATCGCCACGCGCGTGCCGCGCTCGAGGCGTATGCCGATTCGGCGGCGGCCGAGATGCCGTGGCTGGCCGAATCGCTCGACGAACGGCTGCGCGGCGCCGCGCGGGACGACGGCGCGGGCTTCACGTATTGCGGCGCGACGATCGGGCGCGTGTTCGATCTCGCGCAGGCGTGGGCGGCGAGCCAGCCCGACTATGCGGCGCCGGCCTGGGAGCGCGTGCGCAGCCAGCTGGAGCGGATGCTGGGGCAGCCCATGCTGGGGCAGCCCACGCTGGGCCAGCCGGAAGCGCCGCCAGTTGCGCGACGGGAAGGATTATTCGAATAAAGGACCGTAGTCCGCGCAATTTCTTGGCGAATTTCATACTACTATGATGAAATCGCCGGTTCGTCCGTGCCCCGTTTTTGAGATGGGTGGCCGGGGCGCCGTGTCGCGCAGGTTGCGCGCTCGGCAAACGACGGCTCGCCGGCCGGTGTCGGGCGCCGCGCGCATGCTGCGCGGCGGGATGAGTGCGGGGAGCTGAACTGGACGAATCGATTTCGATTTGCGGGGTGCTATGAGAATTGCTGTACTGGATGATGATCCGGCCCAGACGGATTTCGTCAGTCAAACGCTGACGGCCGTCGGCCACACGTGCTATGCGTTCAAGGAAGGCAAGGCCCTGAAGAAGCGTCTGCAGCGCGAGACGTTCGATCTGCTCGTGCTCGACTGGAACGTGCCCGACATGTCCGGCGAGGAAGTGCTCAAGTGGGTGCGTGCGAACCAGACCGAGCACAGCCTGCCGATCATCTTCATGACGAGCCGCGACGACGAGGCGGGGATCACGCAGATCCTCAACGCCGGCGCGGACGATTACGTGGTCAAGCCCGTGTCGGGCCCGATCCTGCGCGCGCGCATCGGCTCGCTGCTGCGCCGCGCGTATCCGGTCAACGCGGAGGCGACCGTTCGCGAGTTCGACCAGTTCCGCTTCGACGTGAACCTGAAGCAGGCGTATGTCGGCGACAAGGCCGTGAGCCTCACGCAGAAGGAATTCGAGCTCGCGCTGCTGCTGTTCCAGCACCTCGACCGGCCGCTGTCGCGCGCGCACATTCTCGATCTCGTGTGGAAGCAGGCGACCGATATCCCGTCGCGCACGATGGACACGCACATCTCGATGCTGCGCACGAAGCTCGGCCTGCGGCCGGAAAACGGCTATCGCCTCGCGCCGATCTACGGCTACGGCTACCGGCTCGAGCGGGTCGGTCAGGGAGAGCCGGAGTGACCCGGCGCATCACGCAGCGCACGGCGAGCCTGCGCACGGCGGCACTGCATGCGGCGTGCGCGGTCGCGTTTGCGTTCGCGGCGCAGCAGGCCGTCGCGCAGCCGAGCGCTGCCGCGGGCAAGATGGTCGTCTACCGCACGCATGCCGGCGACACGCTGTACGACGTCGCCGCGCGCTACCTGCAGGGCCCGGACGACTGGCAGCTGCTGCAACGGATCAACGGCGTGCCCGCGCCGAAACACCTGCAGCCCGACATCGCGCTGAAGCTGCCGGTCGCGCGGCTGCGCAAGGAAAAGCTGACCGCGCGCGTCGTCGCGGTGCAGGGCACGGCCGAGCGCGCGTCCGGCGACGCGTACGCGCCGCTCGCGAACGATGCGACGCTGACAGAGGGCGACCGCGTGCGCACGGGCGCGAACGGCTTCCTGACGCTCGAACTGGCCGACGGCACGCACATGAGCCTGCCGCCCGACAGCCAGCTCGACCTGAAGACCTTGCGCCGCACCGTGCTGACCGGCACGCTCGATCGCGAGTTCGAGCTCACGCGCGGCTCGGTCGACAGCGAGGTCACGCATCTGAAGAAGCGCGACGACCGCTTCCAGATCCGCTCGCCGTCGGTCGTGGCCGGCGTGCGCGGCACGCGGTTCCGCGTGAACTACGACGCCGCCGGCAACGCGGCGACGCGTGTCGAGGTGCTCGACGGCACCGTCGGCGTCGCGGGCAAGCAGCAGCCGGCCGACCCGACGCTCGTGCATGCGAACTTCGGCAGCGTCACGACGTCGTCCGGCGCGGTCGGCGCACCCGTGCAGCTGCTGCCGGCGCCCGCGCTCACGCATCCGGACAAGGTGCAGGACGAGCCCGACCTCACGTTCGACGTCGCGCCGCTCGAGCATGCGCATGCCTATCACCTGCAACTCGCGCGCGACGCGGGGATGCTCGAACTGTTCAGCGAAACGCGCACGGTCTCGTCGCGCGCGGTGTTCCGCGAGGTGCCGAACGGCACGTACTTCGTCCGGATTTCCGCGATCGACGATAACGGCCTCGAAGGCATGCCGCACATTTACGCGTTCGAGCGGCGCCTGATGGGGCTCGATGCGAGCGCGTCGCCCGGCCCGGACGGCTACGAGTTCCGCTGGGCGCCGAACGACGCGGCCAAGGACGCGCGTTATCGGTTCGTGCTGTCGCACTCGAAGGACCTGAGCGCGCCGGTCGTCGACCAGATGGGCCTGCAGGCGCGCCGGATCACGGTCTCCCACCTGCCGCCCGGCGACTACTACTGGGCGGTGACGGTCGAGGAGTTCGAGGGCGGCAAGTTCTATCAGAAGACGAGTCCGGTCAGCGCGTTCACGTTGTCGCGCTGACCCGCGGCGCATGAAAACCGACTCCGTTTCCCCGCGGCGGCGCCTCGGCCGTCGCTTCCTGATCGAGTGGATCGCGATCGGCTGCCTCGGGATCGCGGTGATACTCGCGTGCGCGCTCGGCCGGCTGTCGTCGAGCGTCGACGGGCTGATCTACGACCGGCTGCTGATGCTGCGCAGCCTGCCCCTGTCGCCCGACGTCGTCGTCGTCGACATCGACAACCCGAGCGTGTCCGCACTCGGCCGCTGGCCGTGGCCGCGCAGCGTGCACGCGCGGCTGCTCGACACGCTGGCGCGTGCGCAGCCGGCCGCGGTCGTCTACGACGTGCTGTTTACCGAGCAGTCGCCGGAGGATCGCGCGTTCGCCGACGCGATGGCCCGTGTGCCGACCTTCCTGCCCGTCTTGCTGAGCCCCGAACAGGCGGACGGCACGCGCACCGTCGATCCGCCGGTGGCGGAGCTGTCGGCACGCACGATGGGACTTGGCCACATCAATCTCGAAGTCGATCCCGACGGCATCGTGCGTAGCGTCGCGCTGTTCGAAAGTGACGGCCGCGTGCGCTGGCCGCAGCTGATGGTGCCCGTCTATCGTGCGATCCAGGCCGGCCGGCTGCATCCGGTCGGCGGCACGCCCGGCGCGCAAGCGCACGACCTGTCGCGCGACGCGACCGGCGACGGCCGTTACCTGATCCCGTTCAGCCGCAACACGCCCGCGTATCCGACGCTGTCGTTCGACGACGTGCTCGAAGGGCGCGTGAAACCCGACGCACTGCGCGGCAAGATCGTCGTCGTCGGCGTGACGGCGTCGGGCCTCTACGACCGCTTCGCGACGCCGGTATCGGGCGACTTCGGTCCGCTCGCCGGCGTGTACATCCACGCGAACGTGCTCGACATGCTGACGACCGGCAGCGCGATCCTGCCTGCATCGCGTGCCGGACTCTTCGCCGCCTCGCTGCTGCCGCTCGCCGTGCTGCTGGGCGGCTTCCTGATGCTGTCGCCGTGGCGCGCGCTGCTGCTGACGCTGAGCTTGGCCGCGCTGGCCGTCGTCGCGAGCCTGGCGCTGCTGTTCGAGGCGCGCGTGTGGCTGTCGCCCGCGCCGGCCATCTTCGGGCTGGTCGCCGTCTACCCGATCTGGAACTGGCGGCGCCTGGAAATGACGATGTCGTACCTGCGCCGCGAGCTGCAGCGGCTCGCCGACGAGCCGCACCTGCTGCCCGAGGCGCCGCGCACGCGTAGCGTCGGCGGCGACGTGCTCGAACGGCAGATGGCGCTGATGGCGCAGGCCGCGCAGCGCGTGCAGGACATGAAGCGCTTCGTGTGGGACAGCCTCGACAGCATGCCGGAGCCGATCTTCGTCACCGACCTGGCCGGCACCGTGCTGATCGCGAACCATGCGGCGAAGCGCTACGGTTCGCGGCTCGCGCTGCCGGTGCCGGAAGGGCGGCCGCTGCGCGCCGCGCTCGGCGAGCTGACCTTCATGAAGACCGTCGACGGCAACGCCGAACACGACGTCACGATCCGCGCACACTGGCCGGACGCGCTCGACCCGACGCTCGGGGCCGAAGACGAAGCGATGGCGCGCGGCATCGAGGTGCGCGATCGCGACGGGCTCGACCATCTGTTACGCTACGCCCCGTGTACGAACGCGCAGGGCCGCGTGACGGGCTGGATCGCCGGTCTGGTCGACGTGACCGAGCTGCACGCGGCCGAGCGGCAGCGCGAGGAGGCGCTGCACCTGCTGTCGCACGACATGCGCTCGCCGCAGTCGTCGATCCTCGCGCTCGTCGAGATCGAGCGCGATCGCGTCGAAACCGACGCGATGCGCGGGCTGCTCGCGCGGATCGAGCGCTATGCGCACCGTGCGCTGTCGCTCGCCGACGAGTTCGTGCAGCTGGCGCGCGCGGAGTCGCAGGCGTACCAGCTCGAACCGACGAGCCTGGTCGACGTGCTGATCGACGCGAGCGACGAAGTCTGGCCGCAGGCGCAGGCAAAGCGCATCCGCATCGAGACCGACGTCGGGGCCGACATGTGCTGGACGCGCGCCGACCGCTCGCTGATCACGCGCGCGTTCGTCAACCTGCTGAACAACGCAGTCAAATACAGTCCGTCCGACACGGTGATCGCGTGTACGCTGTCGGTCGAGCATGCATCGAAGCGGATCTTCTGTACGATTCGCGATCAGGGGTACGGCATCGCGCCGGAAGATCTGCAGCATCTGTTCGAGCGTTTCAAGCGGTTCCATGCCGGCGAGCGGCCCGAAATCTCGGGCTCCGGGCTCGGCATGGCATTCGTGAAGACGGTCGTCACGCGCCACGGCGGCAGCGTGACGGTCGACAGCGAAGTGGGTGTCGGCACCGCGGTGACGGTGTCGCTGCCCGCGATCGACGAGCCGTCCGCCTGACAGGGCCGGGCACGACGGCAGGCATTTGGGGGAAGTCATGAGAAAGGAATGGGCAGCGGCCGCGCTGGCGGCGTCGCTGTTGACGGGTTGCGCCGGCGTCACGACCGGCGTGAGCGCGCTCGGGCAGCCGAATGCGTTCGCATCCGGTGCGCACGGCTACGATTTCGTGCGCACGGCCGCTCAGGCCGACGATGCCGAATACCGGCAGATCGAGACGCTCGTGCGCGACGAGCTCGCGCATCGCGGCTTCGACGCGCAGCCTGGCCAGGCCGCGCGCTACCGGCTGTCGATCGCGTATGCGACGCAGCCGGCGTCGGTCGCGGCGACGGCCGACCAGTGCGGCGCGGCAAGCAGCGCGTGCGTGACCGTCGACGGACCGGCGCCGTTCGCGCTGCCGTTCGCGGGCAAGGTGTACCGCCACGTGCTGACGCTGCGTTTCGTCGATGCGAAGACGGGCGTCGACGTCTATCGCGTGTCGGCGTCGCTGCGCGATCGCGATACGCTCACGCAGCAGGCCGCGCCGACGCTCGTGAAGAGCGCGCTCGCGAAGCTGCCGTTCGAGCAGGGTGACGGCTGGCTCGTGAAGACGAAAAAAGACGACGCGGGCGCAATGCCGGGCGTCGTCTCGGTGAAGCCGGCCGTCACGCGCTGACGCGCCGGCCGTGAGGCGAGGGCGGCCCGCCGGGGAGGCGAGGCCGGCCCGTGCCGCGTTCAGGCAGCCGGTTGCCCGTTGCCACGCGCGCGCAGGTACGCGTCGAAGTCGGTGCCGACTTCCGGGTGGCGCAGCGCGAACTCGACCGTCGCCTTCAGGTAGCCGAGCTTGCTGCCGCAGTCATAGCGCGTGCCCTGGTACTTGTAGGCCAGCACCTGTTCGTCGGCGAGCAGCGCCTGGATCGCGTCGGTGAGCTGCAGCTCGCCGCCCGCGCCCGGCTTCAGCGCACGCAGGTGTTCGAAGATCCGCGGCTTCAGGATGTAGCGGCCGACCACGCCGAGGTTCGACGGTGCGACTTCCGGCTCCGGTTTCTCGACGATCGCCGACATCTTGACGATCGACTCTTCCCACTCCTTGCCGTCGACGATGCCGTACGACTTCGTCTCCGACGGCGGGATCTCTTCCACGCCGATCACCGAGCTGTGATAGTGGTCGAACACGTCGACCATCTGCTTCATCACGGGCGGGTTGCCGTCGAGCAGGTCGTCGGCGAGGATCACGGCGAACGGATTGTCGGCGACGAGCTTCTCCGCGCACAGCACCGCATGGCCGAGGCCGAGCGCTTCCGGCTGGCGCACGTAGAAGCAGTCGACATGGCTGGGCTTGATGCTGCGCACGAGCTCGAGCAGCTTCTCCTTGCCGCGCGCCTCGAGTTCGGCCTCGACCTCGTACGACTTGTCGAAGTGATCCTCGATCGCGCGCTTGCTGCGCCCGGTCACGAAGATCATCTCGGTGATGCCCGCGGCGATCGCTTCCTCGACTGCGTACTGGATCAGCGGCTTGTCGACGACGGGCAGCATTTCCTTCGGGCTCGCCTTCGTTGCCGGGAGGAACCGCGTGCCGAGACCGGCAACGGGGAATACCGCCTTGGTGACTTTCAACATGATCGAACCTTTATTCCTGTAATCGACTTGTCAGACAGCCTATGTTCACGTTCCGATTATAGTGAACGCAAACGACCTTACCGTTTGTTACGCAGGCAACCGATCGAGCTGAGCGCGCAGTTTTTCGAGCGTGCTCTGGAATTCGGCGACGCGCTTCTGCTCCTGCTCGACCACGGCCGGCGGCGCTTTCGCGACGAACGCCTCGTTGCCGAGCTTCGCATTGCACTTCGCGATCTCGCCCGTCAGGCGCGCGATTTCCTTCGACAGGCGCTCGCGTTCGGCCGCGACGTCGATTTCCACCTTCAGCACCAGCTTGTTCGGGCCCACGATCGCGATCGGCGCGCCGTGCGCTTCCTTGTCGAGGGTCGCTTCGTCGGCCAGGATCTGCACTTCCGACAGGCGCGCGAGGGCTTGCACGTACGGCGCGAACGAGCGCAGGCGCTCGGCATCGCCGGCCGCGAGCAGCGGCACCTTGGTCGCCGGCGACAGGTTCATCTCGCCGCGCAGGTTGCGGCACGCGTCGACGATCGCCTTCAGGTCGGCCGCCCATTGTTCGGACGCCTCGTCGATCTTCTGCAGGTTCGCGACCGGATACGCCTGCGTCATCAGCGACGCTTCGCCCTCGGCCTGGCCTTGCGGATAACGGCCGGCGAGCGGCGCGACCTTCTGCCAGAGCGCTTCGGTGATGAACGGGATGATCGGGTGCGCGAGGCGCAGCACCGTTTCCAGCACGCGCAGCAGCGTGCGGCGCGTCGCGCGCTGCTGTTCCGGCGTGCCGTTCTGGATCTGCACCTTCGCGAGTTCGAGGTACCAGTCGCAGTACTCGTCCCACACGAACTTGTAGATGCTGGTCGCGATGTTGTCGAAGCGGTAATCGGCGAAGCCCTTCGCGATGTCGGCCTCGGTGCGCTGCAGGAGCGACACGATCCAGCGGTCGGCCGCCGAGAAGTCGAGGTAGCCGCCGGGGCCGCAGTCGCCCGCGCCGCACACTTCCGGCTTGTCGGCGCCGCAGTCGTGGCCTTCGCAGTTCATCAGCACGAAGCGCGTCGCGTTCCACAGCTTGTTGCAGAAGTTGCGATAGCCTTCGCAGCGCGCGAGGTCGAAGTTCACGTTGCGGCCGAGCGTCGCCATCGACGCCATCGTGAAGCGCAGCGCGTCGGTGCCGAACGCGGCGATGCCGTCCGGGAATTCCTTGCGCGTCTTCTTCTCGATGGTCGCGGCCTGCTTCGGGTTCATCAGGCCGGTCGTGCGCTTCGCGACCAGCGTCTCGAGGTCGATGCCGTCGACGATGTCGATCGGGTCGAGCGTGTTGCCCTTGCTCTTCGACATCTTCTGGCCTTCCGCGTCGCGCACGAGACCGTGCACGTAGACGGTGTGGAACGGCACCTTGCCGGTGAAGTGCGTCGTCATCATCACCATCCGGGCGACCCAGAAGAAGATGATGTCGAAGCCGGTGACGAGCACCGACGACGGCAGGAAGTGCTGCAGTTCAGGCGTTTCGTTCGGCCAGCCGAGCGACGAGAACGGCACGAGCGCCGACGAGAACCACGTGTCGAGCACGTCCTCGTCGCGCTTCAGCGCACCGGTGTAGCCCTTCGCGGTGGCCTGCGCGCGCGCCTCTTCCTCGTCGCGCGCGACGAACACCTCGCCGTTCTCGCCGTACCACGCGGGAATCTGGTGGCCCCACCAGAGCTGGCGCGAGATGCACCAGTCCTGGATGTTCTCGAGCCACTGGTAGTAGGTGGTCGTCCAGTTTTCCGGCACGAACTTGATCTGGCCGCTGCGCACGACGTCGAGCGACGTTTCGGTGATCGACTTGCCGGGGTTGAACGTGCCTTCCGGCGCCGCCTTCGTCATCGCGACGAACCACTGGTCGGTCAGCATCGGCTCGATCACGACGCCCGTGCGGTCGCCGCGCGGCACCATCAGCTTGTGCGGCTTCACGGAGTCGAGGAAGCCCTCCGCGTCGAGGTCGGCGACGATCGCCTTGCGCGCGTCGAAGCGGTCGAGGCCGCGATACTGCTCGGGGCCGTTGTCGTTGATCTTCGCGTCGAGCGTGAGGATCTCGATCGGCGCGAGGTTGTGGCGCAGGCCGACCTGGTAGTCGTTGAAGTCGTGCGCGGGCGTGACCTTCACGACGCCCGTGCCGAACTCGCGGTCGACGTAGTCGTCGGCGATCACCGGGATCTCGCGGCCCGTCAGCGGCAGCGTGACGAGCTTGCCGATCAGGTGCGCGTAGCGCTCGTCTTCCGGGTGGACCATCAGCGCGACGTCGCCGAGCATCGTTTCCGGACGCGTGGTCGCGACGGTCAGCGAGCCCGAACCGTCGACGAGCGGGTAGCGGATGTGCCACAGGTGGCCGTTTTCCTCCTCGCTCGCGACTTCGAGGTCGGACACCGCGGTGAGCAGCACCGGATCCCAGTTCACGAGGCGCTTGCCGCGGTAGATCAGGCCCTGTTCGTACAGCGTGACGAACACGTCGCGCACGGCGGCCGACATCTTGTCGTCCATCGTGAAATATTCGCGCGACCAGTCGGTCGACGCGCCGAGGCGGCGCACCTGGCCCGTGATCGTCGAGCCGGACTGCTGCTTCCACTCCCACACGCGCTCGACGAACTTCTCGCGGCCGAGGTCATGGCGCGATACGCCCTGCGCGTCGAGCTGGCGCTCGACGACGATCTGGGTCGCGATCCCCGCGTGGTCGGTGCCGGGCACCCACAGCGTGTTTTCGCCGAGCATCCGGTGGTAGCGGGCGAGGCCGTCCATGATCGTCTGGTTGAACGCGTGGCCCATGTGCAGCGTGCCGGTGACGTTCGGCGGCGGCAGCTGGATCGCGAAATCGGGACGCGCCGGGTCGAATGCCGGGGCGGCATAGCCGCGTTTTTCCCACTCCGGCCCCCATTGGGACTCGATGGTGTGGGGCTCGAAACTCTTCGCAAGCGTGCTGTCGCTCATGGTTGGAAATCTGCCGAAAAATGCGTGAATTGGATGCCGAATCTGACAATTATAAATGGATGCACATCGGCCAGCCATCGCTTGCCCGCGCGGGCGCGTCGCAAGGGGCGCGCAGCGCGGGCGACGGCCCGCGGCACAACGGATCGGAAACGGCATCGCGCGGCCGACTTATAATGGCGGGTCCGCATTTTTCTCGCACGTCCGCTGCCGCTCCATGCCCGATCTGCTCGCCAATCTGAACCCTGAACAATACGCCGCCGTCACGCTGCCGAACGAACCGGCGCTGATCCTCGCGGGGGCGGGCAGCGGCAAGACCCGCGTGCTGATCACGCGGATCGCGTGGCTGATCCAGCAGGGCTACGCATCGCCGGCCACCGTGCTCGCCGTCACCTTCACGAACAAGGCCGCGCGCGAGATGATGGCGCGGCTGTCGGCGATGATGCCGATCGACACGCGCGGGATGTGGATCGGCACGTTCCACGGGCTGTGCAACCGGATGCTGCGCACGCACTGGCGCGACGCCGGCCTGCCGCAGACCTTCCAGATCCTCGACACGGCCGACCAGCTGTCGGCGATCAAGCGGCTGATGAAGGCGGCGAACGTCGACGACGAGAAATACCCGCCGAAGAACGTCCAGTACTTCATCAACAACGCGAAGGAGCAGGGGCTGCGACCCGACAAGGTCGACGCGTCCGACAACTTCAACCGCAAGTTCGTCGAGCTGTACCAGGCGTACGACCAGCAGTGCCAGCGCGAGGGCGTCGTCGATTTCCCCGAGCTGCTGCTGCGCTGCTACGAGCTGCTCGCGTACAACGCGCCGCTGCGCGCGCACTACCAGGCGCGTTTCAGGCACATCCTCGTTGACGAGTTCCAGGACACCAACAAGCTGCAGTACGCGTGGCTCAAGATGCTCGCGGGCGGCGAGAACGCGATCTTCGCGGTCGGCGACGACGACCAGTCGATCTACGCGTTCCGCGGCGCGAACGTCGGCAACATGCGCGACTTCGAAGACGAATTCCGCGTGCGCAACCTGATCAAGCTCGAGCAGAACTACCGGTCGCACGGCAACATCCTCGATGCGGCGAACCAGCTGATCTCGAACAACGCGCATCGCCTCGGCAAGAACCTGCGCACCGACGCCGGTCACGGCGAGCCCGTGCGCGTGTACGAGGCGAGCACCGATGCGCAGGAAGCCGGCTGGATCGTCGAGGAGATCCGCTCGCTGATCAACACCGGGATGTCGCGCAGCGAGGTGGCCGTCCTGTATCGCAGCAACGCGCAGTCGCGCGCGATCGAGCACACGCTGATGACGTCGGGCATTCCGTATCGCGTGTACGGCGGCCTGCGCTTCTTCGAGCGCCAGGAAGTGAAGCACGCGCTCGCGTACCTGCGGCTGATCGACAATCCGAACGACGACACTGCGTTCGTGCGCGTCGTGAATTTCCCGACGCGCGGGATCGGCGCGCGCTCGATCGAGCAGCTCGCGGACGCCGCGCGCCTGTACGACTGCTCGATGGCCGCCGCGATTCCGTACGTGACCGGCAAGGCCGGCACGAGCCTCGGCGCATTCGCGACCCTGATCGCGAAGATGCGCGCCGAGACGCAGCAGATGAGCCTGCCTGAGACGGTCGAATACGTCGTGCGCGCGAGCGGCCTCGCCGATTTCTACCAGGGCGAGCGCGAAGGCCAGGACCGCCTCGAGAACCTGCAGGAACTCGTGAACGCGGCCACCGCGTTCGTCAGCGAGGAAGGCTACGGGCTCGACGCACCGGCCCGCTCGATTCCGCTGCGCGCGGGCGCGATCGCGGCGCCGGAGCTCGGCGTGGACGCAGGCGATCCGTCGGTCGACGTGCTCGACCCGGCGCCGCTCGGCGACCCCGCGCAGAACCCCGACACGATGACGCCGCTCGCGGGCTTCCTGTCGCACGCGTCGCTCGAAGCCGGCGACAACCAGGCGCAGGCCGGCCAGGACGCGGTGCAACTGATGACGGTGCACGCGGCGAAGGGCCTCGAATTCTCGGCCGTGTTCATCACCGGCCTCGAGGAAGGGCTGTTCCCGCACGAGAACAGCGTGCTCGAATCGGACGGCCTCGAGGAAGAGCGCCGGCTGATGTACGTCGCGATCACGCGCGCGAAGGAGCGGCTCTACCTGTCGTTCGCGCAGAGCCGGATGCTGCACGGCCAGACGCGCTACAACGTGCGCTCGCGCTTCTTCGACGAACTGCCGGAGCACGTGCTGAAGTGGCTCACGCCGAAGGTCGAGGCCGGCTCGCGCTGGGGCGGCCGCTCGGACAACGCCGGCTGGGGGCGCGACTGGTTCGCGCGGCCGGGCGGCGGCAGCCGCGAGCAGGTCGTCGACGCGGCGGTCACCGCGCCGCTGCCGGCCTTCGCGAACAAGCAGCGCGCAGCCGACACCGGTTTCCGCGTCGGCCAGCCGGTCTTCCATACCAAGTTCGGCGAGGGCACGGTCACCGCGCTTGAAGGCAGCGGCGCCGATGCGAAGGCGCAGGTGAAGTTCAAGCGGCACGGCGAGAAGTGGCTCGCGCTGGCGGTCGCGAAACTGCAGGCGGTGGAATGATGAGCATCGACATGGTTGAAACGGTATCGACGCGTCCGCTCGGCATTCTGGCCGCGCTGCCCGAGGAACTCGGCGACCTGATCGCCGCGATGCGCGCCGACGGCGTGATGAAGACGATCACGCTCGGCCGCCGCGATTACCACGTCGGCACCGTGCACGGCGCGGCCTGCGTCGTCACGCTCGCGCGGGTCGGCAAGGTCGCGGCTTCCGCCACCGTCAGTGCGCTGATCCATGTGTTCGGCGTGTCCGGCGTCGTGTTCACCGGTGTCGCCGGCGGCGTGTCGCGCACGGTGCGTGTCGGCGACGTCGTCGTCGCCGACACGCTGCTGCAGCACGATCTCGATGCGTCGCCGCTGTTTCCGCGCTACGAGGTGCCGCTGCTCGGCATCACGCGGTTCGCGACCGACGCGGCGCTGACGGCCCGCCTGAAGGCCGCGTGCACGCTGTTCGTCGCCGAGGAGGGCGCGCAGTTCGCCGCGCGTTTCGGGCTCGCCGGCGGGACGCTGCATGGCGGGCTGATCATCAGCGGCGACCGCTTCGTGTCGAGCGAGCGGGAAGTCGTCGCGCTGCGCGACGCGCTGCCGGACGCGCTCGCGGTCGAGATGGAAGGCGCGGCGATCGCGCAGGTATGCGCCGAACACGACGTGCCGTTCGCCATCGTGCGCACGATCTCCGATACGGCCGACGATCACGCGACGCAGTCGTTCTCGCACTTCCTGTCGGCGATCGCGAGCAGCTATTCGTCCGGCATCCTGAAGCGGTTCCTGACGTTGCATGCGACGGAGAATGGTGCAGCCATCGTGTAGGCAAGTCTTGAAGTCGCAGGCCGGTGCCAGATTCCGGGCACCGGGATGAAGTACTACGGTCGAGTGATCGTCCAATGAAAGTGCTTGTCCGCCTGCTTGCAGCGATCGTCTTGACGATCCCGGTCTATCTCGGCCTGGCGAATTCCCCGCTGGATGAATGGTTTCAAAGCGGGGCGGGGTGGCGAGCGTTCGAGCCGCTGTTCCGCGTGTTCGAAACGCTCGGTGTTCACGGCCAGGGCGACATCCTGATCAGCACCATGCTCGGCGTCAGCTTCGTGATCGCGATCGTGCTGGTCTGGCTGGGTGCGCGAATGTTCGGTCGCGGCACACGAGAACCCCGGCACTGATAACCGCTCAACGAAACGTTTCGCAAGGTTGTTGAGCCAACGGCCGCGGCACCCAAGCCGCGGCCGTTTCGTCACGCCTTCTTGCGCCGGCTGCTTTCGAGGTTCGGCAAGAACACCGTCAGCACGCCGATCAGCGGCAGGAACGAGCACACCTTGTAGACGAACGTGATGCTCGTCGCGTCGGCGAGCTGGCCGAGCACGGCGGCGCCCACGCCGCCCAGGCCGAACGCGAAGCCGAAGAACAGGCCCGCGACCATCCCGACCTTGCCGGGCATCAGCTCCGTCGCATAGACGAGGATCGCGGCGAACGCCGACGCCAGCACGACGCCGATGATCACGCTCAGCACGCTCGTCCAGAACAGGTTCGCGTACGGCAGCAGCAGCGTGAACGGCGCGACGCCGAGGATCGACACCCAGATCACGTACTTGCGGCCGATCCGGTCGCCGACCGGCCCGCCGATCAGCGTGCCGGCCGCGACCGCCGCGAGGAACACGAACAGGTGGATCTGCGCGGCCTGCACCGACAGGTGGAACTTGTCGATCAGGTAGAACGTGAAATAGCTGTTGATGCTCGCGAGATAGAAGTACTTCGAGAACACCAGCAGCACCAGCACGCCGATCGCGGCGAGCACGCGGCCCGGCGACAGCGTCGGATGGCCGGCCGGCGCCGCCTTCTTCTTCATCGACGGATGCTTCTTGTACCAGTGGCCGATCTGCGTGAGCACGACCATCGCGACGAGCGCGGCCGCCGAGAACCACGCGATGCTGTGCTGGCCGTGCGGGATGATCACCAGGGCGGCGAGCAGCGGCCCGAGCGCCGAACCGGCATTGCCGCCGACCTGGAACAGCGACTGCGCGAGCCCGTGCTGGCCGCCCGACGCCATCCGCGCGACGCGCGACGATTCCGGATGGAACACCGACGAGCCGCAGCCGACCAGCGCCGCCGCCGCCAGCAGCGTCGCGAAGTTCGGCGCGGCCGACATCAGCAGCAGCCCCGCGAGCGTGAAGCCCATCCCGACCGGCAGCGAATAGGGCTTCGGCCGCTTGTCCGTATACAGGCCGACGAGCGGCTGCAGCAGCGACGCGGTGATCTGGTAGGTCAGCGTGATCAGGCCGATCTGCGCGAACGACAGCGCGAACTGGCTCTTGAGCATCGGATAGATCGCGAGGATCAACGACTGGATCATGTCGTTGAGCATGTGCGAGAAGCTGATCGCGCCGAGCACCGGGTAGACGGTACGCGGGGCGCGTGGAGCAGACGGCTGGGCGGCGGCGGTGCCGGCGCCCGTATCGAGGCTGGTTTCCATGTGAGCTGAGCGAGTTGAGGTGACGGGACGCGCTCTGATGGGGATCGGCGCGTTCGAATCGTTGTTGCGTCAAAGAAGTCTAATGTGGCGTATCGAGAATGTCCGGCCAAGTTTTGTCGCGATTCGGACATTGCTACGACGATTCGACCCATTGCACCCTTTTTTGGCCGGGTATAACGCTGCGGCGTGTCCGCCTTTCGTCGCGCCGCGCGGGACCGGATCGGTGTTTGTCCGGACTCAAGGCGCGCCGATCGAGGCCGTAGAAGACGCAACGACAACACAGGTGCGCCGCGCCCGGCGCCGGCCACGAGCCGGACGGGTGCAGGACGCGCGGCATGACGGGCCATTGCGTGAATGCCGGCCGCCAGAACCGACCTTTCCGGCGGCACGATCAATACGGGGAAATATCGATGAAAGCAGCTTCATTGCATCCGCGGCCGGCCGCGGCCACAGCCGCGGCCGACGCAGCCGCCAGGCCCGCCTCGCGGCACGCGCGCGCAGCCCGGCGCGAACGCCGGACGTGGACCGTCAAGGCGACGTTGCGCGCCGCGTTCGCGATCCTGCTGGCCGGCACGCTCGCGATCGGCGTGTTCTCGCTGTGGCAGATCAGCCGGCTGAACGCGTCGATTGCGTCGGTCTACGAGCAAGGGCACGTCGCGAGCCGCGCGGCGGAGGAAGTGCGCGCCGAGGTGCTGCGCGCGAGCCGCGCGCAGAAGATGCTGCTGACCGCCACCACCGCGAAGGAACGCGACGACCTGGGCGCCGAAGTCGGCGCGGGGCTCGCGTCGATCGGCCAGGCGCTCGCGACGCTGCAGCATTACGCGGATCCGGCCGATGCGGACGATTCCGCGCGACTGCGCGCATTCTCGCTGGCGGTCGGCACGTGGAGCGGCCATCTGCGCGATTTCGTCGCGCTCGTGCAGGCGCAGCCGCTCGACCTGTCGCAGATGAACTGGCAGGTCGGCACGCAGGACGTGTCGCTGCTGGTCGAGACCGGCAAGCTCGAGAAGCTCGTCGCGATGCTCGTGAAGACGCGCGGCGCGAAGTCGAAGGCGACGCTCGATGCATCCGCAACGATCTTCTCGTCGTCGTTCGCGATGATCGCGGCGATGACGGCCGCGCTTATCGTGCTGGCGATCGCGATCGCCGAGCGGGTCGTGCGCCGCCTGGCGTCGCAGCTCGGCGGCGAGCCCGCCCAGGCGAAGGCGATCGCCGCCGACATCGCGCGCGGCGACCTGACGCGGCCGATTCCGCTCGGCCGGCACGACCGCGACAGCATGGTGCGCGCGCTGTCCGACATGCAGTCCGGGCTTGCGGCGACCGTCGGCGAGATCGCCGTCAGCGCCGAGGCGATCGCGGCCGCGTCCGGCGAGATCTCGACCGGCAACCTCGACCTGTCGCGGCGCACCGAGCAGCAGGCCGTCGCGCTCGAGCGCACCGCGGCCAGCATGGAAGAGCTCACGTCGACCGTGCGGCAGAACGCCGAGAACGCGCGTCAGGCGAGCGCGCTCGCGGCCAATGCGTCGGCCGTCGCGGAGGCGGGCGGCGAAGTCGTCGGTCGCGTGGTCGCGACGATGAGCGAGATCGACGACAGCGCGAAGAACATTCGCGACATCATCGGCACGATCGAGGGGATCGCGTTCCAGACCAACATTCTCGCGTTGAACGCGGCGGTCGAGGCGGCGCGCGCGGGTGAGCAGGGGCGCGGTTTTTCGGTGGTCGCGGGCGAGGTGCGGCTGCTCGCGCAGCGCGCGGCGACCGCGGCGAAGGAGATCCGTACGCTGATCGGCGCGTCGGTCGAGCGCGTCGCGAACGGCGCGGCGCTCGCGCACGATGCGGGCCGCACGATGGACGACGTGGTGCGGGCGGTCAAGCGCGTGACCGACATCATCGGCGAGATCTCGGCGGCGTCGGACGAGCAGAGCGCCGGGATCGACGAAATCGGCCGCGCGGTCACGCAGATGGATGCCGGCACGCAGCAGAACGCCGCGCTCGTCGAGCAGGCGGCCGCCGCGGCGAATGCGCTCGACGAACAGGCGCAGGCGCTCAAGTCGCTGGTCGGACGCTTTCGCATCGCGGCGTAGGCGTCCGGCCGTCGGCGCTTACGACTTCTTCCGCTGGTCCGGATCGATGATGACCGTGCAGGTCGTGCCCGCTGACAGCACCACGTCGGCCGGCACCTCGTCGATGCGGATGCGCACCGGCACGCGCTGCGCGAGGCGCACCCAGTTGAAGGTCGGGTTCACGTCCGCGACGAGGTCGCGGCTTTGCGGGTTGTCGCGATCGTAGATGCCGCGCGAAATGCTCTCGACGTGGCCCTTCATCACGCCGCCGCTCATCAGCCGCATCTCGGCCGGCGCGCCGACCTTCACGCGCGGCAGCTTGGTTTCCTCGAAGTAGCCGTAGACCCAGAACGAATGGCTGTCGACGATCGCGAGCTTCGCCTGGCCGGCCACCGCGTAGTTGCCCTTGAACGTCTGCAGGTTCGTGATGTAGCCGTCGACCGGTGCGACCACGCGCGTGCGTTCGAGGTTGAGCTTCGCGGCGTCGAGCGCGGCGATCGCCTGCTGGTACTGCGCATCGGCGCTCGACGCGCTGTGCGCCGCGTTCTCGCGGTTTTCCTTCGACACGACGAGCGCGTCGAGGTCGGCACGACGGGCCGCGTCGTCGCGGCGCATCTGCAGTTCCGCGCGGCGGGCGGCGACGGCCGCCTGCGCCTGCTCGACCGCGATCTGGTAGTGCGACGGGTCGATCTGCATGATCAGGTCGCCCTTTTTCACGAGCTGGTTGTCATGCACGGGCAGCTCGACGATCGCGCCCGACACGTCCGGCGCGACGTTGACGATCTCGGCACGGACGCGGCCGTCGCGCGTCCAGGGATCGTCCATGTAGTGCACCCACAGCGAGCGCCCGATCAGGATCGCGACGAGAAGGATGATGGCGGTCGCGACGAAGCCGAAGAGTTTTCTGAGAATCATGATGGTTCGGAATCAACGGTAAACGGCAAGACTCAATCCGCCGCAAATGCAGACGAGAAGGCACGCGCGAAACAGCGACGGGTGCCAGACGAGACGGTAGAGGCCCGTGTAGGCGAGCAGGCGGTCGACGGCCCAGGTCGCGAGCGCGCCCAGGACGAACATCAGGACCACCGTGGGCATGTAGGCATCGAGAATGGCGATTTCACGCGGCATCATGACGAGGCTCCTTGTTGGGGACGCACGGGGCGGTTGCGGTTGAGCGGCTCGAGCGGCGATTCCGGATCGAGCAGCGCCGTGCGTACGAAATGCAGATGGCTCAGGATGCGTTGCAGCCGGTGGCGCTCCTCGCGCGACGGCGTGAACGCATCGAGCGTTTGCCGGGTCGCGTCGATCGCGGCGTTGACCGCGGCGAGCGCCGCGTCGAAGCGCGCCGCGTCCGGCTTGCGGAACAGCGCGGACAGCGCGGCGCGCAGCGTCTCGATCGCGCGGCGCCACGGTGTCGTCGGCGCATAGCGCGGGTCGGACGGCAGCGTCGCCAGCTCCGCGCGCAGGTCCAGCGCCGCATTGCCCGTTTCCAGCACCGCGAACATCCAGCGCAGCGCGTCGCGCTGCACGTCGGGCTGGTCGGCCGACAGCGTGTGCGCCTGGTACATCAGGTCGCGCGCGCCGCTCTCGAAGCGCGTGCGCAAGCCGGCGAGCCGTGCGTGGCACGCCGCGACCACCTGGTGGCGCAGGTCGGCGAACAGCCGCTTCTTGTGCCACGGCGCGGTCGGCGGGAACAGCACCGCGAACGCGATCGCCGAGACGAGCATCGACAGCACCAGCGCGAGCGCGTCGTTCATGAAGCTCGTCGGATCGTAGTGCGTGATGTTGTCGGGGCCGGCGAGGAAGCTGAAGAAGATCAGGTAGCCCATCCCGTAGCCGGCGAGCTTCGGCTTCAGCGTCATGAAGATGCCGATCGCGAGCAGCGGCGCGAGGGCCACGCACAGCAGCGGGAAGCCGTCGATGTGCGGGTAGATGCCGAACGTCAGCAGGAAGCCCGTGCAGACGGCCAGTGCGGTACCCATGCCCATCTGTGCGGACATCGCGGTCGGGCGCGGCGTCGACGATGCGAGCGCGCAGGTGGCCGCCGCCGTCAGCGTCAGCGTCACGCCGCTCGGCCACGCGGTCGCGATCCAGAACGCGCCGAGCACGAGGATCACGGTCGCGGTGCGAATCGCCGCGATCACCATCGCCGTCAGGTTGGTGCGCGGCTCGTAGCGTTCGATCCAGCGCTCGCGCTCGTGCGTCGCGGTCGACAGCGACGCGTAGGTCGCCGCGTATTCGTGCAGGTCCGTGATGAAGCGATACAGCAGTTCGGTGGCCGTGTCGAAGTCGAGCAGCGGGAAATCCGGCTGCGTCTCGAGCGCGGCGCGCGTCGCGCGGATGCGGCGCGGCAGCGCGTCGCGCCACGCGAGCAGCTGTTCGGCGGCGAGCGCGGCGTCGGCCGACGAGCGCACCGGCTCGCCGTTGCGCGTCAGAAGCGGCGCGATTTCGCGGAAGTACGGCTCGATCGCATCGATCGCGGCCTGCGCGCCGGCCGCGCGCAGCCGGTTCATCAGCTGGTGCAGCGCATGGAAGCGGCTCGATACGCTCATGAACTCGCTGTTCAGGCGCGCGAGACGGCCGCTGCGCATCCGCGTGTCCGGATCCTCGAACACGGCCATGCTGCGCGCCGCTTCGAAGCCGACCACGTCCGCGACGAAGCGCGTATGGATGGTTTCGATGTGCGCGCGGTCGAGCTGGCCCGACAGGGCCGCCGCGACGTAGTCGACGAAGCTGCTGAAGCGCTTGCGCACCGTCGTGCGCATCTGCTCTCCGGTGTACTGCGGAAACACCAGCGCGCTGACGACGCCTGCCGACACGATCCCGACCATGATCTCGGCGACCCGCGTCATCGCGCTCATGAACGCGCCGTCGGGGTGTTGCGACGCCGGCAGCCCGATCAGCGCGGTCGTGTAACCGGCGAGCAGGAAGCCGTAGCTGCGGAAATTGCGGTTGCGCGCGGCGCCGGCCGTGCACAGCGCGACCCACAGCGCGACGGCCAAGAGGAACAGCTGCGGCTGCTGCGGGAACAGCCCGACGAACGTGAGCGTCGCGATCAGCCCGAAGATCGTGCCGGCGACCCGGTAGAAGCTCTTCGCGAGCACCGCGCCGCTTTGCGGCTGCATCACGATGAACACCGTGGTCATCGCCGTCTTCGGCGCGGGCAGGTCGAGCCGCATCGACACGCCGGTCGCGATGAACGCGGCGAGCAGCGCCTTGAACAGGTAGAGCCACGCGGCGCCGTCGCTGCGGGCCCAGTCGCCGAAGGCGGCGTACCAGGCCGCGAGCGGGCCGCCGGCGTGCGTGGAAGCGGGGGAGGAGGCTGACATGACGGTCGCTCCGCGTTACCGTGCGGCCGGCGTGGCGGCTGCACCGGCCGAACCGGCCGAACCGGCCGTCTCGACCTGCGCGGGGTGCGCGGGGCGCGCGGCGGCCGCGGCGGGTTTCGCACCCGATGCGGCGGCCGGCGCGGCGGCCCCCGCGGCGGACGCGTCGCGGGCCGGATGACCGCCCCGAACGTCCGCATCTGTCTGCGTCTCCGTCTCGACGCCGCCGCCGAGCGCGGCCATCAACTGTGCGTGCGCGGCGAGGCGTTCCGCGTCGATGCGGGCGGCCGTCTCCTGCGCGCGCAGCAACTGCTGCTGCGCGACGAGCACGTTCACGTAATCGGTCAGCCCGCGGCGGAAGCCTTCGCGCGACAGCTGGTAACTGCGGTCGTTGGCGGCCACCGAGCGCGCGGCGTCCTTCTTCTGCGTGTCGAGCGAGCGGATCCGCACGACCTGGTCGGCGATGTCCTTGAGCGCGCCGACGACCGTCTGGTTGTAGCGTTCGACCGCCTGGTCGTAGCCGGCATCGGCCGCGCCGAGTTGCGCGCGCAGCCGGCCGCCTTCGAAGATCGGCAGCGACAGCGCTGGGCCGGCCGTCCAGCCGCCGTTCATCGCGCGCAGGAAGTCGGTGAACGGCGCGGTCACGCCGAAGCCGCCGACCGTCGCGAGCAGGTCGATATTCGGGTAGAACGCGGCTTTCGCGACATCGATGCCGCGAGCCTGCGCGTCGACCGTCCAGCGGGCCGCGACGACGTCCGGGCGGCGCCCGAGCAGGTCGGCCGGCAGCGCGGACGGCAGGCCGGCCGGCGCATCGAGCGACAGGCTCGGCCGCTTGATCGCGTCGCCGGCGCCCGGGCCCTTGCCCGCGAGCGCGGCGAGCTGGTGGCGCGCGAGCTGGATCGCTTCTTCGTAGCTGTCGATCTGGCGCTCGTAGTCGGGCAGCGTCGATTCGGCCTGGCTGACTTCGAGCTGCGTGCCGAGGCCGGCCTGCAGGCGCTTGCGCGCGAGATCGGCCAGCGAGCGCTGGCGTTCGAACGTTTCGTGCGCAAGGTCGAGCAGCGCGTAGTTCATCGACATGCCGACATACGCGCGCACGACGTTGACCTCGAGCTCGAGCTTCGCCGCCCGTGCGTCGGCCGCGGTCGCATGCGCGGTGTCGAGCGCGCGCTCGGTCGCGTTCTTGTCCTTGCCCCACAGGTCGAGGTGGTACGACAGGCCGAGCGTGCCGGTGTTGTTCCAGGTGTCGGTGTCGGCGAGCGGCCCCGGGCCGTAGTAGACGTTGTCCGGCCAGTGCTGGCGCATCAGCGACAGATTGCCGTTGATCTGCGGCAGTTCCGCCGACCGCGCCACGCGCGCCATCGCCTGCGCTTCGCGCACGCGCGCCTCGGCGGCCGCCAGGCTCGGGTTGCCGGCCTGCGCGGCGGCAATCCACGCATCGAGCTGCGGATCGCGGTACGCGCGCCACCAGTCGGACGCGGGCCAGCCCGCATCGTGGTCCGCCGCGCGGATCGCGGCACCGGCGTCGAGCGTGTTCGCTTCGATGCGGGCGGACTGCGGCTTGTTGTCGCCCATGCTCGCGCATCCGGCCATTATTAATGAGACTGCAAGAACCGCCAGTGCCAGCGTCCCTTTTGTTGCCGGAGACCGCACGATTTTCTCCCTTTCGGATATAGATGAGTCGGATGCGATTATATTTTTCAGTGATTCCTGAATAAATGGACAACGGTGCAAGTCATTTTTACGAATCCTGAGATAATATTTGTTGGCCCCTGTGCAACAATCCCTCCGGATTCATACGGGTAATGGGATGGATACGTTACAAAACATGCGGGTCTTCGTCCGCGTGGTCGACGCGGGCAGCTTTACCGCGGCCGCCCAGCAGATGAATTCGACCACCGCCTATGCGTCGCGCGCCGTGTCGGATCTCGAGGCGCACCTGCGCACGCGCCTCCTGAACCGGACGACGCGCCGGATCGCGCTGACCGAAGCGGGCGAGCGCTACCTGCAGCGCTGCGAACAGATCCTCGCGTACGTCGACCAGGCCGAAGCCGAAGCGGGCGACGCGCACGCGCGGCCGTCGGGCAAGCTGAAGGTGCATTGCTTCACGAGCCTCGGGCAGCACTACCTGGTGCCGGCCATCGCGCGCTATCGGCAGCGCTATCCGGACGTGCACGTCGAGCTGACGCTCGCGCAGCGCATGCCCGACCTGCTCGACGAGGGGTACGACGTCGCGATCGTGGTCGGCCGCGACCTGCCGGATTCGGGGCTCGTGTCGCAGCGGCTTGGCGAGAGCTACAGCGTCGTGTGCGCGTCGCCGGGCTATATCGACGCGCACGGCGTGCCGCAGACCCCGGCCGATCTCGAGCAGCACGTCTGTCTCGGGATGGTCGCGCCCGGTTTTCATTTCGACGAGTGGTCGCTGTCGGGGCCGCGCGGCGACGAAGTGGTTCCGGTCACGGCGCCGCCGTTCCGCGTGAACGTCGCCGAGGCGCTCGCGGTGGCCGTGCGGGAAGGGATGGGAATCGGCGGGTTGCCGCTCTATTCGGCGATCGGCGGGCTGCGCAGCGGACACATCGTGCGCGTGATGCCCGAATACCGGTCGCACGTGATGAACATCTACGCGCTGTATCCGTCGCGCCAGTACCTCGACGCGAAAATCCGCACCTGGGTCGATTTCCTGCGCGACGAGCTGCCGGCCACGCTGGAAGCCGACGAAGCCGCGCTCGCGCAGTTCACGGCTGCGACATGAGCGCGCGGTCGAGTGCAATCTGACCAGATTTGTCCTTCACGCAACATTTTTTTACCAACGGACCGCGGACAGTTTGATACTGTTTCAATCATCGAGATTTGGAACTGCCCACACCCGGAGTCGCAATGGATACGCAACTGATGATCGGCCTTGGAGTTTTGCTTGGTGCGGCTGCTGCCGCCGCGGCGACGCGCGATCTGCTGCGCGCGATGAAGGCACGGATGAAGCCCGTGCCGGTGCGGGTGCGCCCGTCGTCGAACGGCTCGCGCCGCGCCGATCGCTGATCGGGCGGCCTTTCAGCTCGGGTAGGGCCGCATCACGCGGCCCGACGGCTTGGCGCTCAGCCGAGCTCGACCACCTTGTCCCACGCAAACGCGGGATTCTCCAGTTCGCCGGTGCGCCGGCGGATATAGCCGCGCGGGTTGCACACCACGCGCGTGCCGCTGTCGGTCACGTAATCGAATGAAGTATGCGTGTGGCCGTGGATCCACAGGTCCACGGGCGGCCGCACGAGTTCCGCCATGTCCGTGACGAATCCCGCCGACGCCAGGTCTTCCGCATAACGCTCCGCCAGCGAGCGCAGGTGCGGCGCATGATGCGTGACGACGATCGTGCGCCCCGCGAACGGTGTCGCGAGCCGTGCTTCCAGCCACGCGCGGCCTTGCCGGTGCAGCGCGATCGCGTCGGCCGGCGTGAAATCCCGCTCCGGGGCTGCCGCCGCATGCACGGACGCATCGTGCGGCCACGTCACCTGGATCAATCCCTTGAAATCGAGCATCACGCGCATGGCCGCGTCGATCGCGCGCGCGACGCTCGCCTGGTCGGCGCCGAACAGCGAGAAATCGGCCCACAGCGTCGTGCCGAGCACGCGAAAGCGCTGCGCCGGATCGACGTACACGCCGTTGTTCAGGTAATGCACGTGGTCGATCGTGTGCGCGGCGTCGCGCATCGCGGTTTCGAGCGCGCCGAATTCCCCGTCGTAGTACTCGTGATTACCCGGCACGTAGATCACCGGCACGTCGGGATCGAACGTCTCCGCGGCCCAGCGCAGGCCTTCCGCGTGATTGTGGATATCGCCGGCCAGCACGACGAGATCCGCGTCGGCATGCGCGATCGTGTCGGGCTGGTTGCATTCGAGATGCAGGTCGGACAGGACGCGGACTCTCATGGGCATCGCTCCGGGACGGGGGCTTCAGTGCAGGACCTTGCCGGGATTCATCAGCCCGCGCGGGTCGAGCGCGGTTTTCAGCGTGCGCATGAGCGCCGTTTCGACCGGCGACTTGTAGCGCTGCGCGTCGTCGATCTTCAGCTGGCCGATCCCGTGCTCCGCGCTGATCGTGCCGTGGTGACGGTGCACGTTGTCGTAGACGATGCGGTTGATCGGCTTCTGGAATGCCGCGAGGAATGCCTTCGGGTCGCCGCCTTCGGGCGTCTGCACGTTGTAGTGCAGGTTGCCGTCGCCGAGATGGCCGAACGTGACCATCCGCGCGCCCGGCGCGGCCTGCTGGATCGCTGCGTCGGTTTCGTCGATGAAGCGCGCGATCGACGAGATCGGCACCGCGATGTCGTGCTTGATGTTGAGACCCTCGTCGGCCTGCGCGAGCGGGATGTGTTCGCGCAGGTCCCAGAACGCGCGCGATTGCGCGAGATTTTCCGCGACGACGGCGTCGACCACGAGCCCGGCCTCGAACGCCTCTTCCATCAGTTTTTCGAACAGCGCGCGCGCATGCGTTTCGCTTTCGTTGTCCGACAGTTCGAGCAGCACCGTCTGCGCATGCGTGCGGTCGAACGGATAGCGCAGTTGCGGATAGTGCTTGCCGACCAGCTGCATGCAGAAGTCGGACATCAGCTCGAAGCCGGTCAGCAGCGGGCCGGCCGCGCGTTGCGCGAGCGCGAGGAAGTCGAGCGCCGCGTGCGGCGACTCGAGCGCGGCCAGCGCCGTGACCTGCGCGGCCGGCAGCGGATGCAGCTTCAGCACGGCGGCCGTGATGATCCCGAGCGTGCCTTCGGCGCCGATGAACAGGTCGCGCAAGTCGTAGCCGGTGTTGTCCTTGCGCAGCCCGCGCAGGCCGTCCCAGATCTCGCCCTGTGGCGTCACGACCTCGAGCCCGAGGCACAGCTCGCGTGCGTTGCCGTAGCGCAGCACCGCGGTGCCGCCCGCGTTGGTCGACAGGTTGCCGCCGATCGTGCAGCTGCCTTCGGCGGCGAGGCTCAGCGCGAACAGCCGGCCGCCTTCGCGGGCGCGCGCCTGCACGTCGGCGAGGATCACGCCGGCGTCGACCGTGATCGTGTTGTTGTGCGGATCGAGGGCCCGCACGCGGTTCAGGCGCGCGAGGCTCAGCACGGCCTGGCTGCCGCTCGCGTCGGGCGTCGCGCCACCGGCGAGCCCCGTGTTGCCGCCCTGCGGCACGAGCGCGACGCCGTGCGCGTTGGCGAGCCGGACGAGCGCGGCGACTTCCGCCGTATCGGCCGGTTTCAGCACCGCGCACGCGCTGCCCTTGTAGCGGCGGCGCCAGTCGGTCAGGAACGGTTCGGTGTCGTGCGGCTCGGTCAGCACGTAGGTGGCGCCGATCGCGTCTCGGCAGGCGGATACGAAGGCTTCGGAAGAATTCATACGTTCGGTCGCGTAAGGGTCAGGACGCGGCGCGCTGCTGCTTCGCCGCGCGCTTGAACGGCGCGACGTAGGCCAGCGCGGCCACGAAGAAGCCGACGGCGAGCGCGGTCTCGCACCAGCCGAGCGTCGCGGACAATCCGCGGTCGGACATGCCGCGCACGATACCTTCGGCGAAATAGACGAGGATCAGCATGCTCGCCCACTGCATCGTATAAATGTTACGCCGCCAGACGCCGGGCAGCGCGAGCGCGAGCGGCACGGCCTTGAGCATCAGCGCCGAGCCCCCCGGGCGCAGCGGCGCGAGCCACAGTTCCCACGCGAGCGACAGCGCAATCAGCGCGGCGAGGCACGCGGCCGCGGCGAGCGCGTAGCGCGGCCGGGCGGCGACGGCGGGGCGGGTGGGATGGGCAGGCGCGTTCATGCGGCCTCGGCGGCCTGGGCGTCGGCGAGGGCCGCCGCCGCACGCGCGAGCCGCACGCCAAGCGCGGCCGCGAGCGCCTTTTCGTCCGCCGACAGTCCTGCGGGCCCGCTGCGATCGTGCTGGGACACGTGCGACGCGCCGTACGGCGTGCCGCCGGTGCGCGTCGTGCTGAGCGCGGATTCCGTGTACGGGATGCCGACGATCATCATCCCGTGATGCAGCAGCGGCAGCATCATCGACAGCAGCGTCGACTCCTGGCCGCCGTGCAGGCTGCCGGTCGACGTGAACACGCAGGCCGGCTTGCCGGTCAGCGCGCCCGACAGCCATTGCGGCGTCGTGCCGTCGAGGAAATACTTGAGCGAGGCGGCCATGTTGCCGAAGCGGGTCGGCGAGCCGAGCGCGAGGCCCGCGCACTCCTCGAGATCGCGCAGTTCCGCATACGGCGGGCCGTCGTCGGGGATATCGGAGGCGGTGGCTTCGCAGACCGTCGAGACGGGTGGCACGGTACGGATGCGGGCCTGCATGCCGGGCACGCTGTCGATGCCGTTCGCGATTGCGAGCGCGAGATCACGCGTGGCGCCGTGGCGGCTGTAATAGAGGACGAGGATGTCTTTCATGGGCGACGGGGCCGCATGCGGCCGCGCGGATGCCCGGTGCAGTCGGCCCCTGCTGGATCGAGCGGCTATTATAGGGGCTGAAGTCGTCGCGCAGCGCGGCGGCGGCGCGCCGTCGGGCGCGCGGCGTCAGCAGAGAAGGAGAAGCCGTTTGCCGAAGTTGAGCGTCGATCTCGACACCCTCAAGCGCCTCGCGCAGTTCGCGGCCCGGCGCAGCGCCGAGGATCGCATCCCGCAAGTGGCGGGCAGCCTCACGTTCACGACGATGCTGGCACTCGTGCCGCTCGTGACGGTCGCGTTTGCGCTGTTTACCGCGTTCCCGATGTTCGCGTCGTTCCAGATCTCGCTGCAGGGGTTCCTCGCGGATCACCTGATGCCCGCGCAGTTCAACGTCCAGATCTTCAAGTACCTGAACCAGTTCGCGTCGAAGGCCAAGGGGCTGACGACGGCCGGCCTGATCGTGCTCGTCGTCACGTCCGTGATGACGATGATGACGATCGAGTCCGCGTTCAACCTGATCTGGCGGGTACGCAAGCCGCGGCCGTTCGCGCAGCGCGTGCTCGCGTACTGGGCGCTGATCACGCTCGGGCCCTTGCTGTTCGGCGTGAGCCTGTCGATCTCGTCGTACCTGTTTACGCAATCGCTGGCGTTCACCGGCGCCGCGCCGTCGACGTCGATCGTCGAATGGCTGCTCGCGTTCGTGTCGCTGCCGCTGACCGTGCTCGCGTTCACGCTGCTGTACGTGTATCTGCCGAACTGCACGGTCGCATGGCGCGACGCGGTGATCGGCGGGCTGTTCGCGGCCATCGCGTTCGAGCTCGCGAAGCGCGGCTTCGGCTATTACGTACGGCGCATTCCGACCTATACGGCCGTCTACGGCGCGTTCGCGGCGCTGCCGGTATTCCTGTTGTGGGTGTATCTGAGCTGGTTCATCGCGCTGCTCGGCGCGATGGTGGCGTCCGCGCTGCCGGCGATCCGCGTCGGCCAGTTCCATCGCATCCACTATGCGGGCAGCGACCTGCTCGACGCGCTCGAATTGCTCGCGCGGCTGGCCGAGGCGCGCGCGGTCGGCAAGGCGGGCTATACGGCGATGCGGCTTGCGGCCATGTTGCGCTGCGACATGGAAACCGCGCAGCGGCTGCTGTCGACGATGGAGGAGCGGGAATGGATCGCGCGGCTGGACAGCGGCGAACGCGCGCCGCGCTACATCCTGCTGGCGAATCCGGAGCAGCTGACGCTGGCGCAGCTGTTCGACGTGCTGGTGATCGACCGCACCGAACTGACCTACCAGCTGCAGCGACGCAGCAGCCACGTCGAAGGCGCGGCATTGCTCGAGGTGCTGTCGAACGACCGGTTCGACGTATCGCTTGCGTCGCTGATCGCCGCGCACCGGCTTGCGGGTGCGCCGGCCGCGACCGTGCCCGGGCCGGTGCCCGGCGGGGCGCCCGACCCGCACGCGCGGCCGCCGAAAACGGCGTGACGCGGTGCCGGGCGGGCGTTACAGCGGAATCTTGCCGGTGCAGATGTCCTTGAACATCACCCAGTCGCCCATCAGGCTGTAGATCGGGTGCCGGAACGTGGCGGGGCGGTTCTTCTCGAAGAAGAAGTGTCCGACCCACGCGAATCCGTAGCCGCACACGACCGCCGCCGGCAGCCACGGCCAGTGGCCCGTCGCGATCGCCATCGCGACGCAGCCGATCACGCCGAGCGAGCCGATGAAGTGCAGCCGGCGCGACGTCAGGTTCTGGTGTTCGTTCAGGTAGTACGGGTAGAAATCGGCGAAGCTGGCGAATTGCTCCGTATGCGTATGTGCCATGGCCGTCTCCTCGGGCCGCCGTCCATGGAGTCATTGTGCGGCGGCCGGCCGGTGTCCGCAAGCGGCGACGGCCGCGCCGCGTGGGGCTGAGCTTTCCTTTTGACAGGCTTTCCGATAGGATCGAAAGCGGTTTTGCATTCAAGCATGAGGGGACTACGATGCGCGTCAGCGATATTCTGAAAGTGAAGGGCAACACGCTGTTTACGGTGACGCCCGATAAGCCGCTGCGCGAAGCGGTCGATACGATGGCCGAACACGATATCGGTTCGCTCGTCGTGATGGAGTACGGTGATCTCGTCGGGATGCTGACGTTCCGCGAGATCATCCTGCGCCTGCACGTGAACGGCGGCGCGATCGGCGACGTGCAGGTGCGCAAGGTGATGGACGAGCCGCTCACGTGCACGCCGGAAACCGACGTCAACGAAGTGCGCCGGATGATGCTCGAGCGCCACGCGCGCTACATGCCGGTGCTCGACAAGAAGGTGCTGATGGGCGTCATTTCGTTCTACGACGTCGCGAAGACGGTCGTCGAGGCGCAGAGCTTCGAGAACCGGATGCTGAAGGCGTACATCCGCGACTGGCCGGAATCGGAAGCCGAAGCGCAGAAGCCGTGAATCGCGTCGCGCCCGGTGCCATGACGCGCGGGCGCTGCCATTCGGCGTACGGCGGCGCAGGTTCAGCCTGCGCCGCCGTTTTTTCGACAACAACCCAAGGCCCGCGCAGCTTCGCCCAGACGATGCGCGCGTATTCCGCATGAGCGATCACACGCAAGTCTCTTCCGCATCGCGCGGCGAACGGCGCGCCCACGCGTCGCAGTTCGACCTGTTGCGCCAGCGCCGTTTCGCGCCGTTCTTCACGACCCAGTTCCTGGGCGCGCTGAACGACAACGTGTTCAAGATCGGCTTCACGTCGCTCGTCACCTATCACACCGCGCGCTTTTCCGGCGTCGACGCGAAGACGGCCGCGTTCCTGATCTCCGCGATCTTCATCCTGCCGTTCGTGCTGTTCTCGGCCACCTCCGGCCAGATCGCCGACAAATACGACAAGGCGACGCTCACGCGCTTCGTGAAGTCCTTCGAGATCGTGCTGATGCTGGTCGGCGCGGCCGGTTTCGTCACGCACAGCGCGACGCTGCTGTATCTGTGCACGTTCATGATGGGGATGCACTCGACGCTGTTCGGCCCCGTCAAGTATTCGTACCTGCCGCAGCATCTCGGCGACCACGAACTGGTCGGCGGCAACGGCCTCGTCGAGATGGGCACGTTCATCGCGATCCTGATCGGCACGATCATCGGCGGCGCGGCCGCGGGCATCGAAGGCAGCGGCGAGCGCGTGCTCGCGGTGAGCGTCGTCGTCATCGCGCTCGCGGGGCGGCTCGTCGCGCAGCGCGTGCCGTCGACGCCCGCGCCGCAGCCCGATCTCGTGATCAACTGGAACCCGTTCAGCGAAACGTGGCGCAACCTCGGGCTCGCGCGGCAGAACCGCACCGTGTTCCTGAGCCTGCTCGGCATCTCGTGGCTGTGGTTCGTCGGCGCGACGTTCCTCACGTCGTTCTTCAATTTCGCGAAGGACGTGCTGTCCGCGAGCCCCGACGTCGTCACGGTCCTGCTCGCGACGTTCTCGGTCGGGATCGGCCTCGGCTCGCTGCTCTGCGAGCGGCTGTCGCAGCGGCGCGTCGAAATCGGCCTCGTGCCGCTCGGCTCGATCGGCATCAGCGTGTTCGCGATCGAGCTGTATTTCGCGAGCCGCTCGCTGCCGTCACCCGGGCATCTGCTGTCGGTCGGGGAATTCCTGGGCGGCGCGCGCCACTGGCGCATCCTGGCCGACCTGTTCCTGCTCGCGATGTTCGGCGGCTTCTACAGCGTGCCGCTGTATGCGCTGATCCAGAGCCGCAGCGCGCCGACCCACCGTGCGCGGATCATCGCCGCGAACAACATCCTGAACGCGCTGTTCATGATCCTGTCGGCCCTGATGGCGATGGGGCTGACCAAGGCCGGTGTCGACATCCCCGGCCTGTTCCTCGTCACCGCGCTGCTGAACGTCGTGGTCGCGACGTATATCTACCTGCTCGTCCCCGAGTTCCTGCTGCGTTTCGTCGCGTGGGTGCTGGTGCACACGTTCTACCGGATTCGTCTCGTCCATGCGGAGCGGATCCCGGAAGAGGGCGCGGCCGTGCTCGTATGCAACCACGTGAGCTACGTCGACGCGCTCGTGCTGGCGGCTGCGAGCCCGCGGCCGATCCGGTTCGTGATGGATCACCGGATCTTCAAGGCGCGCTTCGCGAGCTGGGTGTTCCGGCATGCGAAGGCGATTCCGATCGCGCCGCGCCACGAGGATCCCGACATGCTCGCGCGCGCGTACGACGCATGCGAGGCCGCGCTGAAGGACGGCGAACTCGTGTGCATCTTCCCCGAGGGCAAGCTGACCAAGACGGGCGACATCAACACCTTCCACCACGGCATCACCGAGATCCTGGGCCGCACGCCGGCGCCCGTGATCCCGATGGCGCTGCGCGGGCTGTGGGGCAGCTATTTCTCCCGTCATGCCGATGCGCGCATGCCGCGGCCGATCAAGCGCGGCGTGATGAGCCGGCTGACGCTCGCGGTCGGCGAGCCGATCGCGGCCTCGGTCGCGACGCCCGAGGCGCTGCAGGCGGCGGTGACCGAGCTGCGCGGCGCGCGGAAGTAGGCAGGGCCGGCCCGGCGGCTTCGTATCGGGCAGCACACGGCTGCAAACCGGCCGGTTCGACCGGCAACGGCGCGGTTCGACGATTCTCGCGCCGGGCCGTCTGCGTGGCCGGCCAGTATGGTCTGAACGGTTCACGCGGCCCGCGGGTCCGGGACGGCTGGCATAATAGCGGTTTACCTCTTTTCTCGACCGGCAAACGATCGGCCTGCCAGCGGCCCCGGCAGCGCATCGGTTTGTCCATTTCTCTTTGGGCGGTTCCATCATGTCCGGCAATACCCTCGGCACGCTTTTCACTGTCACGACCTTCGGCGAATCGCACGGTCCCGCGATCGGCTGCGTGATCGACGGCTGCCCGCCGGGAATGGGGCTGACCGAAGCCGACATCCAGGTCGAGCTCGATCGCCGCAAGCCCGGCACGTCGCGGCACGTGACGCAGCGCCAGGAAGCCGACGAGGTCGAGATCCTGTCCGGCGTGTTCGAGGGCGTGACGACCGGCACGCCGATCGCGCTGCTGATCCGCAACACCGACCAGCGCAGCAAGGATTACGGCAACATCGTCGAGACGTTCCGCCCCGGCCACGCCGACTACACCTACTGGCAGAAATACGGCATCCGCGACTACCGTGGCGGCGGCCGCTCGTCCGCGCGCCTGACCGCGCCGATCGTCGGCGCGGGCGCGGTCGCGAAGAAGTGGCTGCGCGAGCGCTTCGGCGTCGAAGTGCGCGGCTACATGAGCGGTCTCGGCGAGATCGACGTGCCGTTCGTCGACTGGTCGCACGTCCGCGAGAACCCGTTCTTCTCGCCGAACGCGGCGATCGTTCCGGAGCTGGAAGCCTACATGGACGCGCTGCGCAAGGACGGCGATTCGATCGGTGCGCGCATCGACGTCGTCGCGTCGGGCGTGCCGGTCGGCTGGGGTGAACCGGTATTCGACCGGCTCGACGCGGACATCGCGAAGGCGATGATGAGCATCAACGCGGTGAAGGGCGTCGAGATCGGCGCGGGCTTCGACAGCGTCGCGCAGCGCGGCTCGGTGCACGGTGACGAACTGACGCCGGCCGGCTTCGTCGGCAACCATGCAGGCGGCGTGCTCGGCGGGATTTCGACGGGGCAGGACATCACCGTGTCGATCGCGATCAAGCCGACCTCGAGCATCCGCACGCCGCGCCGTTCGATCACGAAGTCCGGTGAAGAAGCGACCGTCGAAACCTTCGGCCGCCACGACCCGTGCGTCGGCATTCGCGCGACGCCGATCGCCGAGTCGATGCTCGCGCTGGTGCTGATCGACCACGCGCTGCGCCATCGCGCGCAGTGCGGCGACGTCGAGACGCCGACGCCGAAGATCGCGGGCAGCGCGACCTGATGCAACGGAGCCGGCACTCGCCGGTTCGACCGATTTAGCCGATTCGATGCGAAACGGGGCGCCTGCGGCGCCCCGCTTTCATTGGGCCGGCGCGTCCGGCGGCGCGGCCGATTCGCGCACCCGCAGCTCCGGCAGTACCGCGCAACCGGGCCCGGCTGCGCCGTTTTCGAGTGCGTCGAGCAACGCGCGGGCGGCCTTGCGGCCGATCGCATCGGTGTCGACCCACATCGTCGTCAGCGCCGGCCGGATTTCGCGAGCCAGCGCGACATCGTCGAACCCGGTGATCGACAGCTGCGAAGGCACGTCGATGCCCCGTGCCTGCGCCTCGAGCAGGGCGCCGAGCGCGAGTGCGTCGTTGCCGCAGATCACGGCCGTCGGGCGCGTCGCGCCGCTGTCGGCAATCGCGCGCAGGCTCGCCCGCCCGAACGCGATCGTGGCCGCGCCCTCGTGCTGGTGGATCGGCCTGACCGCGAGCCCGCGCGCGGCGAGCGTCTCGTGAATGCCGCGCAGGCGGGCCTGCACGCGGTCGTTGTCGGCCGAAGGCTGCATGATGATCGCGAAATCGCGATGCCCGAGCTCGAGCAGGTGCGTGGTCAGTCGCGCGAATGCCGCGCGGTTGTCGAAGCCGATGCAGCAGTGCGGGCTGTCGTCGCGGTAAGCATAGGTGACGACATACGGCACCCGATGCAGGTCGAGCAGTTCGAATACTTCCGGCGGATAGGCTTCGCCGACCAGCGACACCGCTTCGACGCCGCGCGACAGCATCGCGCGCACCTGCGCGAGCGCTTGCGCCGGATCGTAATTCGAGCAGCCCAGGAACAGGGTGATGCCGTGCTCGGCCATGACCGCCTGCATGCCCGCTACCTGCGATGCGAACACCTGGTCGTCGAGCGTCGGAATGATCGCCCCGGTGATGTGGGTGCGCGTGGAGGCGAGTGCGCGGCCGGCTGCGTTGGGAATCCAGTTCAGCGCACGTGCCGCGTCGCGCACGCGCTGCTGCACGTCGGCCGAGACCTTGCCGGGATCGTTGTAGACGCGCGAAACGGTCGCGGTCGACACGCCGGCGAGTTTCGCGACGTCGCCGAGCACCGACCGGCCGCTGCCGCGGCGCGCGCGAGCCGCGCCGCCGCCGGATGAAGGCGTACTCATCGGTCATCCCCGGGCGCGGCTGCCCTGCAGGCTCCGCGTGTGGTCAAAAACGCCATCGTTTACCCTCGATTCATCGTGGTCCCGCTTGCAATCCCGGTCTCGCCTGTGAGAATGTAAGCGCTATCTTGATGCTACTCCGTATTATGTCAGACACAGATTTCAACCGCATCGTGAAGTTTTCGTCGACGAAGGCCGATCAGGCCATTTTGTCCGTCGAAAATGTAAGCGGTTACATTCGATGATGACCCACACCAGACCACCCCGAATCGCTGTCGTCGGCAGCGTCAACGTCGACCTCGTCACGCATGCGCCGCGGCTGCCCGTGCCGGGCGAAACGCTGCTCGGCACCACGTTCCAGACCGTTCACGGCGGCAAGGGGGCGAACCAGGCGGTGGCCGCCGCGCGCCTCGGTGCGTCGGTCGCGATGATCGGCTGCGTCGGCAACGATGCGTTCGGCGCACGTCTGCACGACGCGCTGGCGGCGGAGCGCATCGACGTGACGCATCTGCACCGGATCGACGGCGAGGCAACCGGGGTCGCGACGATCACGGTCGATGCGCACGGGGCGAACAGCATCGTCGTCGTGCCCGGTGCAAACGCGCGCCTCGATGCCGAATTGATCGACCGGGCGCGCGACGCGATCGCCGGCGCGGCGCTGATGGTGTGCCAGCTCGAGGTGCCGATCGAGACCGTCGCGCGCGCCATCGGCAGTGCGATCGCACATCGCACGCCGGTGCTGCTCAATCCGGCGCCGGCCCGGCCGCTGTTCGACGCATTGCTGGCCCGCATCGACTATCTCGTCGTCAACGAAACGGAAGCGGAGTCGCTGACCGGCATTGCCGTCGGCGACGACGCCTCCGCGGTGCGGGCCGCCGAAGCGCTGCGCGCGAAGGGTGTCGGCAACGTGCTGGTCACGCTGGGCGCGCGCGGCGTCTGCTGGCGCGGAAGTGCAGGGAGCGGCCGCCATCGGGCGATGGCGGTGGTCGCCGTCGATACGACGGCGGCCGGCGATACCTTCGTCGGCGGCTTCGCGGCCGCCCGGGCGAGCGGCGCGTCGATGGACGACGCGATCGCGTTCGGACAGCGTGCGGCCGCGATCAGCGTCACGCGCCACGGCGCGCAGACGTCGATTCCGACACGCGAGGAAGTGGAGCGTGGGGCCGCATAGATTCCGCGAAGACGGAACAGACCGAGGCCCGGAAACCATTCAGGACATGGAGACAAACGCAATGAACGAGAATCATGCTGTTCCGACGGCGCCGCCACGTATCCGGCGCGGACAACGTATTGCGCTCGCGCTGCTGATGGCGAGCGGGATCGTCAACTATCTCGACCGCGGCACGCTGGCCGTCGCGAGTTCGGCAATCCGGGGCGATCTCGGGCTGTCGCTCTCGCAGATGGGCTTGCTGCTGTCGGCGTTCTCGTGGAGCTACGCGCTGTGCCAGTTCCCGGTCGGCGGACTCGTCGATCGCATCGGGCCGCGCCGGCTGCTCGGCATCGGGCTGATCGTCTGGTCGCTCGCGCAGGCATCGGGCGGCATCGTATCCACCTTCGGCTGGTTCATCGTCGCGCGCATCGTGCTGGGCATCGGCGAGGCGCCGCAGTTCCCGTCGGCGGCGCGGGTGGTGAGCAACTGGTTTCCGTTGCGCGCGCGCGGTACGCCGACCGGCATCTTCAACGCGGCGTCGCCGCTCGGCACCGCACTCGCACCATTGCTGCTCGCGGTGCTCGTCGCATCGTTCAACTGGCGCTGGGCATTCGTCGTGACGGGCGCGCTCGGCCTCGTCGTCGCCGTCGTCTGGTTTGCGTTGTACCGCGATCCGGCGCGCGCGCAATTGACCGCGGCGGAACGCGCATATCTCGATACCGATGCGCAGACGGCCGTCGCGATGCCGAAACTGACCTTCGCCGACTGGCGCAGCCTGTTTTCGCACGGCACGACCTGGGGCATGCTGCTCGGATTCTTCGGTTCCGTGTATCTGAACTGGGTCTACCTGACCTGGCTGCCGGGCTACCTGACGATGGAGCGTCACATGAGCCTCGTGCGCACCGGGTTTGCGGCATCCGTGCCGTTCCTGTGCGGGTTCGTCGGTTCGCTCGTTGCCGGCTGGCTCTCGGATCTGGTGACGCGCCGCAGCCGCTCGCCGGTCGTGAGCCGGCGCAACGCGGTGGTCGTCGCGATGCTCGGGATGGTCGCGTTCACGATTCCGGCCGCGCTCGTGCAGAGCAACACGGTCGCGCTCGCATGCATCTCGGTCGTGATCTTTCTCGCCAATGCGGCGTCGGCATGCTCGTGGGCGCTCGCGACGGCGGCCGCCCCGCCGAGCCGTGTCGCATCGCTCGGCGCGATCCAGAATTTCGGCGGTTTCATCGGCGGTGCGCTCGCGCCGATCCTGACGGGGGTCATCGCGCAGAGGTGGTCGTTCGTGCCGGCGCTGCTGACGGCGGCGGCAATCGCATTCGCCGGCGCGATGGCTTACCTGCTGCTGGTGCGCAAACCGATTCCCGAGCAGTCCGCGAGCGCCGCGCCCGGACCGCTGCCGGCCTGAGTCCGTCGGCTACACCCCCGTATTCACTGAAGGAAGGAGAAACAGATGCAACCACATCGGCAATCGAGCGCAACCATCGAGGGGATCGTACCGGTGATGCTGACGCCGTTCGACGACGCCGGCGCGATCGACTACGCAGGCCTCGAGCGACTCGTCGAATGGTATCTGGCGCACGGCTCGGATGCGCTGTTCGCGGTCGCGCAATCGAGCGAGATGCAATTCCTGAGTCTTGCCGAGCGTGCGGAACTCGCGCGTTTCGTGGTCGAGCGGGTGGCCGGGCGCGTGCCCGTCGTCGCGTCCGGGCACATCAGCGACGATCTGGATGCGCAGGTCGCCGAGCTGCGTGCCGCGGCAGAATCGGGTGCGCAGGGCGTCGTGCTCGTGACCAACCGCCTCGATCCGCAGCGCAAGGGCAGCGCCGCGCTTCTCGACCATCTTCACAAGCTGCTCGCCCGGTTGCCGTCGGATCTGCCGCTCGGTTTGTACGAATGTCCGGCGCCTTATCGGCGACTGCTGTCCGATGACGAACTGCGTGCGTGCATCGACACCGGCCGCTTCGTGATGTTGAAGGACGTGAGCTGCGATCTGGAGACGGTGAAGCGACGCGTCGCACTCGCCGCGGGGTCGCCGCTGAAGATCCTCAATGCAAACGCCGCGATCGCATGGGATGCGATGAAGGCGGGGTCGGCCGGTTTCAACGGCGTGTTCACCAACTTCCATCCCGACCTGTACCGATGGTTGCGCACGCAGGGCGGCTCGGATCCGGCGCTGGCCGACGAGTTGTCGACGTTCCTGGTGCTCTCGGCGGTGTCGGAAGCGCTGGGTTACCCGGCGCTTGCGAAGATCTATCATCAACGGATCGGCACGTTCGGATCGATTCGTTGCCGCGCGATCGACTACGACGTGCGCGAGCGCTTCTGGGCGCTCGACGCGGTACTCGACAAGATCGTGTCCGGTACCGAGCATTTCCGTCGGCGGATCGCGGCGCGTTAGCGCAGCCGATGCGGGCGCGGTGCATGAGTCGCGCGCCCGATGGAGAGCCGGGCGGCGTCGAATGTCGAACGTCGAACCGACGAAAAAAAACGCCGCGCGAGGCGGCGTTCTTCGGCAGTTACATGTTCGGGTAATTCGGCCCGCCGCCGCCTTCCGGCGTGACCCACACGATGTTCTGCGTCGGGTCCTTGATGTCGCAGGTCTTGCAGTGCACGCAGTTCTGCGCGTTGATCACGAGGCGGTCGCTGCCGTCGTCGTTCTTCACGAACTCGTACACCGCCGCCGGGCAGAAGCGCGCCTCCGGTCCCGCGTAGGTGCGCAGGTTCACGTTCACCGGCACGCTCGCGTCCTTCAAGGTCAGGTGCGCCGGCTGGTTCTCCTCGTGGTTCGTGTTCGAGATGAACACCGACGACAATCGGTCGAACGTCAGCTTGCCGTCCGGCTTCGGATACTCGATCGGCGTGCATTGCGATGCCGGCTTCAGCATCTCGTGGTCCGCATGCTTGTGGTGCAGCGTCCACGGCACGTTGCCGCCCATCAACTTCTGCTCGAGCCCGACCATCAGCGTGCCGAGGTAGAGACCCTTCGCCATCCACTGCTTGAAGTTGCGCGCGCGGTACAGCTCCGTGTACAGCCACGATTGCTTGAACGCATCCGGATACGCGTTGAGCTCATCGCTCTGACGACCGGCCTGCAGCGCGTCGAACGCGGCATCGGCGGCCAGCATGCCGGTCTTGATCGCCGCGTGGCTGCCCTTGATCCGCGATGCGTTCAGGAAGCCCGCGTCGTCGCCAATCAGCGCGCCGCCCGGGAACACCGTCTTCGGCAGCGACAGCAGGCCGCCGGCCGTGATCGCCCGCGCGCCGTACGACACGCGCTTGCCGCCTTCGAGGAACGCGCGGATCGACGGGTGCGTCTTGTAGCGCTGGAATTCCTCGAACGGCGACAGATACGGGTTCGTGTAGCCGAGGCCGACCACGAAGCCGACCACGACCTGGTTGTTGTCCATGTGATACAGGAACGAGCCGCCGTAGGTGTCCGACTTCAGCGGCCAGCCGGCCGTGTGGATCACGAGGCCCGGCTTGTGCTTCGCCGGATCGATTTCCCACAGTTCCTTGATGCCGATCCCGTACGCCTGCGGATCGGCGTTCGCGTCGAGCTTGAACTTCGAGATCAGCTGACGGCCGAGGTGGCCGCGGCAGCCTTCGGCGAACAGCGTGTACTTCGCGTGCAGTTCCATGCCGAGCTGGAAGTTCTCGGTCGGCTCGCCGTCCTTGCCTACGCCCATGTTGCCGGTGGCGACGCCCTTCACGGAGCCGTCGTCATTGTAGAGAATCTCCGCGGCCGGGAAGCCCGGGAAGATCTCGACGCCCAAGGCTTCTGCCTGCTGGCCGAGCCAGCGCGTGACGTTGCCGAGCGAGATCACGTAGTTGCCGTGGTTCTTGAAGTTGTCGGGCAGCGCCCAGTTGGGCGTGGTGACCGCGCTGCTCTCGGACAGGAACAGGAAGCGATCTTCGGTCACCTCGACGTTCAGGGGCGCGCCCTGTTCCTTCCAGTCGGGGAACAGCTCGGTGATCGCGCGCGGGTCCATCACCGCGCCCGACAGGATGTGCGCGCCGATCTCGGAACCCTTCTCGAGCACGCACACGCCGATCTCGGTGCCTTTCTCGGCGGCCAGCTGCTTGAGCCGGATCGCGGCCGACAGTCCGGCCGGGCCGCCGCCGACGATCACGACGTCGTATTCCATCGATTCGCGCGGGCCGTATTGCTCGATGAGGCTTGCGGGGGTCATTGGCGTTCCTCTAACCGTTAGAATGCTTTTATTCGGGAGCGTATTGTCTGCGAAACGAAACGCTTGCCGCAACAGCATGCGGATACATTAGCACGATCGTTCTATTTTATGTGCTAGGGTTATGCTGCGTGGGACAGGGCGCCCGCGGCGGCGAAACGACATCGAAAGGGGATGTGCAATGGGTCGATCGATCAATCTGGAAGGCAAGGTCGCGTTGGTCACGGGCGCATCGAGCGGCCTTGGGCAACGCTTTGCGCAGGTGCTGTCGCAGGCCGGCGCGAAGGTCGTGCTCGCGAGCCGCCGCGTCGAGCGCCTGAAGGAACTGCGCGCGGAGATCGAGGCGGCGGGCGGTGCCGCGCACGTGGTGTCGCTCGACGTCACCGACGTGCAGAGCATCAAGGCGGCCATCGCGCACGCGGAGACGGAAGCCGGCACGATCGACATCCTCGTGAACAATTCGGGCGTCTCGACGATGCAGAAGCTCGTCGACGTCACGCCGTCCGATTTCGAGTTCGTGTTCGACACCAATACGCGCGGCGCGTTTTTCGTCGCGCAGGAAGTCGCGAAGCGGATGATCATGCGCGCGAACGGCAACGGCAAACCGCCTTACCGGATCATCAACATCGCGTCGGTGGCGGGGCTGCGCGTGTTTCCGCAGATCGGCCTGTATGCGATGAGCAAGTCGGCGGTCGTGCAGATGACGCGCGCGATGGCGCTCGAATGGGGCCGCCACGGGATCAACGTCAACGCGATCTGCCCGGGCTATATCGATACCGAAATCAATCATTACCTGTGGGAAACCGAGCAGGGCCAGAAGCTGCAGTCGATGCTGCCGCGCCGGCGCGTCGGCAAGCCGCAGGATCTCGACGGGCTGTTGTTGCTGCTCGCGGCCGACGAGTCGCAGTTCATCAATGGCTCGATTATCTCCGCCGACGATGGCTTCGGCCTCGCCTGAGTGGATGACATTCAGCAACAAAGAAGACTGCAATGAGCGAATATTCCCCCGTATTTGAAATGTCGATGCCGATCCGCTGGGGCGACATGGATGCGTTCGGCCACGTGAACAACACGGTCTATTTCCGCTACATGGAACAGGCGCGGATCTCGTGGTTCGAGGAACTCGGCATCGCGGGCGGCAACGGCGAGGGGCAGGGGCCCGTGATCGTCACGGCGTCGATGGAGTTCCTGAAGCAACTGCACTATCCGGGCGACGTGATCGCGAAGATGTCGGCCGCGAAGCCGGGCCGCAGCAGCTTCGACACCGGTTTCGAGCTGACGCGCGCGGACGATCCGCAGCACGTCTATGCGCGCGGCAACGCGCGCTGCGTGTGGGTCGACTACGCGCTCGGCAAGTCGGTGCCGCTGCCGCAACTGCTGCGCGATACGATCGAGCGCGCGCTCGCGGCGCAGGTCGGCTGAGCGCGGCGGCGCCGAAGCCGGCGCCCGGTGTGTCGCCATTTCCCGATGATCTCCCGAATCGGCCGCTTCACGCGGCCGATTGCCATTCCGGCGCGCGTTTTACTGGCCGAGCAGGCGCTGCAGCAGCTCCGGCGTATTGTTCGTGCCGTACTTGCGCATCAGCCGCGCCCGATAGATGTCGACCGTGCGCGAACTGATGTCGAGCACGCGCCCGATCTGCTTGCTGGTCTTGCCGGTCGCGAGCTGCGCGGCGATCTCGCGTTCGCGCGGCGTCAGCTCGACGGCGACCCGGCGCGTCGCGCTCAAGTCCTCGAAGGTCCAGACGCCCGCCGCGAGCGGCGCGGCGCGGTCGAGCGCGCGGCCCGTCACGTGGCACCAGAACAGCTCGCCGTCGGCCCGTTTCATGATTCTGTCATCGGCGTAGGTGCCGTTCGCGATCATCACGCGCGAGATGCGCTCGCCGATGCGCTGGAATTCGTCCGGCGACGGATACAGCACCTCGTACGACTTGCCGATCAGGTCGGCCCGCGCGCAGCGGAAGATCGCCGCGAGCGCGTCGTTGCAGTCCTCGATCACGCGGTCGCGCGACATCACGAGGCCGAGCGGCGCGAGGTGAAAGGCAGTCTGGTAATCGAGAGCGGGCATGGCGCGGGCAAGCGGAGGCAAATGCTTATGTATTTTTGCGTATTGTGCCGTATCGGCGTCACATCGTACCCTTTCAGGCATCTCGCGGCGGTGTGCCGCGATATAAAAACAGCGCGCCTCGACGCAGGTATCGCCGTGCATGCATAGAATGATGCGGCGGGCTTGCGGCCCAGTGGGCGCGTGAACCGGTTTTGCTGGTTTCCATAGAGGAAGGGACATACAGATGAACAAAGTCTATCCAAGCGCGGCCGCCGCGCTGGAAGGGATCGTCCGCGACGGACAGACCTTCGCGGTGGGCGGCTTCGGCCTGTGCGGGATTCCCGAGGCGCTGATCGCGGCGCTGCGCGATTCCGGCGTCAAGGGCATCACCTGCATCAGCAACAACGCAGGCGTCGACGGCTTCGGTCTCGGCCTGTTGCTGGAAACGCGCCAGATCCGGAAGATGATCTCGTCGTACGTCGGCGAGAACAAGGAGTTCGAGCGCCAGTACCTGGCCGGCGAACTCGAGCTCGAATTCACGCCGCAGGGCACGCTCGCCGAGAAGCTGCGCGCGGGCGGCGCCGGCATCCCCGCCTTTTTCACGAACACCGGCTACGGCACCGTGATCGCGGAAGGCAAGGAAACGCGCCAGTTCGGCGATCGCCACTACGTGCTCGAGCCGTCGCTGACGGCCGACGTCGCGCTGGTGAAGGCATGGAAGGCCGACAAGTCCGGCAACCTGATCTATCGCCGCACCGCGCGCAACTTCAACCCGATGTGCGCGATGGCGGGCAAGATCACCGTGGCGGAAGTCGAGGAGATCGTCGAGAACGGCGAACTCGATCCGGACCATGTCCACACGCCGGGGATCTTCGTGCAGCGCATCGTGCTGAACGCGACGCCCGAAAAACGCATCGAACAACGCGTCGTACGCGCGAAAGGAGACTGACATGGCCTGGAATCGTGACCAGATGGCCGCGCGCGCGGCGAAGGAACTGCAGGACGGCTTCTATGTGAACCTCGGCATCGGCCTGCCGACGCTCGTCGCGAACCACGTGCCGGAAGGCGTCGAAGTGTGGCTGCAGTCGGAGAACGGGCTGCTCGGCATCGGCCCGTCGCCGACCGAGGACGAGGTCGACGCCGACCTGATCAACGCCGGCAAGCAGACCGTCACGACGCTGCCGGGCTCGTCGATCTTCTCGTCGGCCGATTCGTTCGCGATGATTCGCGGCGGCCACATCAACCTCGCGATCCTTGGCGCGATGCAGGTCAGCAAGAAGGGCGACCTCGCGAACTGGATGATCCCGGGCAAGATGATCAAGGGGATGGGCGGCGCGATGGACCTCGTCGCGGGCGTGAAGCGCGTCGTCGTGCTGATGGAGCATGTCGCGAAGGGCGACCAGCACAAGATCCTCGACGAATGCAACCTGCCGCTGACGGGTGTCGGCGTGGTCGACCTGATCATCACCGATCTCGGCGTGATCGAAGTGACGCCGGCCGGCCTGAAGGTGCTCGAACTCGCCGACGGCGTAAGCGCGGAAGAAATCCAGGCGAAGACGGGCGCGCCGCTCGACGTGAGCGCGGTCGCGTAAGCGCCGGCCTTGCGTCTCGACGCTCGACGCCCCGCGTTCCCCAGCGGAACGCGGGGCGTTTTGTCATGACCGCATACGTCACCCGAATCACGCTGATCACGCGATCGCGCCGCCGCCGTCGATCAGCACCGTCGAGCCGGTTGCATAAGGCGTTGTCGCCAGATACACGATCGCATTCGCGACGTCCTCCGGCTGGCCCACGCGGCGTGCCGGGAGGCGCTGCGCGGCGCCCGCGTACATCGCGTCGCGCGCATCGGGGGCGAGCTTGTCCCACAGCGGCGTCGCGATCAGGCCCGGTGATACGGTATTCACCCGCACGGGCGACAGCTCGAGCGCAAGGCCGCGGGCGAGCGCCTCGAGTGCCGCGTTGATGGCCCCCTGCAGTACCGACGACGCGTTCGGTCGCACGCTGAGGTAGCCCGACACGAACGTCAGCGAACCGCCGGGTGCGATATCGATCGAGCGTGCGACGCGGTATGCGCCCCAGAACTTGCTGTCCATCGCGGCCTGCGCGTCGGCAAGCGGCAGCGCGCGGATCGGGCCCGTCGCTGTCTTCGCGGCCGAAATCACGACGTGGTCGAACTGGCCGGCACGCGCGCAGAACGCATCGACGGCCGCCGTATCCGTGATGTCGAGCGCTTCGGTGCGTACTTGCGCGCCCGGCGCGGCATCTGCATCGACCCTGTCCGGATTGCGCGATGCGATCGTCACGACAGCGCCGAGTCGTGCGAATGCGGTCGAGGCGGCGGCACCGATGCCGGAGCTGCCGCCGACGACGAGTACCTTCTTTCCGTGGAGTGAGTCGTTCATGGTGGTCCTTCCGAGGTGAGGGGGTGAGCAGGTGAGCGCAATCCGGTCAGATCGTTTCGGCTTCGCGCAACGTCGACGGGCTGCGCAGGGCAAAGCGGGCGATGTCGTCCTTGCGCATGAAGGCAACGCCCGGATGCGATCGAGCGTAGTGCAGGAATGCGTCCCAGGCGCGGACCATCTGCGGCGTGCCGCTGATCCGGTCGTGCGCGCTGATCGACATCAATCGCCGCCGCTGGCCGGCTTCCGCGTACAACTGGTCGAAATCGAGCTTGATCTGCTCGAGAAACATCGTCGGCGAGTAATTGCGGCCTTCGATCAGCAGGATGTCGTTGTTGCGCAACGTGTATGGAACGACCACGAAATCGCGGCCGTCGACGGTTTCGATGAAAGGCTCGTCGCGGCTGACGTCGTCGATGTGATACACGTAGCCGAGTTCCTGCAGCAGCGGCAGCGTGTGCGGTCCGCGCCGCAGCCAGTTGCAGTTGTAGCCGACCGGGCGCCGTCCCGTCGCCGCTTCGACCATGTCGCGGGCTTCGGTGAGGAAGCGGCGCTCGTCGTCGCGGCTCATCGCGAATTGCGACCGCCAGGTCGGGCCGTGCGCGGCCGCTTCGTGGCCGCGCGACACGATCTCGCGTGCCAGTTCGGGATGCCGGCGCACGGCTTCCCCGATCATGTGCGACGTGACCTTCACGCCATGCCGGTCCCACAGGTCGAGAAGACGCGGGATCCCTTCACGGTAGCCATATGCGAACCACGTGGCCGACGCGAGGTCGACCGGGACCGACGGTGGAAATTCGATGGGCGGGAACGGGCTGTCCGCGCCCTTGGACGGTTGTCCGCCGGCCTCGAACTGCATCGAGATCGAGATGACGAGTCGCGTGTTGTCCGGCCAGAACCCGCTGGCGTTGGTCCCGGCAGCATCCGATATCGGCGCGGCAGTTGCCGACCGGGAGGCGCCCGCGGCCATCGCGATGCCGGCGGCCGCCCCGGCGCCTGCTTGTGCAAGAAACTTGCGGCGCGCCGGACGCATCGTCGAAGAATCGTAGTCGCTGTCAGTCATCGTCCCCTCCGTCAGCCGACGAGCCCGAGCTGACGCATCAGCGTCAGGTTGTCCTCGATGTGCCAGTTTTCCGCTATCCGGCCTTGGTCGATGCGGTAGATGTCGGTCGCGATGAAGTCGATCGCCTGTCCGCTTCCGGTCGTTCCGTTGAACGTGCCGGTGAAATGGCCGCGAAAGTGCAGGTGCACGACGACACGGTCGCCCGCCACGATCACCTGTTCAATGTCGCAATGCAGGTCCGGGATGGCCGTGCGCATCGTCCTGGACGCCGCGAGTGGCCCCGCTACGCCTTGTTCACGGCCGGCCGGCAACGTCCGGTCGACGAAATCGGCCGCGAGTGCGGCGCGGGCGAGGGTCGCATCACCGGTATCCCAGAACGTGCCGTAGCGACGCGCGGCGAGGATCTGCGCGCGCGCCTGCGTAGCCGGCACGTCGGTCGCGACGGTCAGGCCGTGTGCGTCGAGAAGGTCGGCGGCGCGGGCCGCAACAGGCGACAGCGCGGCGACGCAGGCCGCCGCGGCGATGACGCGGGCGAGCGGGCGCGCGATCGAAGGAAGGATCGACATGGTTTCGGATGTCCTGTGAATGGCGTCGCGGGACGACGCGGAACAGGTATGGTAGGTTTCCGTTCTGAACACAAATACGGTCTAAAAGCGAATGGATTATTCGAAAAAAGGAAAGGTCGAGGCGAAGCGGGTGCCGCGATGCTGATCGACGATCTCCCGGCGCTCGACACCTTCGCGAGAATCGTGTCGGCCGGCAGCCTGTCCGCGGCGGCGCGCGAGCTGGACTTGTCGCTGTCCGTCGTCAGCAAGCGGCTCGCGCATCTCGAGTCGCAGCTCGGCGTGCGTCTGCTGCACCGGACGACGCGACAGCAGACGCTGACCGACGACGGTGCGCAGTTCCATGCGCAGGTGCTGCGCATCCTGGCCGAGGTCGATCGCGCCGAAACGCTGATGAGCGATCGTCGCGGCACGGTCAGCGGCGTGCTGCGCCTGACGGCGCCCGGCGAACTCGGCCGGCTGCGGATCGCGCCGCTCGTCGCCGCGTTTCAGCGGCAACATCCGGAGTTGACCGTGCACCTGATGCTGACCGACGCGATCGTGGATCTGCTCGCGCAGGACATCGACGTTGCCGTGCGGATCGGCAGCCTCGCCGATTCGACGATGATCGCGCGCGAGCTGGCGCCGAATCATCGCGTGCTGTGCGCGTCGTCGAGCTATCTCGCCGTGCACGGGCTGCCGGCCCATCCCGCCGAGCTTCGCATGCACCGATGCATCGTGATGGGCGACCAGCCGCGTGCGGAGTGGCGGTTCGACGGCGTACAGGGCGCGGTTGCGGTCGAGGTGACGGCCGCGCTGCTGACGAACGACGGCGGTGCGGCTCGTACGTTGGCGCTGGAGGGCGCGGGCATCGCGCTGAAGTCGATCTGGGATGTCGGTGCCGACCTCGACGCGGGCCGGCTCGTCCGCGTGCTGCCGGCATTCGCCGCACCCGCGGCACCGCTTCATGCGGTCTATCCCGGGGGGCGTCACGTGCCGTTGCGCGTACGGGCATTCATCGACTTCCTGCGCGAGCAGTTGCGCGCCTCGTGGCGCCGCGGCGCGTGAGCCGGTGCGAACGATGCGCCGGATGACCGCAGGCGCGTGACGACCCGCCGTTAAGAAGCGGTTTACAATCGTTTGCATCGGGCGGTGCAAGCATTGCCCGCCGCACCGTCCACGTTCGACAGGATGCCAACGATGCCAACGACCTCAGCGAATCCTCCGGTTCCCCGTCAGCGACGCGTGCAGTGTGCGAGCGCCGCAGGCCTTCACCACGTCGCCTATACCGAATGGGGCGACCCCGCCAATCCGCGCGTGCTGGTCTGCGTGCACGGCCTGACCCGTTCGGGGCGCGACTTCGACCGGCTCGCCGCTGCGCTGTCCGATACGTATCGCGTCGTCTGCCCTGACGTCGTCGGGCGCGGGCGCTCCGACTGGCTCGCCGATCCGCGGCTTTATGCGATTCCGCAATATGTGGCCGACATGGTGACGCTGATTGCGCGGCTCGACGTCGAGTCGGTCGACTGGTTCGGCACGTCGATGGGCGGGCTGATCGGCATGGCGCTTGCGGGGCTGCCCGGTTCGCCGCTGCGCCGGATGATCGTCAACGACGTCGGCCCGCGCATCGAGCCCGATTCGCTGACGCGCATCGGCGAATACCTCGGCGTGCAGCCGCGCTTCGCGACGGAGCAGGAGGGCATCGACTACCTGACGTCGCTGTCGCTGCCGTTCGGCGCGTTGAGCGGCGACGAGTGGCGCGAGATCAACGGGCCGTTGCTGCGCGAGCTGCCCGACGGCGCCTGGACGATGCGCTACGATCCGCGCATCGCGGAGCCGTTCAAGGCGACGACACCCGAACTGGCCGCGCTCGGCGAGGCCGCGCTGTGGCGCGCGATCGAGACCACCGATGCGTCGCTGCTGGTCGTGCGCGGCGAGCGTTCCGACCTGCTGTCGCGCGATACGGCGGCCGAGATGGTGCGGCGCGGCCGGCACGTGACGCAAGCCGAGATCCAGGACGCGGGCCATGCGCCGGCGTTCATCAGCGCCGACCAGATTGCGCTCGCCCGCCGGTTTTTCGTCGAAGGCGGCGCATAAACGCGTCATAATATGCGGTTCGGCGACACGCGGGCCGTGTCGTCGCCGATTCTTCACCCACTCACACGACCGGAACATTCCATGGCAGTCATTCGTCACCACGTCGGGGCCCGTCTCTCCGAAACCGCGATCCACAACGGTACCGTGTATCTGGCCGGCCAGATTGCCGAAGACACCACCCAGGACATCAAGGGCCAGACGCGCGAAGTGCTCGGCCACATCGACCGCCTGCTCGCCGAAGCGAATAGCGACAAGGCGCATCTGCTGTCGGTGCAGATCTACATTTCGGATCTCGCGAACTTCGAAGGCATGAATGCGGAGTGGGACGCGTGGGTCGCGCCCGGCAATACGCCGCCGCGCGCGACCGTCGAGGCGAAGCTCGCGGATCCGGCGCTGCTCGTCGAGATCGTCGTCGTCGCCGCGCAGCGGAGCTGAGCGAAGCATCACGATGACCGCAATACGCCAGGCCGTGCAATGACCGAGTCCGTTTCCGCTTCTTCCGTCGCGGCGCCGTCGTTCGACGACGTGCTCGCGTTCGTGCGCGAGCGGGCCGGCGACGCGCGCCTGTCGACGGGCGAATTGCTCGCCGATCATTCGGCGGGCACGGCGTCGATCATGCGCACGCTGAACGTCGACCCGCACGCGATGCAGGCGGCTGCGCTGTTCGTGCTGACGCCGCACCTGAACGACCCGGAGCGGGAGTTGACCGAACGCTTCGGCGAAGAGGTTGCGCGGCTCGTATCCGACGTGCGCAAGCTGCTGCGGCTCGGCACCGTGAGCCTGCGCGCCGCGCAGAACGCGATGCCCGACGCCGGGCGCGACGCCGCGGAAGAGCGGCGCACGCAGATCGAGGCGCTGCGCAAGATGCTGCTCGCGTTCGCGCAGGACATCCGCGTGGTGCTGATCCGGCTGGCGTCGCGGCTGCAGTCGCTGCGCTACTACGCGGCGGCGAAGATCGACCCGCCGCCCGACGTCGCACGCGAGACGCTCGAGATCTATGCGCCGCTCGCGAACCGTCTCGGTATCTGGCAACTGAAGTGGGAGCTCGAGGACCTCGCGTTCCGCTTCGAGGATCCGGTCACCTACAAGCGCATCGCCAAGCTGCTCGACGAGAAGCGCATCGAACGCGAGGCGTACGTCGCGCAGGCGATTGAGCGGCTGCAGCACGAACTGGCGGAAGCGCACATCCCGGCCGACGTGAGCGGTCGGCCGAAGCACATCTACAGCATCTGGCGCAAGATGCGCGGCAAGGAGCTCGACTTCTCCGAGCTGTACGACGTGCGCGCATTTCGCGTGATCGTGCCGGACATCAAGGATTGCTACGCGGTGCTCGGCATCGTGCATCACCTGTGGCAGCCGGTGCCGAAGGAATTCGACGATTACATCTCGCGCCCCAAGCCGAACGGCTACAAGTCGCTGCATACGGTCGTGATCGGCGACGACGGCCGCGCATTCGAAGTACAGATCCGCACGCAGGAAATGCACCGCTTCGCGGAGTACGGCGTCGCCGCGCACTGGCGCTACAAGGAAGCGGGCGCGCGCGGCTATGGCGGCCAGTTCTCGGCGAGCGACAAGTACGACGAGAAGATCGCGTGGCTGCGCCAGCTGCTCGCATGGAAGGACGACGTCGAGGACGGCACCGAAGTCTCGGGCGACAAGGCGTGGGCGCAGCTGCGCGAGACGTCGCTCGACGACGACCATATCTACGTGCTGACGCCGCAGGCGCGCGTGATCGCGCTGCCGCAGGGCGCGACGCCGGTCGATTTCGCGTATCACCTGCACAGCGAGCTTGGCCATCGCTGCCGCGGCGCGCGCGTCGACGGCGTGATGGTGCCGCTGAACACGTCGCTCGCGAACGGCCAGACGGTCGAGATCGTCGCGGTGAAGGAGGGCGGGCCGTCGCGCGACTGGCTGAACCTGCAGCTCGGCTACCTGAAGAGCCCGCGCGCGCGACAGAAGGTGCGTGCGTGGTTCAATTCGATCGAGCAGGAAGAGAACATCGCGCATGGTCGCGCGCTCGTCGAAAAGACGCTGCAGCGCGAAGGCAAGACGTCGGTCAACCTCGACAATCTGGCCGCGAAGCTCGGCTTCAAGTCGCCCGATGAGTTGTTCTCGGTCGTCGGCAAGGAGGAATTCAGCCTGCGCAACGTCGAGCACGCGCTGTCCGATGCGCCGCCGCCCGACCATGCGCCCGAGGCGCCCGCCGATTTCGAGAAGCGCAGCAGCGGGGCGAGCGTCGCGCACGGCGCGTCGACCGGCGTGCTGGTGGTCGGTGTCGATGCGTTGCTGACGCAGCTTGCGCGCTGCTGCCGTCCGGCGCCGCCCGACCCGATCAGTGGTTTCGTGACGCGCGGCAAGGGGATGTCGATCCACCGCAGCGACTGCCCGACGTTCCGGCGGATGGCCGAGCGGGCGCCGGAGCGCGTACTGCAGACGACCTGGTCGGCCGACGTGCTGGGCGGCCGTGGCGTGTCCGTCTATCCGGTCGACCTGATGATCGAGGCGAGCGACAGGCAAGGCTTGCTGCGCGATATCTCTGAAGTGTTCGCGCGCGAGAAGATGAACGTGGTGGGCGTGAAGACGCAGAGCCGCCGCAATGCGGCATTCATGCAGTTCACGGTCGAGGTTTCGAATTCCGCGCAGGTGCAGCGGGCGTGCACGCTGCTCGGCGAAGTGCCGGGCGTCGTGCGGGCGGGGCGCAAGGCTTGATGTCCCTGTAATGGGGTTGGAGCCCGATCATTTTGCTGCGACCGCATAAAAACGCTTGCCAAGTCTGCGTTAGCTCCATATAATCTTAGCTTCTCTAGGCTCGTAGCTCAGCTGGTTAGAGCACCACCTTGACATGGTGGGGGTCGTTGGTTCGAGTCCAATCGAGCCTACCAACGAATTGAGAATGCCCGGTTTTTTCGGGTGTTCGATGCAGTAAATAACTCAACGCGAACAAGGCGAATACGGTTATGACACCGCGAACGTTGACCGAAACCTTTTCGGAGCGACGCTAGTCGAGGAACGTTTTCGCCCTTTCAGTTTGAGTGAAGTATCGAATGCGGCCCCTCGAAAGCGGGGCCGCATTTTTTTTGTCGCGAAATTTTCGCGCGTGACTTTGATATCGCGTGCTTGGTTTGCCGCCCACTGTCGGCATCACGGAGATTGCTATGGTTTCGATACGCTTGCCTGACGGCTCAGTTCGACAATACGAGCATCCGGTGACAGTTGCCGAGGTTGCGGCCTCGATCGGTCCCGGCCTTGCGAAGGCTGCGCTTGGTGGCAAGCTCGATGGCGAGCTGGTCGATACGTCCACGGTCATCGATCGCGACGCATCGCTCGCGATCGTCACGGACAAGGATGCCGACGGTCTCGACATCATTCGTCACTCGACCGCGCACTTGCTCGCCTATGCGGTGAAGGATCTGTATCCGGATGCGCAGGTGACGATCGGTCCGGTGATCGACAACGGCTTCTACTACGACTTCTCGTACAACCGCCCGTTTACGCCTGAAGATCTGGAAAAGATCGAAAAGCGCATGCAGGAACTCGCGAAGAAGGACGAGCCGGTGACGCGCCGCGTCGTGTCGCGCGACGAGGCGGCCGGCTATTTCCGCAGCCTCGGCGAGAAGTACAAGGCCGAGATCATCGAATCGATTCCGCAAAGCGACGAAATCAAGCTGTACTCGCACGGCGGCTTCACCGACCTCTGCCGCGGCCCGCACGTGCCGTCGACCGGCAAGCTGAAGGTCTTCAAGCTGATGAAGGTCGCGGGCGCGTACTGGCGCGGCGACTCGAAGAACGAGCAGCTGCAGCGCATCTACGGGACGGCCTGGACGAAGAAGGAAGACCAGGATCAATACCTGCACATGCTCGAGGAAGCGGAAAAGCGCGACCACCGCAAGCTCGGCAAGCAGCTCGACCTGTTCCACATGCAGGAAGAGTCGCCGGGCATGGTGTTCTGGCATCCGAAGGGCTGGGCGCTGTGGCAGCAGGTCGAGCAGTACATGCGCCGCCGCGTGAACGAGGCCGGCTACCTCGAGATCAAGACGCCGATGATCATGGACCGCTCGCTGTGGGAAGCGTCGGGCCACTGGCAGAACTACCGCGAGAACATGTTCACGACGGAGTCGGAGAAGCGCGACTACGCGATCAAGCCGATGAACTGTCCGGGGCACGTTCAGGTGTTCAAGCACGGCCTGCGCTCGTACCGCGACCTGCCGCTGCGCTACGCGGAATTCGGCTCGTGCCATCGCAACGAGGCGTCGGGCGCGTTGCATGGCCTGATGCGCGTGCGCGGCTTCGTGCAGGACGATGCGCACATCTTCTGTACGGAAGACCAGATCATTGCCGAGTCGATCGCGTTCAACAAGCTCGCGATGAGCGTGTACGGCGATTTCGGCTTCGAGCACATTGACATCAAGCTGTCGCTGCGTCCCGAGCAGCGCATGGGTTCCGATGAAACGTGGGACCGTGCCGAGCAAGGGCTGCGCGAAGCGCTGACGGCCTGCGGCCTGTCGTGGGAAGAGCTGCCGGGCGAGGGTGCGTTCTATGGCCCGAAGATCGAGTACCACATCAAGGATGCGCTCGGCCGTTCGTGGCAGTGCGGCACGCTGCAGCTCGACATGATGCTGCCGGAGCGCCTCGGCGCCGAGTACGTTGCGGAAGACAACAGCCGCCGCCGGCCGGTGATGCTGCACCGCGCGATCGTCGGTTCGATGGAGCGATTCCTCGGCATTTTGATCGAGCACCACGCTGGTGCAATGCCGGTCTGGCTCGCGCCGTACCAGGCAATTGTGCTCAATATCGCCGAAAGTCAGGCCGAATATGCACAATCTCTGACCCAAACGTTGCAAAAACAAGGGGTTAGAGTGGCGGCCGATTTGCGCAACGAGAAGATTAGCTATAAAATACGCGAGCACACGCTGGAAAAGGTGCCTTATCTCCTCGTCGTGGGCGATAAGGAGCGTGATGCGCAAACGGTAGCCGTGCGTGCCCGTGGCGGCGTCGATCTTGGCGTTATGCCGATCGAAGCCTTCGTTGAGCGTCTGCAGGAAGACCTGCGCTCGTTCAAGTAACCGCCCTGGCAGCGCGGCTCGTTTTTTTAATTTTTAGAGGAAACGTAACATCGCTACTGATAAGTCGTCGCACCGCATCAACGGTGAAATCACTGCGCCGGAAGTGCGTCTGGTCGGGATCGAGAACGAACCGCTCGGTATCGTAAAACTCGCTGATGCTTTCCGTAAATCGGAAGAACTGGATGTTGACCTGGTGGAAATCGCGCCGCAAGCGGTTCCGCCGGTTTGCCGTCTGATGGATTACGGCAAGTTCAAGTACCAGGAATCGAAGAAGCAGCACGAAGCGAAGCTGAAGCAAAAGGTCATCCAGGTGAAGGAAGTCAAATTCCGCCCGGGTACCGATGACGGTGACTACAACGTCAAGCTTCGCAACCTCGTGCGCTTCCTCGAAGAGGGCGACAAGACGAAGATCACGTTGCGTTTCCGCGGCCGCGAAATGGCTCACCAGGAGATCGGCATGCGGATGCTTGAGCGTCTGCGCACGGATCTCGAGGAAGTCGGCCAGGTCGAGCAGATGCCGAAGATGGAAGGGCGCCAGATGATCATGGTGCTCTCGCCGAAGAAAAAGAAGTAACGGGCCCGCGCGCCACGCGCGCAGGTTCGAAAGTGGTTCGGTGCGTGGCCCGGTCAGGGCGGCGCACCAACAATGACGGCGGCTGCGCAAGCGGTTCGCCGTACACAAGTGGACTGGGTTTCGAAGGGCGGGTCAAGGGCGCAAGCCAACCGCACACCCATCGCCATCAAATAAACTGGAGTTGTTCGTCATGCCTAAGATGAAGACCAAGAAGAGTGCTGCAAAGCGCTTCGTGGTGCGTCCGGGCGGTACCGTCAAGCGCGGTCAAGCCTTCAAGCGTCACATCCTGACCAAGAAAACCACGAAGAACAAGCGTCACCTGCGCGGCGCAACGGCAGTTCATGATTCCGATCTGAACTCCGTCCGCGCAATGCTGCCGTTCGCGTAACCCCTCAACTGATACTCCAAGGAGAGAAACATGCCTCGAGTCAAACGTGGGGTAACCGCACGGGCCCGCCACAAGAAGATCATCAACCTGGCCAAGGGTTATCGCGGCCGTCGCAATAACGTCTACCGCATCGCCAAGCAGGCGGTGATGCGCGCTGGTCAGTACGCGTACCGCGATCGCCGCAACAAGAAGCGTGTGTTCCGCGCACTGTGGATCACGCGTATCAACGCGGCAGTTCGCCAGCACGACATGACCTACAGCGTGTTCATCAACGGCCTGAAGAAGGCGTCGATCGAACTCGACCGTAAGGTCCTGGCCGACATGGCGGTGTTCGACAAGGCTGCTTTTGCTGCGATCGTCAAGCAGGTGAAAGCCGCCGTTGCAGCCTAATTGCGAAATTAGCACTGCGTGGTTAGTTGCAGCGACGTTCCGGTAGTCTCGGCCGCTGCAGCGAAAACGGGGCTCTTCCGAGCCCCTTTTTTGTTTGGTGGAGCAGTTTCGCTCGCCAAGACCGAATGACGTTGGAAATGATGGGATCTATGGATCTGGACCAGATTGTCGCCGACGCGCAGCAGTCCTTCGAACAGGCTGCCGACATCACCACGCTCGAAAACGAGAAAGCACGCTTTCTCGGCAAGTCGGGTGCGCTGACCGAGTTGCTCAAGGGCCTCGGCAAGCTCGATCCCGAAGCACGCAAGACCGAAGGCGCACGCATCAACGTCGCGAAGCAGCAGGTTGAAGCCGCGCTGACCGCACGCCGCCAGGCGCTCGCCGACGCGCTGTTGAACCAGCGCCTCGCCGCCGAGGCGATCGACGTGACGCTGCCGGGCCGCGGCGCCGGCGCAGGCAGCCTGCACCCCGTGATGCGCACGTGGGAGCGCGTCGAACAGATTTTCCGCTCGATCGGCTTCGACGTGGCCGACGGTCCCGAAATCGAGACCGACTGGTACAACTTCACGTCGCTGAACAGCCCGGAAAACCATCCGGCGCGTTCGATGCAGGACACCTTCTACGTCGAAGGCAAGGATGCCGACGGCCGCCAGCTGCTGCTGCGCACGCACACGAGCCCGATGCAGGTGCGTTACGCGCGCATGAACCGCCCGCCGATCAAGGTGATCGCGCCGGGCCGCACGTATCGCGTCGACAGCGATGCGACCCACTCGCCGATGTTCAATCAGGTCGAGGGGCTGTGGATCGACGAGAACATCAGCTTCGCCGACCTCAAGGGCGTCTATACCGACTTCCTGAAGAAATTCTTCGAGCGCGACGACATCCTCGTGCGCTTCCGTCCGTCGTATTTCCCGTTCACGGAACCGTCGGCCGAGATCGACATGATGTTCGAGCACGGCAAGAACGCCGGCAAATGGCTCGAGATCTCGGGCTCGGGGCAGGTGCATCCGACCGTGATCCGCAACATGGGCCTCGATCCCGAGCGCTACATCGGCTTTGCGTTCGGCAGCGGCCTCGAGCGCCTGACGATGCTGCGCTACGGCGTGCAGGATCTCCGGCTGTTCTTCGAGAACGACCTGCGTTTCCTGCGCCAGTTCGCATAACGCACGCGCCGCGCCGACATGTGCCCGCGCATGCCCCGCCGGACGTTTCCGACGGGGGCCGGGCGCCGATCTAACCTGTTTCGAACGTAGACATCCATGCAATTCCCTGAATCCTGGTTGAGAACCTTTGTCGACCCGCAGCTGACGACCGACGAACTGTCGCACGCGCTGACGATGGCGGGGCTCGAAGTCGAATCGCTGAGCAAGGCTGCGCCGCCGACGTCGAAGATCGTCGTCGGCCGCGTGCTCGAAGTCGTCAAGCATCCGGATGCGGACAAGCTCAATGTCTGCCAGGTCGACGCCGGCACCGGCGCGACGCTGAATATCGTGTGCGGCGCACCGAACGTGGCGCCTGGCATCAAGGTGCCGGTCGCGCTGGTCGGCGCGGAACTGCCGCCGGCGGAAGAGGGCGGCAAGCCGTTCGCGATCAAGCTGTCGAAGCTGCGCGGCGTGGAGAGCCAGGGGATGCTGTGCTCGGCGCGCGAACTGAAGCTGTCCGAGGACCACAGCGGCCTGCTGATCCTGCCGGAAGACACGCCGGTCGGCCAGGACATCCGCGATACGCTCAATCTCGACGACACGATCTTCGAAATCAAGCTGACGCCGAACAAGGCCGATTGCCTGTCGGTGTTCGGCATCGCGCGCGAGACGGCCGCGATCACCGGCGCGCCGCTGACGCCGGTCGATATCCGTCCGGTGCGCGTCGAGCTCGACGAGACGCTGCCCGTGCGCATCGCTGCGCCCGATCTGTGCGGCCGCTTCTCGGGTCGCGTGATCCGCGGCGTGAACGCGCATGCGAAGACGCCGCAATGGATGGTCGAGCGCCTCGAGCGTTCGGGCCAGCGCAGCGTGTCGGCGCTCGTCGACATCTCGAACTACGTGATGTTCGAGCTCGGCCGTCCGTCGCACGTGTTCGATCTGGACAAGATCCACGGCGGCATCGAAGTGCGCTGGGGCAAGCGCGGCGAGTCGCTGAAGCTGCTGAACGGCAACACGGTCGAACTCGACGAAACGGTCGGCGTGATTGCGGACGACCGTCAGGTCGAAAGCCTCGCGGGCATCATGGGCGGCGACAGCACGGCCGTCACGCTCGACACGACCAACATCTACCTGGAAGCCGCGTTCTGGTGGCCGGACAGCATCCGTGGCCGCGCGCGCAAGTACAACTTCTCGACCGATGCGGCCCATCGGTTCGAGCGCGGCGTCGACTACGCGACGACCGTCGAACACGTCGAGCGCATCACGCAGCTGATTCTCGAAATCTGCGGCGGCAAGGCCGGCCCGGTCGACGACCAGGCGGTGAACCTGCCGCAGCGCGCGCCGGTGAAAATGCGCGTATCGCGCGCGAACCGCATCATCGGCGTGAAGATCGATGCCGACGAGATTGCGAACATCTTCACGCGCCTGCGCCTGCCGTTCGAGCGTGACGACGACGCGTTCCTGGTCACGCCGCCGTCGCACCGCTTCGACATCGAGATCGAGGAAGACCTGATCGAGGAAGTGGCGCGCATTTACGGTTTCGAGAAGATTCCCGCGCGTCCGCCGGTCGCGACGAGCGAGATGCGCGCGACCAACGAGACGCGGCGCTCGATCCACGACATCCGTCACGCGCTCGCGGCGCGCGACTATGCCGAAACGGTCAACTTCAGCTTCGTCGATGCGGAGTGGGAGCACGACTTCGCCGGCAACGACACTCCGATCCGCCTGCTGAACCCGATCGCGAGCCAGCTGTCGGTGATGCGCACGACGCTGTTCGGCAGCCTGATCTCCGTGCTGCGCCACAACCTGAACCGTCGCGCGGATCGCGTGCGCGTGTTCGAGACGGGTCGCGTGTTCCTCACCGATCCGTCGGTGAAGGCCGGCGAGCTGACCGTCGAAGGCTACACGCAACCGAAGCGTGTCGGCGCGCTCGCGTACGGCCCGGCAGTCGACGAGCAGTGGGGCGTCGCGACCCGCGCGGTTGATTTCTTCGACGTGAAGGGCGATCTCGAGGCGCTGCTCGCGCCGGCCGCCGCGCGTTTCGTGAAGGCCGGGCATCCGGCCCTTCATCCGGGCCGCAGTGCGCGCATCGAAGTCGATGGCCGCGCGGTCGGCTGGATCGGCGAGCTGCATCCGCGCCTGATGCAGAAGTACGAGCTGCCGCACGCGCCGGTGATGTTCGAAATCGACGCGGATGCGCTGATCGCGCGTGCTCTGCCGGCGCCGACCGACGTGTCGAAATTCCCGCCGGTACGGCGCGATATCGCCGTTGTCGTCGATCAGGCGGTCGAGGTTCAGGCACTTTTCGACGAAATGAAGAAGGCGCTGGCCGAAGACGCCTGCCGATTCGTTCAGAAGGTTGTACTCTTCGACGAATTTCGTGCAAAATCAAATACTTCCGGTGGTCTTGCCGCGCACGAGAAGAGCCTTGCCTTCCGCGTGACGCTGCAGGATGCGGCTGGCACGCTACAGGACGAGGTCGTCGATCAGGCGATCCAGACGCTGGTCGAGCGGATGGCTCGTGCGGGTGCCCGCCTGCGCGGCTAAGGAGAGGGGCCGCCCGTTCGCGGGTGGCGCTTCCCCATCGTAAGTTTTGGTTTAACGCGCTGTATGGCAGATATGAACGACATGACCTCGAGTGAATTCGAAGCCCTCCTGACGGCGCAACGCAGCGCCATGAACCGCGACGCTTCGGCGCCGGCGTCCACCGAGACGCCGACGCTGACGAAAGCGGAGCTGGCGGAGCTGCTGTTCGACAGCGTCGGGCTGAACAAGCGTGAAGCGAAGGACATGGTCGAGGCGTTTTTCGAAGTGATCCGCGACGCGCTCGAAAACGGCGAAAGCGTCAAGCTGTCGGGGTTCGGCAACTTCCAGCTGCGCGACAAGCCGCAGCGTCCGGGCCGCAACCCGAAGACGGGCGAGGCGATTCCGATCGCGGCCCGCCGGGTGGTAACCTTCCACGCGAGCCAGAAGCTGAAGGCGCTGGTCGAAAACGGCGCGGAGTAACGCCCGCGCGTCGAAGTCTCCGCGCGGCCGCCGCGCATTCTTTACCGACGGTTAACCGACGATGACCACTACGGTTGAGAAAGTCGTCTTGCCTCCGATTCCCGCGAAGCGCTATTTCACGATCGGTGAAGTCAGCGAACTGTGCGGGGTCAAGCCGCACGTGCTGCGTTATTGGGAACAGGAATTCACGCAGTTGCGGCCGGTGAAGCGGCGTGGCAATCGCCGATACTATCAGCACCACGAAGTGCTGCTGATCCGGCGGATTCGCGAGTTGCTGTACGAACAGGGATTCACGATCAACGGGGCGCGCAACCGGCTCGATTCGCCGGGCGGCGAGCGCGCTGCCGCGGCGCCGGCCGAGCCCGATGTGCCGGCCGGCGACGCGCGAGTATCGGGCAAGCCGGGTGCAACGGTCGACGTGATCGCGTTGCGGCAGGCGCTCCTCGATGTGATCGACGGACTCAAACACGACTGAGCGCAACGCTCGAATCAACAAGAAACCCGGTCGGCGATGCGCCGCCGGGTTTTTTTCATGCACGCGGGCTCGTGCTCGGCGGGTCAGCGCGATGCGAGCGGGTTCGGCTTGCCCATGTCGACGACCAGCGTGCCGTCCGGCAGCATCCGCACCGAGCCCTGCGCGACCTGGCTGCGGTAGCCGTACAGGTCGAAACGCATCGGGCCGGCCTCGGCCGAGTTCCGGATCAGCGCGCGCACGTTCAGTTCGAGCACGTTGAACATCTTCATGTCGCCGCCTTCCATCCACATGTAGCTCGGCGCGTCGATCTGCGGCCGCTTCGTCGCGGGCGCGTCGGCGGCACGCCGGAACGTGAGGCGCAGCCCGTCGCGTTCGACCGTCGCCTGGCCGAGCTTGCCGTTCAGCACCGGCGGCGGAAACACGGTGTACTGGTCGAGCACGAGCGTGTCGCCGCGCAGCTCCGCGCCGCGGCGCTGCAGCGGCGTCAGCGACGCGAGCTCGATGCCGAGCGAGCGCAGCAGCTTCGCCTGCGGGATGCCGAGCACCGATACCTGCGCCGGCTTGAACGCGAGGTGCCGGTCGTCGAGCACCGACAGCGTGCCCTTCATGTCGGTCGGCAGCCACACGCCGGGCACGTGATTCCAGAGCTTGATGCCGCCCTGGACGCGCAATTCCTGGCCATCCGCGCTCAACTGCAAGTCGTTCAGCGAGCGCGGGGAGTAGTCGAGCAGGTAGTTGTTGAAGAGCGCCGACATCGCCTTCCACGATTCGACCACCGTCCCGCCGAGAATGCGGATGTCGTACTGGTTCGGATCGTCGAGATCGACCGGTTCGCCCGGGCGTTTCGCGATCAGCTGCACGTCGAGATCCTCGACATGGAAGCCGATGTCGCCGGACAGGTTGAAGTCGACGTTGTGCAGGTGGATCGTCGGGTTGCGGTTCGACACGTGCCGTTCGTTGAACGGGGCGGTCGACGAGCGCCGCATCGCGACTTTCTGCATGCCGGGTCGCGGCGCGCTGGCCGCGAGTGCAAACGCTTCCCAGTGCTGGCGCGAGTCGCGCAACGCATTCTGCTGCGCGGCGAGGAAGCTGTCGTTCAGGCGAGCGGCCGCATTGCCGAGCGCGGCGCCGCTCGCGGGGCCCGCGTACGACGGCATCCGGATCGCCATCGCGCCGCTTTCGTCGAAATTGAAATAGCCGGCCGAAACCTGGTCGCGATAGTGGTACAGGTCGAACACGAAGTGCTGGTCGCGCTTCGTCGGATCGACCGGGCCGATCAGGATGTCGGCGTTCATCGGCATCGAGCGCATGAATTTCACGTCGCCGCCGCGGATGTACATCGCCTGTTGCGGCGCGTTCGCGGGGAGCGCGAAGCCGGCATGCGAGCCGTCGTCGAGCGTCAGGTCGAGGCCGGCCGGTGTTACGCGCAGCGCGGCGATCCGGATCTTCAGCCGTGGCGGCGGCATCAGCTTGTCGACCGACATCACGAGGTCGTCGCCGGCGAGCCGCGCGATCGGTGTTTCCACCTTCAGCAGATCGGCCATCTTCACGTTGGCCGCGCGCATGACCGGCTGCGCGTTGATGCCCGACACGCGCACGCCGGTCGGGTGGAATACGAGCTGGCTGCCGTCGCGGATCGCGAGCGTGCCGGTCAGCGAGAACGGCACCCAGCCGTCGCGCTGCATCTCGCCTTGAAGATGGATCACACCGTCGCCGGCCGATACGGCGAGCTTGCGCAGCGGCGCGTTGCGGTAACCGAAGATGTAAGTGTCGAAGAGCGCGGTCAGCTTTGCGTTGTCGAGCGTGACCGCGCCTTCGTGTACGTCGATCTCGAAGCTCGTCGGGTCGTCGAACACGATGGGGGCGCCGGCCTGCGTCGGCACGAGCGTCGCGGACAGTTGATGGATGAAGAAGCCGAGGTTGTTGACGATGCGGAAATCGACGTCGCGCAGGAACGTCATCGCGCCGTTCTGGCCCGAGTCGCGCAGCGTGAACGGGCGCGGTTGCGTGAGCTTGATCGACGCGAGCGACGGCACCGTGCGGGCGATCTGCTGTTCGTGAGCGAGGCGTTCGGCTTTGGCGCGCTCGATCTTCGTCGATGCGACCGACGCGTTGCCGTCGCGCTGCGCGGCCGGTTCCGCGCAGCCGGTGCAGAGCAGCGCGAGCGCAAGCGCACCGCAGCCGAATGCGCGAGCGGTGCCGTGTGAAACCGGGGCGGCCGCGCGTCGCAGGCCGGCCATCCAGTCGAAACTTGCCAAGGGCGTGCGATGGCCGCGCCGGACCGAATTCCGCATCGTCTGTCTCCATGTCTTGTCGTGACCGGCGAGGGCGCGCGATCGATGCGCGGCGCAGTCGTCGATGCCGTGCAGTGTGGCATAGCGCGCTAGAGCGGCGTTACCAAACAGCGGGCGTGCGGGCAACATCGGTCGGCGCACGACAGGGCAAAGGATTCGCGGCGTCGGGGCGGCGATATCAAACGCTCGTTTGGTTTTGCGGTCGAGGCGGGCGGCGCGCATTGCGTCGGATCGGCAAACCCGGCGTCGGCGTGGGTTGACGCCGGGTCACTTGCCGGATGAAGGCCGTGTCCGATCCGGGCGCGGCGGCAGTGCGATGACAGCCGCGCTGTCGCCAGTGCCGCCTGCACGGTCGGTCAGACCAGCATGCGCTGCCGGATCGCATTCTGCGTCGACGCGTCGAGCTGCAGGCCGTTCTCGATGTATGACGTCATCGAGCCATACGACGCGACGACCTGATCGAACGCCGCCTGCAGATAGGCGGCTTGCGCGCCTTGCAGCGCGGCCATCATGTCGGCCGCATCCTGCCCGCCGCGCTTCTGCGCCTGCGCGACATAGGCGGCGATTTCCGACGCGCTGTAGACGTTGGTCAGCAGATAGTCGGCGAGAATCGTCTGCGGGCGGACACCGAGGATCGTGTGCAGGATGGCCGTCGCCCAGCCGGTGCGATCCTTGCCGGCCGTACAGTGGAAGACCAGATTGCCGCCGGATGAGGCGAAGCCGGCAAACAACGCGTGGTAGCTCGTGCGTGCGGTTTCCGACGTCACGAACGCCCGATACATGCTCATCATGAAGGCCGTGGCCGTCGCGCCGCTGGTCGGCAGCGGGCCGAGATTGGCGGCGCCGAGCACGTTGAGGTTCTGCCAAATGGCGCCCGCCAACGGTACATCCGGCTGCGCTTGGATCTCGGAGGTCGTGCGCAGGTCGCACACCTGCGTGATGCCGAGCGTATCGACCGTTGCGACGTCGGCCGCGGACAACGTGAGCGCGGACGACCGGTAGATCACGCCTTTTTTCATCGCTGCGCCGCTCGGGGTGGCATAGCCCGTTCCGTCCGGTCCTGCGGTATCGCGAAAGTTTGCTACCGAGGCGAGCCTGGGCGTCGTGACGGGGGCGATCGCGATCGAATCGCCGCCGCACGCGGACAGAAGCGACGCGCTTCCCAGCGCGATGCCGAACGTGCCGGCGCCCAGCCGGAGAAAGTGTCGTCGGGACATTTCGTTTTTCTGATGCATTCACTGACCTTTGTCGGAGACTGTCACGGGAAGTTGCGACCGCCGTTGCGATCGAAGTCGCTGCCGGCCCGGCGCGCCGCGCGGCAACGCGCAGATCTGCGATCTCGATCGGCCTGCAGTCGGACGATGCGCCGGGCGCGTCGATCTCGCGCCGGGTAAGCGCACGGTAGCGATCCGCGGCGAAACGGCCATCGTCCTTTTCGACTAGGACGCGATGCGGGCGCGGTGCAATTCGCGCAACTTGCGATGCGTGCGACGGCTGCGGCGCGGTAAGATCGGCGTCAGTAGCTTGATGATCGAAGCATGGTGGCCGACACGGGGGAGGCGTCATGGATCTGAAGGAACTCGACGTATTGGGAGCGGACGTCGGCGATCACTGGTACTACGCGTCGAAGGCGAGCGCGATTCGCCGGTTTCTGGGCGCGGCGGATGCGAACCGGATACTCGATGTCGGCGCGGGCTCGGGTTTCTTTTCGAAACATTTGCTCGAGCGCACGCAGGCGACGGAAGCGTGGTGTGTCGACACGAGCTACGCCGACGATACCGACGGCGAGGCGGCAGGCAAGCCCGTCCATTTTCGCCGCGCCGTCAATCGGCTCGATGCCGATCTCGTGTTGCTGATGGACGTGCTCGAGCACGTCGATGACGATGTCGGGCTGCTTGCACAATATGTGGCCGGCGTGCCGAAGGGCAGCCGCTTCCTGATCACCGTTCCCGCGTTTCAGTTCCTCTGGAGCGCGCACGACGACTTTCTCGAACACAAGCGCAGGTATACGCTCGACGGCCTCGAAGACGTCGCGCGCCGTGCGGGGCTCGAGGTCGAGCGCGGCGCTTACTACTTCGGCTTCACGTTTCCGCTCGCGGCGGCATTGCGACTGAGCGAGCGAGCGCGTCGCCAGCCACGCGAACCCGCGTCGCAACTGCGTCGACACCATCCGGTAGTCAATGGTTTGCTCAAGCTGATCTGCCGCGCCGAGTTGCCGATGTTCCGGTTCAACCGGTTGGCGGGGCTCACGGTGATCTGTGTCGCGCGCAGCGCGTGAGCGTCAGGCGGATCGTGTAAACGGATGGCAGACGGGCGGGCGTCATGTGCGTCGCCGTTCGTGTCGAATCCGTCACGCCACGTGCGCCACAAAAAAATTCGGCAGGAACATGCACAAAATGCATGCGACCCGTTCTAAACCGGCCAACTCTCTGTTATAATTTTTTTCTTTCGGGGCGTAGCGCAGCCTGGTAGCGTACCTGCATGGGGTGCAGGTGGTCGGAGGTTCAAATCCTCTCGCCCCGACCAGATAAGAACCCGCGTCAGTTCATGCTGACGCGGGTTTTTTCTTGCCCGTCGCTTTTTTGCACATCCCGGCGCGGCCCCGGTAAAATGCAAGGTTGATCCACGGAAAGCGCCGTGATTTAGCGGAAGAGGATTCCCCGAACATGACTGATCTTCGTCTTACCATGCGGTTCGCTGCAGTGCTCGCCACCGGCGCGCTCGTCGCCGGTTGCGGTACGTCGTCGCCCACGAAAGTGGACTACAAGAGCGATTCGAAATCGAAGGAAGCGTCGCTCGCAGTGCCGCCCAACATGCTCGACGAGACGGCCGATCAGCGTTCGCTGCCGCCGCAGGGCGGCGCGACTTCCCTGTCCGCGCTTCAGCAGGTCCAGCACACGGCGCCCGCGACGGATACCGTCGCGCCCGCCGTGGCCGGCATGCATATCCAGCGCGACGGCACCGAGAGCTGGCTCGTGATCGACGGCAAGAAGCCCGCCGACATCTGGCCGCAAGTGCGCCGCTTCTGGCAGGAGCAGGGCTTCCTGCTCGTCGTCGACCAGCGCGACAAGGGCGTGATGGAAACCGACTGGAACGAGACCCATCCGCAGATCAACGACGGCCTGATCCGCAGCGTGATCTCGAAGGCGATGGGCAATTCGTACGTGACGGCCGAGCGCAACAAGTACCGCACGCGCCTCGATTCGGCGCCGAACGGCGGCACCTATGTGTTCGTCAGCCAGAAGGGCATGCGCGAGGCGATCACCGGCGCGAACAACGATTCGAGCAAGTGGGAAGCGAAGCCGAACGATCCGGCGCTCGAGACGGAATACCTGAAGCGGCTGATGGCGGTGCTCGCGCAGAACGAGCAGCGTGCGAAGAACGGCGAGCCGCCGGTCGCGAACATCAACGACAACACGGTGCCGAAGGACAAGAAGGCCGATACCGACGCGTCGAAGGCGGCTGCCGCGGCGATCGCTGCGCAGAACGTCGCGCGTACGTCGTCGCAAGCGAACGACGTCGACACGAGTGCGGTGCCGTCCGAAGTCACGCTCGGCGAGCCGTACGACCGGTCGTGGCTGCACGTCGGCCTCGCACTCGATCGCGCGAACTTCACGGTCGACGATCGCGATCGCACGAAGGGTCTGTATTTCGTGCGTTATGTCGATCCGAAGGATCTGAGCGCGGCCGAGCAGGGCTTCTGGAGCCAACTGTTCCACGGCAAGAAGGAAAAGCAGGCGAAGCAGTATCGCGTCAACGTGAAGGCGCTGACGGCCGATCAGACGCGTGTGGCAGTCGTCGACGATTCGGGTGCGATCGATTCGTCGTCGCCGGCCCGGCAGATCATGGGGCTGCTCGTGAATCAGTTGCGCTGATCGCGACGGTCCCGCTCGTCGAACAAGCCCGCCGCCCGGCGGGCTTTTTTTATGGTCGCGCGCCGTGACGTCGGCGTGTGCGGGACGTTCGGCTGCTCCGCCTTGTGACGTTACGTAACATCCGCGCGTTACGGCGGCGGAACGGGTGTTACATCGTCATGGTCCCGGAAAATATCCTTATGGATCAATGACGTGCTTTCGAAAATGCACCTGGCACGCAAACTGCTTTATTAGTTCGAATCGTTAGGACAGGGAGGGTGGTGCCAGAGACCGGGCAGGTGTCGCGAACGCCCGACCAACGGTTTCGACGTCCCCAGATGCCGGCGCTGCGAGCGCGGGCACAACCGATGATGATCCGCGCCGCGCGCGGGTCTCGATGGCCCCGTCGCCTATCCTCGTAGGGCGACGGTTTCGCCCGCGCTTCGTATGAAGCGCGGGCAATTTTTTTTGGTGGGGCCGCAATGCGAGGGCGCCGATCCGGCCTGTGCGGGATTCGGTGATTCGCAATCAATTCGAGTGGGGGCGGCGCGGTTCGCATCCGGCGAGCGCCGGTAGGGCGAGGTCGCGTTGGCCGCGTGTGAACGTTCCGCTCACACGCCGCTCAATCGCGAAACGGACGCGGACCGGCTCGATCGGCCCGGGATTCGCGTGCCGTCGCAGCGCGTGCGAGCAGGGCGGTGCGGCCGGACGCGTTGCCGGCCGCCGCGACGCGTCAGTGCGACGCGCTGGGTACGTCGAGGATCAGGATGATCGTCCAGTCGGCATCGCCGTCGTGGTGATACTGGCGTTCGGCGACGATGAACGGTTGCTGCTTGCCTTGCGGGCCGAGGAAAAGCACGTCGCCCTCCATCGGCAGGCACTCGATCGGCGGCAGCGCGAGAAAGGCGTCGTCCGAGCCGCGCGGCATCAGTTGCTTGATCTTGCGAGTGGCTGCTTCGGTCCACTCGATGTCGAGTTGAATGTTGCTCATGCTGTCCTCCGCACCGGGGTGCGCACGGGTGGAAAATTTCGGTGCGCGACTTTAGCACAGCGCGCAGGCGCCGCAACCAAAAAAGCCGAACCCGGTTGCCCGGATTCGGCTTTTCGCTTGTGCGGTGCCGCCGAACTTACTGGCTGGCAGCGTCTGCCGGAGCGGCCTTGGCGGCCTTCTTGCCAGCCTTCTTCGCTGCCTTGTGGTGAGCAGCCTTCTTGCCGTGGTGCTCTTCCTGCGCCGCCGGCTGTGCAGCCTCGGCTGCTTGCTGCTGTTGCAGTGCCTGTGCGCGCTGCTCGATCTCGGCGATCTTCGCCGGGTCGGTGATGGTCTGGATTTGCGTGCTCTCTTGCGCATACGCTGCGCCAGTCAGCGCCGACATCGCGACCAGAATAGCCAGGGACGTCTTCTTCATTGCTTTACCTCCGCTAAGTGGTGATGAACCCGAATGTTGCCGTTTTGTCTGGCGACTGCAATCGAGTGCGTGTCGAGTGTAACAAAAGTGACGGATCAATGTGCACCGGATCGAGGCACAGCGCAAGGCCCCGTTGAAGTCGCGCAACACTTCGTGCATTCCGTCATGCGCATGCCATCCCGGGGCGGCACCGTCGCGTTCGCCGCCGGTGCAAGCGTCGCCATCAAAACCAGCCGAGCCATCGGTAGACGTGGAACTGTGCGATGCCGATCAGTTCGTGCAATGCCTGATTCGCGTCTTCCAGGTTGTGCCAGCGGGGCAGCCAGCCCGTTTGCGCGCGCCGGCGGTTCGCATAAACGGGTTGCGGATCGATGCCGAAGCGGCGGAAATCGAGCAATGCGCGGCGCATCTGATAGGACGACGTGACGAGAATGCGCGTGTCGTCATGTTGTGAGCGTAGTATAGATGCAGTGAATTTCGCATTTTCGTAGGTGGTACGGCTGTTCGGCTCGAGGATGAGGTCGCTGGAAGCGACACCCGCCGCGACCAGCAGGCGCCCGTAGACGGCCGCCTCGGTTTCGCCGTGACGTTGCGGGTCGCCGCCCGACATCACCACGGTGCAGCGGGCGGCCTGCTGCCGGCACATGCGGTAGAGCGCCGCGGTCGCGCGGATGCGTGCTTCCCCGTCGGGAGGCGGTCGCAGGCCGGTGTCGCTGCGCCGCGTGCCGGCGCCGATGATGATCAGCGTGGTCCGGCCATGCATGTCGGGGCGCTCGACCGGGGTCACGCCCGCCTCGGTCCACGCGATGAGCGGCGCGGCGAGCCAGCCTGTCGCGAGCAGCCAGAACAGCGCGACGCTCGCGATCGCGATGAGTCGCCGCCGCTTGCGGCAGAGCATGAAACCGATGAAGAGAAGTACAAATGAATCGAACAGAATCAATTTGATTGGGGTATGGTGTCTTTTTATGGACGGCTGACGATCCGGCCCTGACGCGACGCCGAACGTCGGCCCCCAGAATCGGTGGCGGTATCGGCGGGCGGAGCTCCCGCCCGGCGCGCCGCTTCGCATTGTCGCTGCACTTTAAGAAAGAATCGAGATGACCACGTATTCCAACGAAGCGGTGCTCGACGCATTGAGACGAGTGCAGTACCGCCAGGTACCGTGGGCGCGCCGCCCGGGCGTGTTCGAGTATCTCCGGTCGCTGGGGCTAATGGACACGGTCAGGCAGAAGACCGTTGCTCCCGCACCGGGTTTCCATGCGCCGGTCGACATCGCGGTGCTGACCGACAACGGTCGTGCCGAATGCGCGCGCCTCGAGCGTGACGAGAAACTGCTTTCCTGGACCGATCGCCGTATGGACGACTACGCATTGAGCGAAGCGAGCGCCGTGGCGATTCTCGAAAGCCGCCTGTAGCGGCGCACTCCCGTTCTCGCGCGCCGTCCACCGGCGACGCAAAAAAAAGCCCGTATCGCGAGGATACGGGCGTACCGGATACTTTTGCTGTTGCCACGCTGTGCTCATGGCAACGAATGTGACTCGTCGCATGTCGGGCAGTTCCCGAATCCGGTAATTTTCTTTGACGAATTCCTGCGGACTACGGATGACGCGGCAGGTCGGACGGCTGCGAGCCAGTGCGCGCGCGCGCGTTGCTGGCGATGTCGCCGCGCAAATCGCCGCGCGGCACGGTCTGCCGATTGGGCGGCGCGGCGGGCGGTTGCTGGCGAAGGGTGTTCCGATGATCCTGCTGGTGGTGAGGCGGCTTCGCGCGATCGTCCGCGCGAGCGGGGGCGGTCAGCGCCAGCGAAATGACAATGCCGCATGCGACGAGCAGTGACATTGGTTTCATGGCGGGGCTCCCTTCAAGCCACCGGCGCGGCCTGTTGATATTTCGCTAAGGTAAGCGTGGGAGTGCAGGCTTGCTGTAAATAATCGTAAATAGATGTATCGCCGCACGACAGGCGTAATCGACGACGACGCGAGCGCCGCGCAAAAGCGCGTGGCACTGAAAGAAACCGGGCGGCCGAAGCCGCCCGATCGAGCATGCGTTACGCCATCTTCACGGGGGCGCGCCAGGATTCCGGGTTGGTCCAGAAGGCGCCGCGCAGCCGGTCGCGGCTCGGCGGTGCTGGCGGCTTCGTCGCGCTCGCCCCGATGCGCCCGCGCAGCGAGATCTGGCGGCCGCTCGTGCCGAGTCGCTTGACGATTTCGGCGAGCGTGCCGTCTGCCTGCCATTCGTCGAAGCGACGGCGGCAGGTCGGCGGCGACGGATAGCGGCCCGGCAGCTTCGACCAGCCTTCACCCGTCGACAGTACCCACAGCACGGCGTTTACCACCGAACGGGCCTCCACGCGGGGACGGCCGCGCCGTTCACTGCGTGCGGGTTCCGAGCAAAACAGACCTTCGACCAGCGCCCACTCGTTATCTCTCAAATCGTCGAACAGCATCATGTCCTCACCTCAGCGAAGCTAACTCCGGTGCGCTGCCCTGCGCCGCGCACTCTTCAAGCACTCGAGCGTCGAGTGCCGGGTGGGGGCTTCCGGTTGGCCGGCAGCGGCGTTTCTGCCCTCTGTCCGACTCGACCTGCGCCCTGTACGTCAGACAAAGCACGATGTGTGCCATGTCTGAGGCGATTCCCGCGAGAGCCGCTTGGCAGCGGGCTGACGGCTAAGTCAGCTAGGGGCGTATAAGACGCCAAAATAACCCGCCAGCAAATCAGGACAATCACCAATCTTGTGCAAGTCGCCCGTGCTACGTGCGTTTGCGTCGATATTGCACCGCAGCGAAACATGTGCGGGAGGTGCGGGATTCGCACATCGAAGACGAGGCAGCGCATTAAAATCGCGCATCGGTATCGACGATTGATGAGGAGAGGGGATGAACGTTACGCTGCGCCAGCTTCGCGTATTCATCGAGGTTGCGCGGCTCCGGAGCTTCAGTCGCGCGGGCGACGAGATCGGGCTCACGCAGTCCGCGGTCAGCCGTTGCGTGCGCGAACTCGAGACCGAGCTCGGACTGAAGCTGATCGACCGGACGACGCGCGACGTGCAGTTGACCGACGTCGGGACGAACCTGATCGCGAGCGTGTCCCGCCTGATCGCCGATCTCGACGACACGCTGCGCGAGATTCGCGAGATCGGCGAGCAGCGGCGGGGGCGCGTGATCGTCGCAGCGAGCCCGACGATCGCGTGCCGGCTGATGCCGCGCGTCGTCGCGTCGTGCGAGCGCCAGTTCCCGTTCGTCACGCTCGGCCTGCGTGACGACGTGCAGAGCGACGTCCTGCGCAAGGTGAAGTCGAGCGAAGTCGATTTCGGCGTCGTCATCGGGCCGCTCGCCGTTGCCGATCTCGTGTGCGAACCGTTGATGACCGACTCGTTCTGCCTGGTCGCGCGCGCCGATCATCCGCTCGCGGCGCGGGCCGAGGTGCCGTGGACGGCGCTCGACGGCGAGCGTCTCGTGCTGCTCGACCATGCGTCCGGAAGCCGGCCACTGATCGACGCCGCGCTGGCCGCCCATCGGGTCAATGCGACGGTCATGCAGGAACTCGGGCATTCGGCGACGGTGTTCGGGCTCGTCGAGGCCGGCGTCGGGGTGAGCGTGCAGCCGTGGCTGTCGCTGCCGCTGCCGGCCGGATCGACGCTGGTCGCGCGGCCGCTGACGCCGCGTACCGAGCGCACCGTCGAGCTGGTGCGCCGCCGCGACCGCTCGCTGTCGCCGGCCGCGCAGGCGATTTGGGAACTCGTGCGCCAGATGCCGGCGCGGGCGGAGGATCTCGACTGAAAGGGTGCGGATCGGGCGCGCACGCCGGTACACTACGCGGATCGTGTTCCTCGGTGGCGGTTCTCGATGACGCATTCCGCAGATGTCGGCCCGGCGACGGGCGAGCCGGCGGCGCGCAGCGCAGTTCAGGCGCTGCGTCCGTCGCTGATCCGGGAAGTGGCGAACGCCGGCTTCGGCGTACCCGACGTGCTGCCGTTCTGGTTCGGCGAGTCCGATCGCGTGACGCCCGCATTCATTCGCGACGCGGCTGCCGCGGCACTGCGCGACGGTGCGACTTTCTACACGCACAACCTCGGCACCGTACCGCTGCGCAATGCGATTGCGACCTATGTTGGTGCGCGTCACGGTGCGACGGCGGCCGATACGATCGCCGTGACGAGTTCGGGCGTGAGCGCGCTGATGCTGGCTGCGCAGTTGCTGGTCGGCCCGGGCGACCGCGTCGTCGCCGTCACGCCGCTCTGGCCGAATCTCGTCGAGATCCCGAAGATCCTCGGTGCACAGGTCGAGTGCGTGTCGCTCCGCCATGGCGATGCGGGCTGGCGGCTCGACGTCGACCGGCTGCTCGCGGCGCTGACGCCCGGCACGCGGATGCTGTTCGTCAACTCGCCGAACAATCCGACCGGCTGGGTGATGTCCCGCGACGACCAGCAGGCCGTGCTCGCGCATTGCCGGCGCCACGGCATCTGGGTGGTCGCCGACGAGGTATACGAACGGCTCGTGTTCGGCACGGACGGCGCGCCGTCGTTCCTGGACATCGCATCGCGCGACGAGCGGGTAATCGTCGTGAATTCGTTCTCGAAGGCCTGGGCGATGACGGGCTGGCGGCTCGGATGGCTGGTCGCGCCGGCGTCGGTGATGGGCGATCTGTCGAAGCTGGTCGAGTACAACACATCGTGTGCGCCGGGTTTCATCCAGGCCGCGGGAGAAGTCGCGCTGCGTGACGGCGAGCCGTTCGTGCAGTCGTTCGTCGCGGCGCTGCGCGGTGGGCGTGACCACCTGGTCGCCGCGCTGCGCACGTTGCCGGGCGTCGACGTGCCGCCTCCGCCGGGTGCGATGTACCTGTTCCTGCGCTTGCCGGGCGCGGACGACAGTCTTGCGTTCTGCAAGTCGCTGGTGCGCGAGGCGGGGCTCGGGCTGGCGCCCGGCCGCGCGTTCGGCCCGGAGGGGGAAGGGTTCGTGCGCTGGTGCTACGCGTGCGATCCGGTGCGGCTCGAGGCAGGCGTCGAGCGCTTGCGTGCGTTCCTCGCGCGCGGCGCAGGCCTGCATTGAAGCGGGGACGGAGCGGGTGCGGCGTGCGGGCGGCGGGCCTTTCGGCTCATCTTTACGCACCGGGCAATTTTGCGTAAGATGGCGCTCAGTCACGCGGTTCCGTCGTTGAACCGTGCTGTTCCGTCCGGTTTGGGCCTGGCTTGAAGTTGGTTCGCCGCCCCCGGTTCGTGCTCCCATCAATATGACCGATCAGAATCGGGCGAGCGCGTCTTCCGTTCCTTTCGTCTGTTTGTTGATCCGGTTCGTTTGACCACAGGGTCTGGCCTAGCTGCATGAATACCCAAGAGGCGAAGATCGTCCTCGAGACTGCTTTGATCTGCGCGCAGGAACCGCTGAAGCTCGGCGATTTGCGCAAGCTCTTTGCCGACGGCGTGTCGGCTGACACGGTCCGCACGTTGCTCGAAGATCTGAAACAGGATTGGTCCGGCCGCGGTGTCGAACTGGTGGCGCTGGCAACCGGATGGCGCTTCCAGAGCAAGCCGGCGATGCGCCATTACCTGGACCGACTGCATCCCGAGAAGCCGCCGAAATATTCGCGTGCGGTGCTCGAGACGCTCGCGATCATTGCGTATCGGCAACCCGTCACGCGTGGCGACATCGAAGAGATTCGCGGCGTCACGGTCAATACGCAGGTGGTCAAGCAGCTCGAGGATCGCGGCTGGATCGAGGTGATCGGGCATCGAGACGTGCCGGGCCGCCCGGCGCTGTACGCGACGACCAAGCAGTTCCTCGACGATCTCGGCCTGAAGGCGCTCGACGACCTGCCGGCGCTCGAGGAGCCGGCGGCGAACATCGAAGCCGCGCTGCTCGCGCAGCAGGCGATGGACTTCGACGGCGATGCGCCGGCGGCGGACGCGGTGCCGGAAGCCGGCGAAGCGGCGGCCGACGAGCCGCACGTTCAGCCGGATGAATTGCCGGGCGACGCCGCAACGGAAGGCGCGCCGACGCAGGAAATGCCGAACCGCGATACGCTGGAAGCGGATCGCGTTCAGAGCGAACAGGGCGGCGCCGAAGCAGCGCCGGCCGGCGGGCAGCCCGAGCCGCTGCACGCGGTGTGGAACGAGGAAGATCGCAAGCCGGCTGCCGATGCGGTTGCCGGAGACGGAGCGGAAGCGGCCGGCGACATGCCGGGCGAGGCTGGCCAGGCCGACGCCTCACGCTCCCGTCCCGCGGACGGCGAGTTGCTGGACGATACGTCCGACAGCCTCGCCGACGCCGTACGCAGTGCCAGTGCGCCCATCGGCGCCGACGCACTGCCGGACGACGAAGCAGAACCCGAACAGCGCCGCGCCTGATCGCGGCCGACTTCTTGCCGCGCCCGAGTCGGGCGCGAGACCTGACATTTTGAGGTTGTTTTGACTGATATCCACGATATTGAATCGTCCGCGCCTGCCGTGCAGGCCGCGCGTGCCGACGATGCGCCGGAGCAGGACGCTCCGGCCGCGGGTGGTGACGAGCGTCCCCGCCGCGGCCTGCGGCGCGGCCCGCGCAGCCTGATCGCGCGTCGCCGCGCGGCAGCCAAGTCGAAGGGCGATGGCGAGTCGCAGGGCGTCGAGGGCGCGGAAGCGCAGCCGGCCGACGCGGCGGAAGCGCAGCCCGCACGCGCGCCGCGCAAGGAAGGTGCGGCCAAGGGTGGCCGCAAGCCGGCCGGCAAGCGCGAAGGCGCAGCCAAGGGTGCCCAGGGCGGGCAAGGCGGCCAGGGGCGACGCGGCGGTTCGGCGAAGGCCGAGGGCGGCGCGGCGAAGGCCGAAGGCGACGCAGCGTCGCAGGACGATCTGTTCGCCTATGTGACGTCGCCGGCATTCGACGCGGACAATTCGGCGGGCGGCAGCGGCGTACGTGCGCCGATGCTGCGTCGCGGCCGCAGCCAGCCGGCGAACAAGCGCGTGCTGTCGCCGGACGACGACGCGCCGAAGCTCCACAAGGTGCTCGCGGAAGCCGGCATGGGTTCGCGCCGCGAAATGGAAGAACTGATCGTCGCCGGCCGCGTGTCGGTGAACGGTGAGCCCGCGCATATCGGCCAGCGCATCATGCCGACCGACCAGGTCCGCATCAACGGCAAGCCGGTCAAGCGCAAGCTGCCGAACAAGCCGCCGCGCGTGCTGCTGTACCACAAGCCGACCGGCGAGATCGTCAGCCACGCGGACCCGGAAGGTCGTCCGTCGGTGTTCGACCGCCTGCCGCCGATGAAGACGGCGAAATGGCTCGCGGTGGGCCGTCTCGACTTCAACACCGAAGGCCTGCTGATGCTGACGACGTCGGGCGATCTCGCGAACCGCTTCATGCATCCGCGCTACAGCGTCGAACGCGAGTACGCGGTGCGCGTCGTCGGCGAACTGTCCGAAGGGATGCGGCAGAAGCTGCTGCATGGCGTCGAGCTCGATGACGGCCCGGCGAACTTCCTGCGCATCCGCGACGGCGGCGGCGAAGGCACGAACCACTGGTATCACGTTGCGCTGGCCGAAGGCCGCAACCGCGAAGTGCGCCGGATGTTCGAGGCGGCCGGCCTGATGGTGAGCCGCCTGATCCGTACGCGCCACGGTCCGATCCCGCTGCCGCGCGGCCTGAAGCGCGGTCGCTGGGAAGAGCTTGACGAGGCGCAGGTGCGCAAGCTGATGGCGACCGTCGGCCTGAAGGCGCCGTCCGAGGAAAAGGGCAAGCGCGGTGGTGGCGGGCAGGCCGAGCGCCGCCAGCCGGATCCGATGCAGACGTCGATGGGCTTCATCGGCCGCGAGCCGGTGCTGACGACGCATGGTCAGCTCGACCAGCCGCGTCGCGGTGGCGGCCGGCGCGGCGCCCCGGGCCTGCCCGGCCTGAGCGGTTACGGCAGCTTGCCGGTTTCGCCGTCGGGTTATGGCAACCGCTCGGGTGGCGGTCGCGATGTCGACGGCAATCGTGCGTCGTATGGCGCGGGCCCCAAGCGTGAAGGCGCTGGCGGCAAGCGCGGCGGCGGCAAGGGCGGCAACCGCAATCCCAACGGCAATCGCGCCGAAGGCGCCGGCAACGGCGGCGGCGGTGCGCGCGGCGGTCAGCGTCCGCAGCGCAATCGCTCGCGGGGCCGCTGAGCGTTTGCGGCGTCCGGCGGCATGAAGCCGCCGGTGTGCCGGCGAAATCGGCATGAGTCCGGTTGGGTCGGCACCTCCCCTGCGTGGTTTGCTTTTGACTGTATATATATCGCGCTGCCGGATTGTGCCGCCTGGTCGGACAGTCCGGTTTCGCATTTTTGGTCGGTAAAGGCGGGCTGGACGCTGCTTTTACCGGCTGGCTTGGCGTTTGCGCCAAAAATCGCTATAATCGCGGAGTCGCTGGGCGTACGGATTCAATGTGCGGCTCAGGTGCGACCACCAGTAAGAAGATGGGCGTTCCGCCCATTTTTTTTTGCTGAAACGGTTAGGCATCTCGGGTAGCGCTTCCTGCGCCGGCTAAGGCGCGCGCCCGCGGGTGAATCGCGAGCGGCGGGCGCGAACACCTGAGAGGACACTGTGCAACTGACGGAACTGATAGAAACCACGGTCACCGGGCTCGGCTACGAGCTGGTGGATCTCGAGCGCACCGGGCGCGGCATGCTTTGCATCTACATCGATCAGCCTGCCGGCATCTCGCTCGAAGATTGCGAAAAGGTCACGCGTCAGCTCCAGCACGTCTTGACGGTCGAAAACATCGATTACGAACGGCTCGAAGTCTCGTCCCCGGGGCTCGACCGCCCGTTGAAGAAGCTGGCCGACTTCGAGCGCTTCGCCGGCAGCGAAGTTTCCGTGACCTTGAAAAAGCCGCTGGACGGGCGCAAGACGTACCGGGGCATTCTGCACGCGCCGAATGGCGAAACGATCGGTTTGGAATTTGAGAGGAAGAAGGGCGAGGCAGCCATGCTGGATTTCACGCTGGCCGATATCGACAAAGCCCGCCTGATTCCGCAAGTTGACTTTAGGAGCCGCAAATAATGAGTCGCGAAGTGTTGATGCTGGTGGATGCGCTGGCGCGCGAGAAAAACGTCGACAAGGATGTGGTGCTGGGCGCCCTCGAGGCCGCGCTCGCTTCCGCTTCCAAGAAGCTGTTCGACGAAGGCGCCGAAATCCGCGTCCATATCGATCGCGAAAGCGGCGAGCACGAAACCTTCCGTCGCTGGCTCGTCGTGCCCGACGAGGCAGGCTTGCAGGAGCCGGATCGCGAGATCCTGCTGTTCGAAGCACGTGAGCAGAAGCCCGACGTCGAAGTCGGCGAATTCATCGAGGAGCCGGTGCCGTCGATCGAGTTCGGCCGTATCGGCGCGCAGGCCGCGAAGCAGGTGATCCTGCAGAAGGTGCGCGATGCCGAACGCGAGCAGATCCTGAACGACTACCTCGAGCGCGGCGAAAAGATCATGACCGGCACGGTGAAGCGCCTCGACAAGGGCAACTTCATCGTCGAATCGGGCCGTGTCGAAGCGCTGCTGCGCCGCGACCAGCTGATCCCGAAGGAAAACCTGCGCGTGGGCGACCGCGTGCGTGCCTACATCGCGAAGGTCGACCGCACCGCGCGCGGCCCGCAGATCGAACTCTCGCGCACGGCGCCCGAGTTCCTGATGAAGCTGTTCGAGATGGAAGTGCCGGAAATCGAGCAGGGCCTGCTCGAGATCAAGGCAGCCGCTCGCGATCCGGGCGTGCGCGCGAAGATCGGCGTGATCGCCTACGACAAGCGGATCGATCCGATCGGCACCTGCGTCGGCATCCGCGGCTCCCGCGTGCAGGCCGTGCGCAACGAGCTCGGTGGCGAAAACATCGACATCGTGCTATGGTCCGAGGATCCCGCCCAGTTCGTGATCGGCGCGCTCGCGCCGGCAGCCGTCCAGTCGATCGTCGTCGATGAAGAAAAGCACTCGATGGACGTCGTCGTCGACGAGAACGAGCTGGCTGTCGCGATCGGCCGCAGCGGTCAGAACGTTCGCCTTGCCAGCGAACTGACCGGCTGGCAGATCAACATCATGACGCCGGACGAATCCGCCCTGAAGCAGGGTGAAGAGCGCGACCGACTGCGTTCGCTGTTCATGGCGCGTCTCGACGTCGACGAAGAAGTTGCCGACATCCTGATCGACGAAGGCTTCACGAGCCTCGAAGAGATCGCGTACGTGCCGCTCAACGAAATGCTCGAAATCGAGGCGTTCGACGAGGACACCGTGCACGAACTGCGCAACCGCGCACGCGACGCACTGTTGACGATGGCGATCGCGAACGAAGAAAAGGTTGAAAATGCAGCGCTGGATTTGAAGGGCCTCGACGGCATCACGCCGGAGTTGCTCGCGAAGCTGGCCGAACACGGCATGCAGACGCGCGACGATGTCGCCGAGCTGGCCGTGGATGAACTGGTCGATATGACCGGGATGGAAGAGGATGCCGCTAAGGCGTTGATCATGAAAGCACGTGAACACTGGTTCCAGTGAGAAATGACCATGGCGCACTGATTTGATGGCGGCCGTATGGCCTGACCCGATGCTAACCGCAAGGAATCGGTCCTTGCACTAAGAGGAATGAATGGCGAGTAACAACGTAGCCCAATTTGCCGCGGAACTGAAAATGCCTGCTGGTGTGCTGCTCGAACAGCTGCAGGCAGCGGGCGTCCAGAAAGCGAGTGAAGACGATGCGCTGTCCGAAGCGGACAAGGCGCGTCTGCTCGATCATTTGCGCAAGTCACACGGCGCAACCGACGGCGACAAGCGCAAGATCACGCTGACCCGCAAGCATACGTCGGAGATCAAGCAATCTGACGCGACGGGCAAGGCTCGCACCATTCAGGTCGAGGTCCGCAAGAAGCGTACGTTCGTCAAGCGCGACGACGTGGCCGAGGGTGCGGAACAGGGTCAGGCGCAGGTCGCCGAAGCGGACGACGATGCGGAACTGAAGCGTCGCGAGGAAGAAGCGCGCCGCGAGGCCGAGCTGCTCGAGAAGCAGGCGCAGGAACTGCGCGAGCGTCAGGAGCGCCTCGAGCGCGAGGAAGCCGAGCGCCGTGCCCGTGAGGAAGCGGCCGAAGCCGAGCGCCGCCGTGCCGAGGAAGAAGCGGCGGCGAAGCGTGCCGCGGCCGAAGCCGCAGCGGCACAGCAGGCGGCTGCCCAGCAGGCCGCCGAGGCTCAGCAGGAAGCAGCCGGTGCGCAGTCCGCGCAGGATGAAGCACGCGCGGCCGCCGAACGTGCGGCCCAGCGCGAAGCGGCGAAGAAGGCCGAGGATGCTGCCCGCGAGGCGGCGGACAAGGCGCGCGCCGAGCAGGAAGAGATCAGCAAGCGTCGCGCGGCGGCAGAAGCCGAAGCACGCGCGATCCGCGAAATGATGAACACGCCGCGCAAGGCCGTGGTCAAGGCAGTCGAGCCGCCGAAGCCGGTGGAACCGCCGAAGCCGGCCGAAGCGAAGGGCACGCTGCACAAGCCGGCAAAGCCGGCGGGCGCAGGCGCGCAGGCACGTCCGGCCGTGAAGAAGCCGGCCGGTGCAGCGCCGGCGGCCACGACGGCACCGGCAGGTGCGGGCGACCGCAACAAGAAGCCGGGCGGCGGCAAGGGCGGCTGGCAGGACGACGCAGCGAAGCGCCGCGGCATCAAGACGCGCGGCGATTCGAGCGGCGGCGTCGACCGCGGCTGGCGCGGCGGCCCGAAGGGTCGCGGCCGTCACCAGGACAGCGCATCGACGTTCCAGGCACCGACCGAACCGATCGTGCGTGAAGTGCACGTGCCGGAAACCATCTCGGTTGCCGATCTCGCGCACAAGATGTCGATCAAGGCCTCCGAAGTCATCAAGGTGATGATGAAGATGGGCCAGATGGTCACGATCAACCAGGTGCTGGACCAGGAAACGGCGATGATCGTCGTCGAGGAACTGGGCCACCGCGCGGTTGCCGCGAAGCTGGACGATCCGGAAGCACTGCTCGTCGAAGGCGAGACCGGTACCGATGCGGAACAGCTGCCGCGTCCGCCGGTCGTCACGGTGATGGGTCACGTCGACCACGGCAAGACCTCGCTGCTCGACCACATCCGCCGCGCGAAGGTTGCAGCGGGCGAAGCGGGCGGCATTACGCAGCACATCGGCGCATACCACGTCGAAACGCCGCGCGGCGTCATCACGTTCCTCGATACGCCGGGTCACGAAGCGTTCACGGCAATGCGTGCACGCGGCGCGAAGGCGACCGACATCGTGGTGCTGGTGGTGGCTGCCGACGACGGCGTGATGCCGCAGACGAAGGAAGCCATCGCGCACGCGAAGGCGGGTGGCGTGCCGATTGTCGTGGCGATCAACAAGATCGACAAGCCGGAAGCGAACCCGGACCGCGTCAAGCAGGAACTGGTCGCGGAAGGCGTCGTGCCGGAAGAATACGGTGGCGATTCGCCGTTCGTGCCGGTGTCGGCCAAGACGGGCGCCGGTATCGACGACCTGCTCGAGAACGTGCTGCTGCAGGCCGAAGTGCTGGAACTGAAGGCACCGGTCGAGGCGCCGGCGAAGGGCATCGTGATCGAAGCGAAGCTGGACAAGGGCAAGGGCCCGGTCGCGACGATCCTGGTGCAGTCGGGTACGCTGAATCGCGGCGACATCGTGCTCGCAGGCACGGCTTACGGCCGCGTGCGTGCGATGCTCGACGAGAACGGTAAGCCGACGAAGGAAGCCGGCCCGTCGATCCCGGTCGAAATCCAGGGTCTGTCGGAAGTGCCGGGTGCAGGCGAGGAAGTGATCGTGCTGCCGGACGAGCGCAAGGCGCGCGAAATCGCGCTGTTCCGTCAGGGCAAGTTCCGCGACGTCAAGCTGGCGAAGCAGCAGGCCGCGAAGCTGGAAAGCATGCTCGAGCAGATGGGCGAAGGCGAAGTGCAGAACCTGCCGCTCATCATCAAGGCGGACGTGCAGGGCTCGCAGGAAGCGCTCGTGCAGTCGCTGCTCAAGCTGTCGACCGACGAAGTGCGCGTGCAGATCGTGCACAGCGCGGTGGGCGGCATCAGCGAGAACGACGTCAACCTGGCAACGGCATCGAAGGCGGTCATCATCGGCTTCAATACGCGTGCGGATGCACAGGCGCGCAAGCTGGCCGAAGCGAACGGTATCGACATCCGCTACTACAACATCATCTACGACGCAGTGGATGAGGTGAAGGCCGCGATGTCGGGCATGCTGGCGCCGGAGAAGCGCGAAGTCGTGACCGGCATGGTCGAGGTGCGCCAGGTGTTCAAGGTGCCGAAGGTCGGTACGGTTGCCGGCTGTATGGTCACCGACGGTATCGTCAAGCGCTCGTCGTCGGTTCGCGTGCTGCGCAACAACGTCGTGATCTTCACGGGCGAACTCGAATCGCTGAAGCGCTTCAAGGACGACGTGAAGGAAGTCAAGCAAGGCTTCGAGTGCGGTATGTCGGTGAAGAACTTCAACGACATCATCGAAGGCGACCAGTTCGAAGTCTTCGAAGTGACCGAAGTCGCACGGACGCTGTAATCGTCGCGTATCGGCTCATGGGGCGGGGCAGGCTTGGGCCTGTCCCGCCCATTTTCATGGTGGCGCGCCAACGGCGCGTCGCTTTATCCTGATAAACGGATCACGGATCGATCATGTCCAGGAAACGTACTTCCCCCAATCGCAACGTTCAGATCGCCGACCAGATTCAGCGCGATCTGTCCGAACTCATCATGCGCGAGGTCAAAGACCCGCGCATCGGTATCGTGACCATCCAGAGCGTCGAGCTCACGCCGGACTACGCGCATGCCAAGGTCTATTTCACGGCGCTGACCGGCGATCCGGACAAGACGCAGGAAGCGCTGAACCACGCGTCGGGCCACCTGCACAACCTGCTGTTCAAGCGCCTGCACATTCATACGGTGCCGACGCTGCACTTCCATTACGACCAGACGATCGAGAAGGCCGTGGAAATGTCGCGCCTGATCAAGGAAGCCAACTCGACGCGCGCGAAGGACGACGACGAAGCCGACGCGCCCGCGAAGGACGATTGAGCGCGCACGCCCCATGACGACTGCAGCTCCCCAGCGTCCACGCGTGCCGCGGCGCGCGCTGGATGGCGTCCTTCTGCTCGACAAGCCGGTCGGCCTGTCGAGCAACGACGCCCTGATTCGCGCGAAGCGCCTGCTTCTCGCGAAGAAAGCCGGCCATACCGGCACGCTCGATCCGCTGGCCTCGGGCCTGTTGCCGCTGTGCTTCGGCGAAGCGACGAAGTTCTCGCAGGACTTGCTGGAAGCGGACAAGACCTACGAAGCGACGATGCGTCTCGGCGTGCGCACGACCACCGGCGACGCGGAAGGCGACGTGCTCGACACGCGCGCCGTCGAATGCGACCGTGCGGCGGTCGAAGCGGCGCTCGCGCGCTTTACCGGCGAGATCGTGCAGGTGCCGCCGATGTATTCGGCGCTCAAGCGCGACGGCAAGCCGCTGTACGAATACGCGCGTGCGGGCCAGACCGTCGAGCGGGAAGGCCGCAACGTGACGATCCATGCGCTCGATCTGCTGGCCTGTGAATTGCCGGACGTGACGTTCCGCGTGACCTGCAGCAAAGGCACGTATGTGCGCACGCTGGCCGAAGACATCGGCGAAGCGCTCGGCTGCGGCGCACATCTGACGATGCTGCGTCGCACGGGTGTCGGCGCGCTGACGCTCGAACATGCGGTGACGCTCGACGCGCTGTCCGACGCTGCCGAAGCGGCGCGCGACGCCTGGCTTCAGCCGGTCGACGCGTTGCTGTCGACGTTTCCGCTGGTGCGCCTCGACGAAACCAGCGCGAAGCGATTCCTGCACGGCCAGCGCCTGCCGCTGTCGGCGCTCGATCCGATCGATGCAGCCGAGGGCGGGCGCGTGCGCGTGTACGACGCGCAGCGACTGCTCGGCGTGGCGCGCAAGGCCAACGGCGTGCTCGCGCCCGAACGCCTCGTCGTGACGGCTGCGTAACGCGCGACGCGCAAGCGCCGTCGTCGGAACGAAAAAAACCCGGTCGAAATCGACCGGGTTTTTTGTTGGGCGCGCTCGTTCGAGCGCGGTGCTCAGTGTGCAGCCGACGCCGCCGCACCCGCATCGCCGCCGCCCGCGCGCTCCGGCTTCGTGATCCAGATCAGTCCGATCAGCAGCACGAAGATCGCCGCGGAGATGTAGAACAGATCGTTCACGCCGAGTTGCGCGGCCTGCTGCGTGGCCATGTTGTTGATGAGGCCGTGCGCCTGGTCCTGCGTCAGCCCGAGGCTGCGCATCTGCGTGACGGCCTGGTTGAACGTCGGGTTGTACGGGTTCGCCTGCTCGACCAACTGCGCGTGATGGAAGTTGTTGCGGTGGTCCCACGCGGTCTGGAAGATCGATGTGCCGATGCCGCCGCACATGATTCGCACGAAGTTCGACAGGCCGGACGCCGCGGGAATGCGGTTGCCGGGCAGGCCGGACAGCGTGATCGACACGAGCGGGATGAAGAAGCCCGCCATCGCGATACCCTGCACGAGCGTCGGCAGCGTCAGCGACCATTCGTCGACGCCCGTCGTGTATCGCGAACGCATCCAGAAGCACAGCGCAAACGTCAGGAACGACGCCGTCGAGATGAAGCGGGGATCGGTACGCGGCAGATACTTCCCGGTGAGTGGCGACAACAGGATCGCGAACAACCCGACAGGCGCCATCACGAGGCCGGCGTCGGTCGCGGTGTAGCCGATTTGCGTCTGCAGCCACAGCGGCAACAGCACGAGATTGCCGAAGTACAGGCCGTACCCGATCGACAGTGCGACTGTGCCGCCGGTGAAGTTCCGCATGCGGAACAGCGACAGGTCGACGACTGGGTGCTCGGCGGTCAGCTCCCAGATCACGAAGAACGCGAACGCAATGACAGCGGTCAGCGCGAGCACGATGATGGTCGTCGACGCGAACCAGTCGAGATCCTTGCCCTTGTCGAGCATGATCTGCAGCGAGCCGACCCAGATGACCAGCAGCGCGAGGCCCACGCCGTCGATCGGCGCGCGGCGCACGGCCGACTCCCGATTGCGATAGATCGCCCACGTCGCAGCGGCGGCGGCGATGCCGACCGGGATGTTGACGTAGAAGATCCACGGCCACGAATAGTTGTCCGAGATCCAGCCGCCGAGAATCGGGCCCGCGACGGGTGCGATCAGCGTCGTCATCGCCCATAGTGCGAGCGCCATCGGTGCCTTCGCGCGCGGATAGCTCGACAGCAGGAGCGCTTGCGACAGCGGAATCATCGGGCCCGCGACCGCGCCCTGCAGCACGCGCGAGCCGAGCAGGAACGGCAGGTTCGGCGACAGCCCGCACATCCACGACGAGATGACGAACAGGATGATCGACGCGAGGAACAGGCGGACCTGACCGAAGCGGTCGGTCAGCCAGCCCGTCAGCGGCACGGAGATCGCGTTCGCGACGGCGAACGACGTGATGACCCACGTACCCTGGTCGGACGACACGCCGAGGTCGCCCGAGATGGTCGGGATCGCGACGTTCGCGATGGACGTGTCGAGCACGTTCATGAACACCGCGAGCGATACCGCGATCGTCCCGAGCACGAGTTGCCCGCCCTGTAGCGGCGGGTGGGAGACAGGAGCCTGTGCCATGTCGATAGTTTTCCGGAGTCGGAACCGTTACATCATCTTGGCGGCGGCGTTCGACTTCGCCGCGGCCGGTGCCGGCGCGTTGCCGCCGGCGTTCTCGGCGATGATGCGCGCGATCTCGGCGTCGGCTTCGTCGCCGTACTTCGCGAACACGTTCGTTTCGTAGACCGTGTTCTGCGCGTTGGCGAGCTGGTCGCCGCGCTCGTCCTTGATGTCGACGTCGACCTGCATCGACAGGCCGATGCGCAGCGGATGCTTCTCGAGTTCCTTCGGATCGATCTCGATACGCACCGGCAGGCGCTGCACGACCTTGATCCAGTTGCCCGTCGCGTTCTGCGCCGGCAGCAGCGAGAACGCCGAACCCGTGCCGGCCGAGAAGCCGACGACCTTGCCGTGGTAGACGGCCGACGAGCCGTAGATGTCGGCGGTCAATTCGACCGGCTGGCCGATACGCATGTGCTTGAGCTGGACTTCCTTGAAGTTCGCGTCGACCCACACCGCGTTCAGCGGCACGACCGACATCAGCGGGTTGCCCGGCGACACGCGCTGGCCGACCTGAACCGAGCGCTTCGCGACATAGCCGGTGACCGGTGCGGGCAACACGTTGCGCGCGTTCGCGAGGTACGCGTCGCGAACCTTCGCTGCCGCGGCCATCACGTTCGGGTGCGACGCGATCGTCGTGTTCGCGGTCAGTGCGCGGTTCGATGCGAGCTGCTGTTGCGCGGCGTCGACCGACGCCTGCGCGGCGCGCACCGCGTCGCGTGCATGGGAGATTTCTTCCTGCGACACGGCACCCGTCTGCGCGACGGCCATCCGGCGGCGCAGGTCGTCCTGCGCCTTCGACAGGTCGGACTGGCGCAGCGCGACTTGCGCGCGGTACTGGTCGTCGTTGACGAACAGGCCGCGCACCTGGCGCACCGTTTGCGCGAGGTTGGCCTCGGCCTGCTGCAGCGCGACCTGCGAGTCGGCCGGGTCGAGCACGACCAGCGGATCGCCGGCCTTGACCGTCTGCGTATCGTCGGCCTTCACGGCGATCACGGTACCCGTGACCTGCGGCGTGATCTGCACGACGTTGCCGTTCACGTATGCGTCGTCCGTCTCTTCATGGAAGCGTGCGACGAGGAAGTAGTACAGACCGTACGCGATGGCCGCGATCACGATGACCGCGATCAGCAGCGTCATCATCCGTTTGCGCTTCCCGTTGTTCTGCGGCTGTGCGCTGGCGGCGTTTTGTTGAGGGTCGCTCATGGCGATGTTCTCCGTCCGTTATTTCGAGTGTCTGCGTAGTGGTGGCGCCGGATCAGTTGGCGGCCTGTCTTGTCTGCTTGTCGGCGTCGGGCGCGGCGAGCCGCGTGCCGGTCGCGTCGAACCCGCCGCCGAGCGCCTTGATCAGCGCGAGCTGCATGTCGCGCCGGCGCATCTTCAGGTTGGTCACCGTCTGTTCCGATGCGAGGCGGTTGGTGTCCGCGGTCAGCACCTGGAGCTGCGGCGACAGGCCCGCCTTGTAGCGGATCACGGCGAGGTCGTACGCCCGCGTCGACGCATCGAGCGCACGCTGCGCGTCATCCATCTGGCGATCGACCGCACGGATCGACGCGACCTGCGTCGCGACGTCGTTCAGCGCGCTGATCAGCGTCTGGTTGTAGTTCGCGACCGACAGGTCGAAGTCCGCGTAGCGGCCCTTGAGCTGCGCGCGCAACGCACCGGCATCGAAGATCGGCAGGTGGATGGCCGGCCCGAACTGCGCCTGGCGGCTCGCGAAATTCAGGAATTTGCCCCAGCCGAACGCATCGAAGCCGAAGCCGGCCGCGAGGTTCACGTCGGGGAAGAATTCGGCCTTCGCTTCCTTCACGTCGTGCATCGCGGCCTCGACCTGCCAGCGCGCGGCGACGATGTCGGGGCGGCGCGACACGAGGTCGGCCGGCAGGTTGCCGGGCAGTGCGACTTCGCCGGTCGGGTTCATCACCGGCGCGGCGATCTGCAGCCCGCGATCCGGCCCCTTGCCGAGCAGCGCGGCGAGCTGGTAGCGCACGGTCGTGATCTGGCCGTCGAGGTCGGACAGCGATGCCTGGGTCGTCGCGATGTTGCCGCGCGCCGTCTGGCGTTCCACGTTGGTGTCGAGACCGGCCGACACGCGGCCGTCGGTGATCTTGCCGACCGTCCGGCGGTTGGCGATCTCGCGCTGCGCGATGTCGCGCAGCGCATACAGCTGGGCGAGCGAGTTGTAGGTGCGGGCCACCGACGACGCGAGCGTGATGCGTGCCTGTTGCATGTCGGCCTCGGCGGCCTTTTCCTGCGACACGGCGGTGTGCAGGCGCTCGCGGTTCTTGCCCCACAGGTCGAGATCCCACGACGCGCTCGCGAGTGCGTTGTTCTCGCTGTACCACTGGCCGCCGTACGGGGGCGGGAACAGCGCGTTCGACGAATACAGCTCGCGTGTCCACGAGTAGCTGGCTTCGGCCTTCGGCATCAGGTTCGAGCGCGACGACTCGATGTACGACGACGCCTTCGCGATGCGCGCCTGTGCCTGCGCGATCGACGGGTTGCCCTGGAGCGCCTCGTCGATCAGCTTCGGCAACTGCGGATCGCCGAACTGGTTGGCCCAGTCGAGAGCCGGCCACTGGCCGCCCTGGGCCGGCAGGCTCTGGGCGGTTTCGAATTGCGATGCGGGTGCGATCTGCTTGTCGCTCTTGATGCCGATGTAGTTTGCGCAGCCCGCCAGCGCCAGCGCGGCAACCGCGGCGGCGACGGCGGCGCGGCACGACCCGGCGCGCACGGACAACGGGGAGGATTTCATCGCGCTGTTCCCTGACTCGGAATGAATGATGGACACTGCAAGGATTTCCTTACATTAATCTGTCAAAAGTAATTGTTATGGCAACTATTACGTGATGCTGCCGCCCGCGGTTTCGCAGTAGTTGCTGAGAATGCGGCGCAACATGCTCTTCAGGAACCCGACTTCTTCCGGCGTAAATCCGTCCAGCAGCTCGTCGAGCACGCTGCGGAACACCGGCGGCAGACGCTCGGCAAGCGCGCGGCCTTCATCGGTCAGCTCGAGCCGTACGACCCGTCGATCCTCGATACTGCGCACGCGGGACAGCAGGCCGCGTTTCTCGACGCGATCGAGCAGGCGCGTGACCGCGCTCGCGTCGATCCCGTATTCCCGCGCGAGTTCGGCGGCCGTCGAGCACTTTCCGACGGCGATCATGAACAGCATGCTCGCCTGCGTGCCCGTGATGCCGAGCTCTTCCTGCGTGCGCTGCGTGACGAGGTTGGTCATCACCGACTTCACACGCGACATCAGATAACCGACGCTGTCGTTCATCTGATACGAGGACAGCGGCGAAACGGGCGGTTGGGAAGGAGAATCCGACATAAAACCCTGAAGCTGCAATAGTTGACTAGGCAGCAGTATAGGCGCTATTTGCTTGCCGCGGCAAATATTAATCGAACGGGCGGGCGGGCGCTGCGCGGCCCGAAATTCCCTTGCGGGCGTCAGGGTCTTCGTTCGTGGGCGGTGTGTCGGCAGGCGGAATCGCCCTCTGCGAAGCGAGGGCGGGGCGCATCATCTTTCGCGTTGCAACACACGGTCCGGCTCTCGACATTCTCACGTGCTATAATTTGAGGCTTTCCAAGCTGCAACGCGCGCGCACGTGTCCCGGTGACTGACGAGCGTGCGCGTTTGCGCGTTCAACGATTTCCAGGTTTCTATGACCCGCGCCCTTCGCAATATCGCCATCATCGCTCACGTCGACCACGGCAAGACCACGCTCGTCGACCAACTGCTCCGCCAGTCCGGCACCTTCCGCGAGAACCAGCAGATTGCCGAGCGAGTGATGGACTCGAACGACATCGAAAAAGAGCGCGGGATCACGATCCTCGCGAAGAACTGCGCGGTCGAATACGAAGGCACGCACATCAACATCGTCGACACGCCGGGGCACGCGGACTTCGGTGGCGAGGTGGAGCGTGTGCTGTCGATGGTCGACTCGGTGCTGCTGCTCGTCGACGCGGTCGAGGGCCCGATGCCGCAAACGCGCTTCGTCACGAAGAAGGCGCTGGCGCTCGGCCTGAAGCCGATCGTGGTCGTCAACAAGATCGACCGTCCGGGCGCGCGGATCGACTGGGTCATCAACCAGACCTTCGACCTGTTCGACAAGCTCGGCGCGACCGAAGAGCAGCTCGACTTCCCGATCGTCTACGCATCGGGCCTGAACGGCTATGCGTCGCTCGATCCGGCGACCCGCGAAGGCGACATGCGCCCGCTGTTCGAGGCGATCCTCGCGCACGTGCCGGTTCGCCCGGCCGATCCGGAAGCGCCGCTGCAACTCCAGATCACGTCGCTCGACTACTCGACGTACGTCGGCCGGATCGGCGTCGGCCGCATCACGCGCGGCCGCATCAAGCCGGGCCAGCCGGTCGTGATGCGCTTCGGTCCGGAAGGCGACGTGCTGAACCGCAAGATCAACCAGGTGCTGTCGTTCAAGGGCCTCGAGCGCGTGCAGGTCGAGTCGGCCGAAGCCGGCGACATCGTGCTGATCAACGGTATTGAAGACGTCGGCATCGGCGCGACGATCTGCGCGGTCGACACGCCGGAAGCGCTGCCGATGATCACGGTCGACGAGCCGACGCTGACGATGAACTTCCTCGTCAACTCGTCGCCGCTGGCCGGCCGCGAAGGCAAGTTCGTGACGAGCCGCCAGATCCGCGACCGCCTGATGAAGGAACTGAATCACAACGTCGCGCTGCGCGTGAAGGACACGGGCGACGAAACGGTGTTCGAAGTGTCGGGCCGCGGCGAACTGCACCTGACGATTCTCGTCGAGAACATGCGCCGTGAAGGGTATGAGCTGGCCGTGTCGCGTCCGCGCGTCGTGATGCAGGAAATCGACGGTGTGCGCCACGAGCCGTACGAGCTGCTGACGGTCGACGTCGAAGACGAACACCAGGGCGGCGTGATGGAAGAGCTCGGTCGCCGCAAGGGCGAAATGCTCGACATGGCATCGGACGGCCGCGGCCGCACGCGCCTGGAATACAAGATCTCGGCACGTGGCCTGATCGGCTTCCAGAGCGAATTCCTGACGCTCACGCGCGGCACGGGCCTGATGAGCCACATCTTCGACTCGTACGCACCGGTCAAGGACGGCTCGGTCTTCGAGCGCCGCAACGGCGTGCTGATTTCGCAGGATGACGGTGCCGCGGTCGCCTACGCACTGTGGAAGCTGCAGGATCGCGGCCGCATGTTCGTGAAGCCGGGCGATGCGCTGTATGAGGGCATGATCATCGGCATCCACAGCCGCGACAACGACCTCGTCGTGAACCCGATCAAGGGCAAGCAACTGACCAACGTGCGCGCATCGGGCACCGACGAAGCCGTGCGCCTCGTGCCGCCGGTCCAGATGTCGCTCGAATACGCGGTCGAATTCATCGACGACGACGAACTCGTGGAAGTGACGCCGCAGTCGATCCGCCTGCGCAAGCGCTTCCTGAAGGAGCACGAACGTCGCCGCGCGAGCCGCGAAGGCGCGGTCGACTAAGTTGGATCGTTCCCTTGCATGATGAAAAAGGCTGCCTTCGGGCGGCCTTTTTTGCATCTGCGCGATGCGCAATCGGGCGGGCTGCAAAACACTGTTCCCGCGGGTCGTGGCAATCCGGCAAAACCCCGTCGCGCGGTGCTTTCGGGCACATTTCGTCGTGAACTTCGGTAACGGTTCTGTGATATGCTGCGCGCACGCAAGTTTTAGGTCCTTCCAAGCAAGACTTGATTCGCAATCCGCTAAACGGTCAGGCCGTGTCGCGGAAGGTTGAGTAACCCGCTATTTCTCGAGAAGCTCGAAGAAAGGTGAGCGTAAAATGTCAGATGTAATGAAGCAGTTTCAGCTGAACTCCTATCTGTTCGGCGGCAATGCTTCGTACGTTGAAGAACTGTACGATGCATACCTCAACAATCCGGCATCGGTGCCGGAGAACTGGCGAGAGTATTTCGACGCGCTGCAGAACGTGCCTGCAACCGACGGCTCGAATGCCAATGACGTCGCTCATTTTCCGATCGTCGAATCGTTCGCCGAGCGCGCGAAGGCCAATGCCTTCATCCCGCGCGAAAGCACCAGCAATCTGGCGACCGCGCGCAAGCAGGTCCACGTCCAGTCCCTCATCAGCGCATATCGCTTCCTCGGCTCGCAATGGGCCAATCTGGATCCGCTGAAGCGTCGCGAACGTCCCGCCATTCCCGAACTCGAACCCGCGTTCTACGACTTCTCCGAAGGCGACCTCGACCAGACGTACAGCGCAAGCAACCTGTATTTCGGCTTCGACCAGGCTTCGCTGCGCGACATCGTCAAGGGCCTGCGTGACACGTATTGCGGCACGATCGGCGCCGAATACATGTACATCAGCGATCCGGAGCAGAAGCGCTGGTGGCAGGAGCGCCTGGAATCGACCCGCGCGACGCCGTCCTTCTCGATCGACAAGAAGAAGCACATCCTGAATCGCCTGACGGCAGCGGAAGGCCTCGAGCGCTATCTGCACACCAAGTACGTCGGCCAGAAGCGCTTCTCGCTCGAAGGCGGCGAAAGCTTCATCGCGGCGATGGACGAAGTCGTCCAGCACGCGGGCAAGCGCGGCGTGCAGGAAATCATCATCGGCATGGCCCACCGCGGCCGTCTGAACGTGCTGGTCAACACGCTGGGCAAGATGCCGGCCGACCTGTTCGCCGAATTCGAAGGCAAGCACGTCGACGACCTGCCGGCCGGTGACGTGAAGTACCACAAGGGCTTCTCGTCGGACGTGTCGACCGAAGGCGGTCCGGTCCACCTGTCGCTCGCGTTCAACCCGTCGCACCTCGAAATCGTGAACCCGGTGGTCGAAGGTTCCGCGAAGGCGCGGATGGACCGTCGCGGCGACGAAGACGGCCTGCAAGTGCTGCCGGTGCAGATCCACGGCGACGCGGCCTTCGCCGGCCAGGGCGTCGTGATGGAAACGCTGAACCTCGCGCAGACGCGCGGTTACGGCACGCACGGCACGCTGCACATCGTCATCAACAACCAGATCGGCTTCACGACGTCGGACCCGCGCGATGCGCGCTCGACGCTGTACTGTACCGACGTGGTCAAGATGATCGAAGCGCCGGTGCTGCACGTGAACGGCGACGATCCGGAAGCCGTCGTGCTCGCGATCCAGATCGCGATCGACTACCGGATGCAGTTCCACAAGGATGTCGTGATCGACATCGTCTGCTTCCGCAAGCTGGGTCACAACGAGCAGGACACGCCGGCGGTCACGCAGCCGCTGATGTACAAGAAGATCGCGCAGCACCCGGGCACCCGTGCGCTGTACGCCGAGAAGCTCGTGCAGCAGGGCGTGATCACCGCGGAAGACGCCGACAACTACGTGAAGGCGTACCGCAAGGCGATGGACGACGGCCACCACACCGTCGATCCGGTCCTGTCGAACTACAAGAGCAAGTACGCGGTCGACTGGGTTCCGTTCCTGAACCGCAAGTGGACGGACGCAGCCGATACGGCCGTGCCGCTCGCCGAACTGAAGCGCCTCGGCGAACGCATCACGACGGTCCCGGAAAACTTCAAGGTTCACCCGCTCGTCGAGCGCGTGATCAACGACCGCCGCAACATGGCGCGCGGCGACCAGCCGCTCGACTGGGGCATGGGCGAACACCTCGCGTTCGCGTCGCTCGTCGCATCGGGCTATTCGGTGCGCCTGACGGGCCAGGACTCGGGCCGCGGCACGTTCACGCACCGTCACGCGGTGCTGCACGACCAGAACCGTGAGCGCTGGAACGACGGCACGTACGTGCCGCTGCAGAACATCGCCGACGGTCAGGCGAAGTTCACGGTGATCGACTCGGTGCTGTCGGAAGAAGCGGTGCTGGGCTTCGAATACGGTTACTCGACCGCCGAGCCGAACACGCTCGTGCTGTGGGAAGCGCAGTTCGGCGACTTCGTCAACGGCGCGCAGGTCGTGATCGACCAGTTCATCTCGTCGGGCGAAGTGAAGTGGGGCCGCGTGTCGGGTCTCACGATGCTGCTGCCGCACGGCTACGAAGGCCAGGGTCCGGAACACTCGTCGACGCGTATCGAGCGTTTCCTGCAACTGTGTGCCGATCACAACATGCAGGTCGTCCAGCCGACGACGCCGGCGCAGATTTTCCACCTGCTGCGTCGCCAGATGATCCGCCTGTTCCGCAAGCCGCTGATCGTCGCCACGCCGAAGTCGCTGCTGCGTCACAAGGAAGCGGTGTCGGACCTGTCGGAACTCGCGAAGGGTTCGTTCCAGCCGGTGCTGGGCGAAACCGACGGCGGCATCGACGCGAAGAAGGTCAAGCGCGTGCTGGCTTGCTCGGGCCGCGTGTACTACGACCTCGTCGCGCATCGCCGCGAAGCGAAGGCGAACGACGTCGCGATCATCCGTATCGAGCAGCTGTATCCGTTCGCGCACAAGCAGTTCGAAGCCGAAATGAAGAAGTACGAGAACGCGACTGAAGTGGTCTGGGTGCAGGACGAGCCGCAGAACCAGGGTCCCTGGTTCTACGTCGAGCACCACCTGAAGGAAGGCATGAAGGAAGGGCAGAAGCTGGCATACAGCGGCCGTCCGGCTTCGGCCTCGCCGGCGGTTGGCTACTACGCGAAGCACTACGAGCAGCAGAAGGCCCTCATCGAAGGTGCATTCGGCCGCCTGAAGAGCGCATCGATCGCGAAATAACCGACGTCAAGCGAAACGGGAAGGCGCACTGCGCTTTCCCGTCTCTTTTGGCCTGCCGGGCGCGTCGCGCGCCGCACCGGCCGAAGGAATCGCACGAACCGCGTCATACCCCAGATTAAGCATCCAGGAAAATCACATGGCTATCGTAGAAGTCAAAGTCCCCCAGCTTTCGGAGTCGGTTTCGGAAGCCACCATGCTGCAGTGGAAGAAGAAGCCGGGCGAAGCAGTCGCGCAGGACGAAATCCTGATCGAACTCGAGACCGACAAGGTCGTGCTCGAAGTGCCGGCACCGGCCGCGGGCGTGCTCGCGCAAGTGCTGCAGAACGACGGTGACACCGTGGTCGCCGACCAGATCATCGCGACGATCGACACCGAAGCGAAGGCAGGTGCTGCCGAAGCAGCGGCAGGCGCCGCCGAAGTGAAGCCGGCGGCAGCCCCTGCTGCAGCCGCACCGGCAGCACAGCCGGCTGTCGCGACCGCGTCGAGCTCGGCCGCCGCATCGCCGGCCGCAGCGAAGCTGCTGGCCGAGAAGGGCCTGTCGGCAGGCGACGTCGCAGGTTCGGGCCGTGACGGCCGTGTCACGAAGGGCGACGCGCTGGCCGCAGGCAGCGCACCGAAGGCTGCTCCGGCCGCCGCACCGGCGAAGGCCGCTGCTGCGAAGCCGGCGCTGCCGGAAGTGAAGGTGCCGGCATCGGCAGCGACGTGGCTGAACGATCGTCCGGAACAGCGCGTGCCGATGTCGCGCCTGCGTGCGCGTATCGCCGAGCGTCTGCTCGAGTCGCAGCAGACCAACGCGATCCTGACGACGTTCAACGAAGTGAACATGGCTCCGGTCATGGAACTGCGCAACAAGTACAAGGACAAGTTCGAGAAGGAACATGGCGTGAAGCTCGGCTTCATGTCGTTCTTCGTGAAGGCGGCCGTGCACGCGCTGAAGAAGTTCCCGCTGGTGAACGCGTCGATCGACGGTAACGACATCGTCTATCACGGCTACTTCGACATCGGTATCGCGGTCGGTTCGCCGCGCGGCCTGGTCGTGCCGATCCTGCGCAACGCCGATCAGCTGAGTCTCGCCGAGATCGAGAAGAAGATCGCCGAATTCGGCCAGAAGGCGAAGGACGGCAAGCTGTCGATCGAGGAAATGACGGGCGGTACGTTCTCGATCTCGAACGGCGGCGTGTTCGGGTCGATGCTGTCGACCCCGATCATCAACCCGCCGCAATCGGCCATCCTCGGCGTGCACGCGACGAAGGAACGCCCGGTTGTCGAAAACGGCCAGATCGTGATCCGTCCGATCAACTACCTGGCCCTGTCGTACGACCACCGCATCATCGACGGCCGCGAAGCAGTCCTGTCGCTCGTCGCGATGAAGGATGCGCTGGAAGATCCGGCGCGCCTGCTGCTCGACCTGTAAGCCGAGTCTCACTGCATTGACCCGCCCCGCACGCTCGCGCACTTGCGCGAGCGTGCGGGCGTACAAGTAGAAAGGATTGTCATGTCCAAGGAATTTGACGTCGTCGTGATCGGCGCCGGCCCCGGCGGCTACATCGCCGCGATTCGCGCCGCGCAGCTCGGCAAGACCGTTGCCTGTATCGAGAAGTGGAAGAACCCGGCCGGCGCGCTGAAGCTCGGCGGTACCTGCCTGAACGTCGGCTGCATCCCGTCGAAGGCGCTGCTCGCCTCGTCGGAAGAGTTCGAGAACACGTCGCATCACCTGGCCGACCACGGCATCACGGTCGACGGCGTGAAGATCGACGTCGCGAAGATGCTCGGCCGCAAGGATGCGATCGTCGAGAAGATGACGAGCGGGATCGAGTTCCTGTTCAAGAAGAACAAGATCACCTGGCTGAAGGGCCATGGCAAGTTCACCGGCAAGACCGATGCCGGCGTGCAGATCGAAGTGAGCGGCGAGGGTGAAACCGAAGTCGTCACCGCGAAGAACGTGATCATCGCGACGGGCTCGAAGGCGCGTCACCTGCCGGGTATCCCGGTCGACAACAAGATCGTGTCGGACAATGAAGGTGCGCTGACGTTCGACTCGGTGCCGAAGAAGCTCGCCGTGATCGGCGCAGGCGTGATCGGCCTCGAGCTCGGCTCGGTGTGGCGTCGCCTGGGTGCCGAAGTGACGGTGCTCGAAGCGCTGCCGGCATTCCTCGGCGCAGCCGACGAAGCGCTCGCGAAGGAAGCGGCCAAGCTGTTCAAGAAGCAGGGCCTCGACATCCATCTCGGCGTGAAGATCGGCGAAGTGAAGACGACCGCCGACGGCGTGTCGATCGCTTACACGGACAAGGACGGCAACGCGCAGACGCTTGACGCCGACCGCCTGATCGTGTCGGTCGGCCGCGTGCCGAACACCGACAACCTCGGCCTCGAGGCAATCGGCCTGAAGGCGAACGAACGTGGCTTCATCGATGTGGACGACCACTGCCGTACCGCGGTGCCGAACGTCTACGCGATCGGCGACGTGGTGCGCGGCCCGATGCTCGCGCACAAGGCGGAAGACGAAGGCGTGCTGGTTGCGGAAGTGATCGACGGCCAGAAGCCGCACATCGACTACAACTGCATTCCGTGGGTGATCTACACGTACCCGGAAATCGCATGGGTCGGCAAGACGGAACAGCAACTGAAGGCCGAAGGCCGCGAGATCAAGTCGGGCAAGTTCCCGTTCTCGATCAACGGCCGCGCGCTCGGCATGAACGCGCCGGACGGTTTCGTGAAGATGATCGCGGACGCGAAGACCGACGAACTGCTCGGCGTGCACGTGATCGCCGCGAACGCGTCGGACCTGATCGCGGAAGCCGTGGTGGCAATGGAGTTCAAGGCGGCGTCGGAAGACATCGCCCGCATCTGCCATCCGCACCCGTCGATGTCGGAAGTGATGCGCGAAGCGGCGCTCGCCGTCGACAAGCGCTCGCTGAACAGCTGAGCGCGGTATAGCGCCGGCCGGCCATTGGCCGGTGCAGCCGTCTCATGACGAAGGCGGGCGGGGGTTTCCCGCTCGCCTTCGTTCTTTCCGGTTTGCCCGATGAACGTCACCGAATACTACACGCGCGAACTGACCACGCGCGGCTATCAGTCCGATCCCGCCCAGCGCGCGGCCGTCGATCGCCTGCAGCGCTGTTTCGACGAGTGGGTCGAGTACAAGGCGCGTCGCTCGAACGCGTTCAAGAAGCTCATCAATCATCCGGACCTCCCGCGCGGCGTCTACATGTGGGGCGGCGTCGGCCGCGGCAAGAGCTTCCTGATGGACAGCTTCTATGCGGTGGTGCCCGTGCAGCGCAAGACGCGCCTGCATTTCCACGAATTCATGCGTGAAGTCCACCGCGAACTCGAGGAGCTGAAAGGGCAAGCCGATCCGCTCGACGAGCTCGCGCGGCGCATCGCGAAACGCTACCGGCTGATCTGTTTCGACGAATTCCACGTGTCGGACATCGCCGACGCGATGATCCTGTACCGGCTGCTCGATCGCCTCTTCAACAACGGCGTGCAGTTCGTGATGACGTCCAACTACGATCCCGACGATCTGTATCCCGATGGCCTGCATCGCGACCGCATGCTGCCGGCGATCGCGCTGATCAAGCAAAAGCTCGACGTGCTGAACGTCGACGCGGGCGTCGACTATCGCCAGCGCACGCTGGCGCAGGTGCAGATGTACCACACGCCGCTCGGCGCGGACGCCGATCGCGAACTGCGTCATGCGTTCGCGAAGCTCGCCGCGGTGCCGGACGAAAGCCCGATCCTGCATATCGAGAAGCGCGAGTTGAAGGCGCTGCGCAAGGCCGACGGCGTCGTCTGGTTCGACTTCGCGACGCTGTGCGGCGGCCCGCGTTCACAGAACGACTATCTCGAGCTTGCCAGCCGCTTCCATGCGATCGTGCTGTCGGAAGTGCCGCAGATGTCGCCGCGGATGGCGTCCGAGGCGCGACGCTTCACCTGGCTCATCGACGTGCTGTACGACCACAAGGTCAAGCTGCTGATGTCCGCGGCGGTGCCGGCGGAGCAGCTGTACGTCGAAGGGCCGATGGCGAACGAGTTCACGCGCACGGTGTCGCGGATCGTCGAGATGCAGTCGAAGGAATACCTCGAAACGCCGCGTCGTATCGTCGATACTTCGCTGACCTGATCGCGGTTGCCGGCGAGCGGCGGGTTTCAAAGGTCAATTCCGGTCAAATTCCCGCAATCTCCGGGTATTTTCGGACTTGTCTTATGTTCACGGTTGAGGTCAGCCGATATCGTTGCGTCATGGTTCCCAAGGCTGGAGATATCCATGACACCGTATCGCGATCTGACCGACCATGAGTGGCGCTGCGTCGCGCCGTTTTTGCCCGAAATGCAGCCGCGCACCGAGTTGCGCGGCCGACCATTGGCCAACACACGCGCCGTCCTGAACGGCGTGCTGTGGATCATCTATAGCGGCGCGACCTGGTCCGCGATGCCGCGTCGTTACCCTTCGTACCAAACCTGCCACCGCCGTTTCAAGGTCTGGCACGAGACCGGCACGCTGCGGCAGGTGATGCACGCGTTGTATGGCGACGCAGGCGCGAATCTGTGCGACCAGCTGGCCACGCGGATGCGCAAGCACGCGCAATCGAAGGCGGCGGCGGTACGCAGTGCCGTGGCGCCGGTCTATCGCACGCCGCACAGCTACACGGCGGATGCGCTGAAGCGCGCAGCGTGATGTCGATCGGTTTCATGCACGTCGGCGTCAAAACAAAATCGGCCTGACGACGTCGTCGCAGGCCGATTTTTTTATCGCGTCGCGCGTGTCGACGCGCGTTGCGTCATTGTGCGCGAACCCAGGTCTGCGACCGGCCGAGCAGCGATACGCCGATATAGCCGCGCACGACGAGCTTCTGGCCGCCGTCTTCGAGCGACATCTTGCACTTGTAGACCTTGCCGTTCTCCGGGTCGAGAATGTTGCCGCCGTCCCAGTGATCGCCGTCCTTCTTCATCGCCTTGATGATCGTCATGCCCTTGATGAGCTGATCCTTGCGCTCGTCCGTGCATGCGGTGCAGCGGCGATCGGGCGTGTCATTGGCGCCGAGGCCTTTGACGACCTTGCCCGACAGCGAGCCTTCGCCGTCGTCGGCGATCTGCACGAGCGCCTTCGGCTGATGCGTGTTGTCGTCGATCGTCTGCCACATGCCGACGGGGCTGTCGGCCTGGGCGAAGGTGGGAGCGGCGCAAGCGAGCAGGGCACTCGCGATGGCCAGTGCGCGCAACGGGCGGGTCAGTTGAATCATCGTCTTCCTCCTTGTTTCATGTCGTGTTCGATGTGCCCGCACGACCGTCTGCATGGGGCGGTGGCATGTTGCGAGCTTTGCCAGAATACGTGAAACCGCACGCCGCGTTTGATAGAGGGGGTTCTAATCCAAACGGCCCGCGAGACGCAGGCTGTCTGGTGACCGATCAGTTGAGCTGATACGAGAACGCGGCATTCACGCGCGGGCTGCGCGATGCGCTTTCAACCGGTGCATCGCCGACCGGCTTCGCGATATTCAGATCGAGACTGTAGTAGCGGCTGTCGGTAAACCGCACGCCGATACCGACCGACGACAGGCGGCTCGGCGACGGCGTGCCGGTATGCAGGTACACGCGCGCCATGTCGTACGCGATGTACGGCGTGATCGATTTCATGTACGTCCAGCCCGGCGTGAATCCGCGGTTGACCTCCAGCGACATCCCCCAGCCCGAGTCGCCCGACGTTTCGCCGGGCTGGTAGCCGAGCGCATAGCGCGTCGAACCGAACGAGATCTGCTCCGACGTCGGCAGCGAGTCGGGGCTGTACTGGCCGGTCAGCGAGACCGACGTGCCGATCTTGAACGGCCATTCATTGGTTTGCGTGAAGGTCGCGCCGGTGCGCACGAACGTCAGCGAGATCGGGCTGTCCACCGACGTCGTGTTCGAGCCGATCGTGATGTCCTGCGATTTCGACGCGCCGAGAATGTTGAAGCCCTTCGCGACGTTCACGCTCAGCTTCTGTACCTGCTTGGCCGATACGCTCGTATAGTCGAGCTGCATCTGCAGCACGCGGACCTGCGAGCGTGTATCGATGCTGTTGCCGCTGATCTTGTTCTGGTAGCGGTCTTCGTTGTGCGACGCATAGCCCGACACGGTGCCGAGCAGGCTGCGCTGGTTGTTCAGCAGCAACGGATAGGATGCCGAAAGACCGAGCTTCTCGTTCTTGACGGTGCGCTCGACGGCCGACGGCAGGCCCGGGTTGTCGGTCGGCTTGCCGCGATACGTGCTGGCGTCGAGGCGCGTGACCAGGCCGCTGCTGCCGACCGGCACGGCACCGCTGAATGCGACGTAGGTCTGCTTGTCGCGTCCGGGCGGCGCCAGCGCGGAAATGCTCAATTGCTCGCCGAACGACGTGAGGCCGTTCTCCGTTGCGGTGATGAGCCCCTGCACGCCCGGGTGATTGAAATCGATGCCGGTGCTGATGTTGAATGCCTTGCGGTCGACGGCCAGTTCGAGCGTCGTTGCGCCGTCGGTCGTCTGCGGCGGTGGCACGTTGGCCTTCACCGACACGCCGGGCAGGAGGCCAAACGTGTTCACGTAGCGTTCGAACGTCGCGCGGCGCAGCGGGCGATCGGCCGTGATGTGCGCGGCGATCGCGCGGATCTTCGATTCCATCGCGCCGGGCTTGCCGGTCACCTTGACGTCCGACACATAGCCTTCGACGACCGTGACGCGCACGACGCCGTTCTCGAACGTCTGCGCGGGAATGAACGCGAACGACAGCGCATAGCCGCGATCCTGGTACAGCTTGGTCACGCCGTTGGCGGTTTCGATCAGCTCGCCGATCGTGATGTCCTTGCCGACGAGGGGCGTGAAGCGACGCGAGATCTCGTCGAACGGCACCGACTTCACGCCTTCCACCTGGAACGTCGTCGGCGTCAGGTGCCGCGACAGCAGTTCCTGCAGTTGCGGTGCCTGCGGCGCGACCTGCACGGTGACGCTCGGGCCTTTCTGCGGGGCATTGATCTGGGGGAGGGAATCGAGCGGGTTACCTGCCGCGCGCGTTTGTGCATGTGCCGTGCCTGCCGCCGCGATAGCGAGCAGCATCATCCATCTGTCGAGTCTGGATTTCATTGTTCTTCCTCGTAGGCCTTGCTTTTCGTCTTCTTTCTAATGCGGGCGCGCGACACCAGGGTGTCGCGCGCCGCGTGCCGCATTGCCGGTTGTATTGGTACGGCCGCGCCTCTTGCTCCGGCTGCAAAGGCGCGATCGTCCTCCTTACTTGCCGACGCTACCCAGCGTGCCCAGCAGCCCCGTGACCGGTGCCAGCAGACCCGTCGAACTGCCCGACGATGCCGCACCCGTCACGCTGCCGACCAGCGACGTGACTGGTGCGAGCGGGCTCGACGAACCCCCGGTTCCCGCTGCACCGCCGACTGTTCCGGTGACAGTATTCAGCAAACCGGTGACGGGCGCGAGAGGGTTTGCCCCGCCTGCACCACCCGTTGCGCCGCCCAGCGTGCCCGTGACCGTCGACACGAGGCCCGTGACGGGCGCGAGCGGATTGCTGCCCGAGCTGCCCGTTGCGCCGCCGACCGCACCCGTGAGCGAACCGAGCGGCGTCGAGCCGAGGCCGGACAGCAGGCCGCCGAGCGGGTTCGTCGAGCCGGAACCCGACGACGTGCCGTTCTGGACCGTAGCCGTCGAGCCGCCGACGAGGCTGGTGAGCAGGCCGGGGATCGGTGCCGCGCCGTTCGGACCGTTCGGGTTCACGAGGCCGCCCGCGTTGGTCACGGTGTTGCCGACCGCGGTGACGAGCTGGCCGACGTCGCCGACGAGCGGCTGGTTAGACGTGCTTGCGACCTTCGTGCCCGCCGAGCTGATTGCACCGCCGACCTGACCGAGCAGGCCCGACACGGGCTGCCCGAGGCCGGTGGTCGTGCCGACCTGTTGCGTGACCTGGCCTGCGGTGATCACCAGCGGCGTGATCGCCGAGCTGAGCGGCTGCGTTACCTGCTGCACGGCACCCGACGACAGTGTCGAACCGATCGTCGTGCCGGCTGCCGAGAGGCCGTTGGCAACCGTGTCGAGCACGGTTCCGACCGGCGTCGTGACAGGGGCGAGCGGCGCGAGCGGACCCGTGCCGAGCGCCTTGACCGTCGAACTCAGTCCGGACACGGTGTTGCTCGTCGCGCCGACGACGTTCCCGAGGCCGGCGACCGTCGTGCCGACGGGATCCTTGATCGAGCCGGTCTGTCCCAGCCCGTTGCTCAACGCATCGGCAGCCGCGTTGATGATCGTGCCGGTGCTCGAGACGGTGCTGCCGACACCCTTCGTCACGCCGTCGCCGAGGCCGGGCACGCTGATGTTGCCGACCGTGCTGCCGAGGTCGGTTGCCGTCTGGCCGATCGTGCTGACAGCGCCCTTGGTGCCGGTGGACGAGCCGCTGGTGCCGCTCGTACCACTGGTGCCGCTCGTGCCGCTGCTGCTGCCGGCATTGCTGCTCGTCGGCGGCGTGCTGACGCTGTTGCCGCCGCAGGCGGCCAGCAGGCACGCTGCGGCGAAAGCGGTGAGGGGCGCGCGCCATTGGCGCAGGGCGGCCGTCGTGATGGAACGTTGCTGGGACATGATGGACTCCTCGCTGTCTTGTCGATGAATGGATGTTCGATTACTTGCCGTGCGTGCCGCCGAGCAGGCCGCCGAGCAGCGACGTGACAGGCGCGAGCGGGTTCGAGCCCGAGCCCGAATTCGTGACGGCGCCCGTGGTGCCGCTCAGTGCCGGGGCACCGACCGTGCTGGTGACCGCGGACACGGCGCCCGTCACGGGAGCGAGCGGGTTGCTGCCGCCCGCGCCGCCCGTTGCGCCGCCGAGCGCGCCGGTGACGGTGGAGACGAGGCCGGTGACCGGAGCGAGCGGACCGCCGCTCGTGCCGCCCGTTGCGCCGCCGAGTGCGCCGGTGACGGTGGAGACGAGACCGGTGACCGGAGCGAGCGGGCCGCCGCTCGTGCCGCCGGCTGCGCCACCGAGTGCGCCGGTGACGGTGGAGACGAGGCCGGTGACCGGAGCGAGCGGACCGCCGCTCGTGCCACCCGTTGCGCCGCCGAGTGCGCCGGTGACGGTGGAGACGAGACCGGTGACCGGAGCGAGCGGGCCGCCGCTCGTACCGCCGGCTGCGCCACCGAGTGTGCCGGTGACGGTGGAGACGAGGCCGGCGACCGGAGCGAGCGGGCCGCCGCTCGTACCGCCCGTTGCGCCGCCGAGCGTGCCGGTGACGGTCGTGAGCAGGCCCGTGAGCGGCGCGAGCGGGTTGGTCGCGCCGCCGGTGGCGCCCGTGAGCAGGCCGCCGACGGCCTTCACGGTATTGCCGGTCGACGAGACAGTGCTGCCGAGGCCGGTCGTGACGGGATTGCCGCCCGTCGACGCAATCACCGCGCCGGCCTGGTTCAGGCCGTTGCCGATCGTGCCGAGCAGCGTGTTGACAGGGGCGCCGAGGCCGGTGGCCGTCCCGATCGTCTGCGTCGTCTGACCAACCATCGTCGTGATCGGCGTGATCGCCGAGCTGACCGTCTGCGTGACCTGCTGGATCGGGCCGGTCGACAGCACGTTGGACAGCGTGGTGCCGCCGTTCGAAACCGCGTTGCCGACCTGCGTCACGAGGCCGCCGACGGCGCCGGTGACGGGAGCGAGTGGCGACAACGGGCCGCTGCCGAGGCTCGTGACCAGGTTGCCGGTCTGCGTGACTGCGCCGCCGAGCTGGTTCACCACGCCGCCGGTGCTGGCGACCGTGACGCCGACCGGGTCTTTCGTTGCGCCGAGCTGGCCGAGGCCGTTGCCGAGGCCATTGCCGAGTGCAGTGACCGCGCCGCCGACGTTCTGGATGATGCCGCCCGCCGCTTGCGTCGTGGCCGGGTTGACGCCGGGCAACGACTGGCCGGCGACGACGCCGCCGAGGTTTGACACGGTGCCACCGAGATTGGTGACGAGATTGCTGCCGCTTGCGAGGACCTGACCCACTGCGTTCGACGACACACCGGAGGTGCCGCTCGTGCCGCTGGACGTTCCGCTCGTCGTTCCGCTCGTCGTGCCGCTGGTGCTGCCGCTCGTCGAGCCGCTCGTGCTGCCACTGGTCGAGCCGCTGGTGCCGCCAGACGTGCTGCCGCTCGTCGAACCGGACGTGCCGCCGCCCGACGTCGAGACGGAGTCGCCACCGCCCGAGCTGGAGCCGCCGCTGAGCCCCTTGCTGATGGAACCGGAGCCGCCGCACGCGGAGAGGGAAAGCATGGCTGCCACGGTGGCCGCGATCATAGTCGTCCGGAGCGTGCCATGAGGGATAACCTTAATGTCCATTTCGTCCTCGCATTGAAGCTGATGTTGTGTTGAGTGATGCGGGGATTACTCTGCAACTGTCGTGCCATTTCGATGGCCGACGGCTCGACGATTGGTTTTAAACGGGGCAATTCCTTGTCGGAAAAGGGATTTAGGCAAATTGAAAGATTGTTGAATCTGTTTAAGAACGGTCGAGTGAGAACGGTTTCGGCCGTTTCGTAACGTAACGTCACAACATTGGCGTTACGCGTGCGGCGTAACGTGGGCGGGCGTGCAGGCCTGGCGGGCGCTCCGGCTGTTTTACTGGTGGATTAGGTGTGCACATCTAACCTATCGTAAGTCCTATGTGTAAGGCGTACCGAAACGCCGTACAAATACGGCTGTGCTCCCGGAAAGTTTTTTCGATCCGGTCTTAAAAGAGGTTGGAAGTTAAATACGATCGGATATAGAATCCGGAGCAGGTGTAAGGAAATGTACAGCTCGGTACACGACGTTCGAGGAGGGTCACTATCGCGAATGTTAACTTGCATCAAATTGTGATACATACCCCTCGGGGTGACATATAAAGAAAGCGCATCCGGTTGTCGTTACTTAGTTGTAGCGAACGACGCGGGGCAAGGGCCCGATATGCGGGGATGTACAACGTATAAAAGGCCAAAAAACGTACATACAGGCACGAGGAATTAAAAAATGAAAGCACTCATCAAGCGCTTCCTCAAGGAAGAAGACGGGGTTACCGCGATCGAGTATGGGCTGATTGCGGGTCTGATTGCAGCCTTGATCATTGCCAGCGTGACGACCATCGGCACGAAGATCTCGGCTCTGTTCTCCACGATCGCTAGTTCGTTGCCCTGACCCTTGCAGTTCGTTGGGGGTGAGCGAGCCGCGGTTGCGGCTCGCTCGCCGTTACATGGGCATGCGCAGTCGATCGCGATATGGCATATCTCATCAGCACCAGCATTTTTTTTGCCTGGGCCGTCCTTGTTGCTGCCGGCGATATTCGATTTCGACTCGTTCGGAATTCGCTCGTCCTCTGCGGAGGCATTGCCGCACTCGTTAGTTCACTGATAAACGCAAATCCGTTCGGTATTTCAACCGAGCAGGCATTGATCGGCATGCTGGTCGGTTTGGTCGGTTTCTTCCCGCTTTTTGCGATGCGCGTCATGGGTGCGGCAGACGTCAAGGTATTCGCGGTCCTCGGTGCGTGGTGCGGCTTGCCGATATTGCTTTGGCTGTGGGTTATTGCCAGCCTTGCCGCCGGATTACACGTCCTTGGACTGATGCTGCTGACGCATACGCCGCTCGGGGCGTTATGGGTGCGCGGACTGCCGGCAATGGCGCTCGGCGGGCGTCGCTCGACACCGTACGCGGCGTGTCTCGTTGTTCCCGCGGCAATTTGGCTGGCCTATCTGGTCGTAACCTGGAGCGGGCGATGAAACGACAATATCGACCGGGGGCGCGCTTGCGGGAGCGAGGGGCGACTGCCGTCGAGTTCGCGCTGGTGTTTCCGCTGTTTTTCCTGATTCTGTACGCGATCGTGACGTTCGGGCTGATCTTTGCGGTTCAGCAGAGCCTGACGCTTGCCGCGACCGAAGGGGCGCGTTCGGCGCTGAACTACGTCTACGAGGCCAACGGGTCGGGTACGAAGGCACTGACGGACCGGGCGAGTGCGGCAAAGGCGACGGCTGTCGGTCTCACTTCGTGGCTGACCAACGTCCAGATCCCGGCACCGGTATCGGGAGCATGCAGCTACGACACAACGATGTATTGCGTGACAGTCACGGTGACCTATCCGTACAAGGCCCATCCCCTGGTTCCGTCCCTGCCGTTGCTGGGTCTCGTCACGCCGACACAGCTTACGGGCACGGCCACGGTCCAGATCAATCCGGCCACCATCCTATGAGCCGGGCAGTACGCGTAGTGGGTCACATGCATACGGCTGTGTCCGCGCTCGAACATAACTACATCAATCTACGGCACCCACATTCACCATGGCCAACAACTTGACGAAGATCATCGCCGGGCTGCTGATCGCAATCGCTGTTCTGCTCGGGATCTATGCTTGGACGCTTGGTCGCGCGCCGGCCCACCCGCCAGCCGTGGCCGCGCCGGCTGCAGCGGCGCAATCGGTGCCGATCGTCGTGGCGGGCCGCCTGCTGCCGGCCGGCCAGCCGATTCCCGCCGACGCATTGAAGCTTGCGCAGGCTCCCATGATGCCGATGGGCGGATTCAGCGATCCGGCGCCCCTCGTCGGTCGTGTGCCTGCGAACGACATTCTTGCTGCAGCACCGGTGCTCGAAGGCGGGTTGACCTCCGGATTGGCCGACCAGGTGGCGCCCGGTGAGCGCGCGGTCGCCGTCAAGGTCGACGAGACGAACGCGGTCGGCAACCGGTTGCGGCCCGGCAACTTCGTCGACGTGTTCCTGAACCTGCGGCGCGACGGCTCAGGCGGTGCGCAGGCGATCTCGGAGATTCCGGGTACGCAGGCACGCCTGCTGTTGTCGAAGGTCCGCGTGCTTTCATTTGGCGATGCGACCTCGGATCGGGACGGCGGCAGCGGGCCGAGCGGCGCGGTGAGGACCGCGGTGCTCGCCGTACCGACGGCACAGGTCGATGCGCTCACGCTTGCCGAAGCAAGCGGTCGTCTGACGCTCGCGCTGCGCAATCCGCGCGACACCGAAATCGCGACGCAGACTGTTGCGATTCGTACGGCGGCCGGGGGCGCGACGCCGTCGGCGCAGGCCGCGGGCGGCGTATGGCTTGACGACCTGTCGGGCGGACGAGCGCGCGGTACGCCCCGTGCACCGGTTGTCCCGCGGATGCCGGCTGTCGTGGCCCGGGGGAGCGGCGGCAGCATCGAAGTCATTCGTGGCGGGCGTGCCGAAACGCTCGCCTATTGACATCAACGTACGATCATCGACAGCAGCTACGGAAGAGAGAGGGTCGCGCGACGGCCTCCGACACAATGACAAACAAACTGATTGCATACGCGATTGCTATTTGGGCCATGACCTTCGCTGTCCTGACGGAGGCTGCCGGCACAAACGGGTCGATTGACCTTGCGGTCGGCTCGCAACGTCAGGTTGCTGCCGGCCGCACGCTGCAACGAATTGCGGTTGGCGATCCGGCCGTCGTCGACGTGCTGGTCATGAAGGGGAGCCATGCGGGATCGGTGCTGTTGGTTGCGAAGGCGCCGGGTTCGACGAACGTGTTGTTGTGGGAACGGGGCCGTGACGAGCCGACGGTGTGGAACGTCAATGTCGTTGATGCCGCCGCACAGGCGGTGCTCGATGGGTCCGCTCCAAAGGTCAAGGCATACGGCGGAGCCGCGGTCTTGTCGGGTTCCGCGGCGTCGCTCGATGCGCATGAACGCGCCGTGGCCGTGGGCAAACGGATCGGCGGCAAGGACGGTGCAGTGATCGATGCATCGACGGTTGGTAACCGGAGCGTGGTTCAGGTCGACGTGCGTGTCGTCGAATTCAGTCGCTCGGTGCTGAAGGAAGCGGGACTGAACTTCTTCAAGCAGAGCAACGGGTTCGCGTTCGGTGCGTTTTCGCCGGGCGGCCTGCAATCCGTGACGGGCGGCGCGACGTCGGGTTTCCAGGCGACTGCGGGCATTCCGATCGCGTCGGCGTTCAACCTCGTCGTGAATTCGGCCGGCCGCGGCATCTTCGGCAATATTTCGATTCTCGAAGCGAACAACCTGGCCCGGGTGCTGGCGCAGCCAACGCTGGTAGCACTGTCGGGGCAAAGCGCGAGTTTTCTCGCCGGTGGCGAAATTCCGGTGCCGGTGCCGCAGGCGTTGGGCTCGACGGCGATCGACTGGAAGCAGTACGGCGTCGGTCTGACGCTGACGCCGACCGTCTTGAGCCAGCATCGGATTGCGCTGAAGGTCGCGCCCGAATCGAGCCAGCTCGACTTTCAGCACGGCGTAACGATCAACAGCGTGTCGGTGCCGGCCATCACGACGCGGCGCGCGGACACGACGGTCGAGCTGGGCGATGGCGAGAGCTTCGTGATCGGTGGTCTGATCGACCGGGAAACGATGTCGAACATCAGCAAGGTACCGCTCCTGGGCGACCTGCCGATCATCGGTGCTTTCTTCAAGTCGTTGAATTACCAGCAGAACGACAAGGAACTTGTGATCATCGTGACGCCGCACCTGGTGGCTCCGATAGCGAAGGGCGCGCCACTTCCGGCGACGCCGGGCGAGTTGTCCGAGCAGCGCGACGGGCCGGTGTGGCGTTCGTATCTTGGTGGGATCGCGTCGCCCGATGCCGCGCCGGGGTTTTCGAAATGACCGCACGGCGCGGCGTCGCGCGATATCGATTCGGGGGTATTCAACATGAACGCGAGAACCCTTTCATTGGCTGAGCCCGCCGTGACTGACTATTTTGTATGCGCATCGCACCGGGACGAGCATCTCCGTTGGCTGGGGGACACGCTCATCTCGGCCGGTACGGTGGAAGCTGTGTCGCTGGAGCCCGGCGCGCTGGCCCAGCGCATCCTGGGGCTCAACCCCTCGATCGTGTTTATCGATTTTTCCCGCGCGCAGGCCGAAGCCAGTGCTGCCGCGGCGGCGGTGCGTCTCGCGCACCCGAGCCTGCCGGTCGTCGCGCTCGGCACGTTGGCGGAGCCGGAAAGCGCACTCGCTGCGCTGCGGGCCGGTGTGCGCGATTTCATCGATGTTTCCGGCAGTGCGGAAGATGCTTTGCGCATTACGCGCGGGCTGCTCGAGCATGCCGGCACGGAACCGGCCAATCGCCACGGCAAGCTGGTCGCGCTGCTCGGCGCACGCGCCGGAATGGGCGTGAGTACACTCGCGTCGAACCTTGCCGTTTGGCTGCACAAGCGCGGGGCGACCGGTAACGTCGCAGGCGACACGTCCGCGTTCGGGGTTGCGACGTCGCATGCACGGCAAACCGCGCTCGTCGACCTCGGCCTGCCGGCGGGCGATAGTGCGTTGTTCCTTAACACGCGTTGCGAATTCCACTTTGTCGAAGCCGTGCGCAATCTGCGCCGCATCGATCGGACGTTCGTCAATACGGCGCTCGCGCGACATGCGAGCGGCGTTGCGCTGACGACGCTGCCGCCGAATCTCGCCGATTTACGCGATGTGTCGTACGCGGCGTGCGTCGGTCTCCTGAACCGACTGCGTGCATTCTTCGATCAGCAGATCGTCGATCTTGGGGGCTTTACCAACCTGGAGTTCGTCGCGCAGATCGCGGCGGTTGGCGATGAGGCGTGGCTTGTCTGCGATCAGGGCGTCGCGTCGATCGTCTCGGCGGTCGATTTGCTCGAAGGGCTCCGCGATGCGGGTGTCGACCTCGGCAAGATGCGGCTCATCGTCAATCAGTACGACGCGGCGCTGAGCCTGACGCCGGCACAGATCGCAGAACGGCTCGGCATCGCGTTGCTGACTACGCTGCCCGCGCGGCGCGTGTCGATCGGGCAGGCAGCGAATCAGGGGCGACTCATCGTCGACATGGCTGAGCGCGATCCGTATGTGCGTGCGCTCGAGCCGCTAGCGGAGCGACTGTCGGGCACGGTGGCCGCCGGAAAGAGCGCCGCTTCGGGCCTGTCCGTGCTCAAGCGATTCATTCAACCTTCGTCCAGGCGTTCGTAAGCGATGGCACACGACATTCAATTTGCCGACGGCGCCGCGCCGTTCTCCCAGTCACAGCAGTTCCATGACATCAAGAATGCCGCGCACGAACACTTGCTGACGCGCATCGAGGAACTGGGGGCCGAGTTCGGTCGTTGGTCGCGCCAGGCGATCAACCAGTTTGTCGATCTGGAAATCGACAGCTTCGTGCGCCTGCGACGGATTCCGCTCAACGAGAACGAGGTCAGGACGATTGCAGAGGCGTTGACCAAGGAGCTTGCCGGATTCGGGCCGATCGAGGATCTGCTCGCCGATCCGCATGTCGAGGACATCCTGATCAACGGCTACAACGATATCTACGTGTCGCGCCACGGGATCCTGGTCAAGTTGCCGATTCGCTTTACCGACAACGCGCACTTGCTACGCATCGTGCGACGCATCCTTGCGCCGATCGGCCGGCGCCTCGACGAATCGAATCCGATGGTCGATGCGCGGCTGCCGGACGGCGGGCGCGTCAACGTGGTGATCGAGCCGCTGTCGATCGACGGGCCGGTCGTGTCGATCCGGAAATTCCGCAAGGACCCGCTTAAGCCGGCCGATCTGCTCGGCAACGGCACGTTCAGTGCCGAGATCGGTGCGCTGCTCGAGGCGGCGGTCGAGGCACGCTGCAACATCCTCGTGTCGGGCGGTACGAGCTCAGGCAAGACATCGCTGCTCAATGCGCTTGCGTTTCACATCCCCGAGCCGGAACGCGTCGTGACGATCGAGGATACGGCCGAACTTTCGCTGAATCACCCGCATGTCGTGCGCCTCGAAAGCCGGCCCGGCGGTTTCGACGGGACCGGCGTCGTGTCGATTCGTGACTTGCTGCGCAATACGTTGCGGATGCGTCCGGACCGGATCATCGTCGGGGAAGTGCGCGGCGGCGAGGTGCTCGAGATGTTGCAGGCGATGAACACAGGTCACGACGGCTCGATGGGGACCGTGCATGCGAGTTCGCCGCGTGAGTGTCTCTATCGTCTCGAGATGCTGGCCGGCTTCGCCGGGTTCCAGGGTACGGAATCGAGTCTGCGCCGGCAGATCGCGAATGCGATCGACTTCATCGTGCAGATCGGCCGCCTGTCGAACGGACGGCGCCGGATCCTGTCGATCACCGAGGTCACAGGACTGTCGGACAACATCATCGCGACGCAGGAACTGTATCGCTACGAGGCGCGCGTGACGTCCGACGGCGAAGAGGTCGACAACTGGGAGTCGCTCGGCATTCATCCGCACTCGCCGAAGCTTGCCCGCTTCCGTCAGACGCTGCAGGGCGGCTTCGGAGGGAATAGCGGCGGCGGGTTCGGTGGCGGGTTCGGCCGCGGAGGCGGGGGTTTCAATGTATAGCGTGCTGGCAATGGCGCTTCTGCTCGCCGCCGCCGCGCTGCTGCTGTGGCGGCACGGCGAGATGAAGCGCGATCGCGCGGATGTGCAGCGTTTCATCGACAGCCGTATCGAACCCGGTGCGCGCGCGGGCGGCGTGCCGCAGCGGGATGCCCGGCCGGCATCTGCCGCTGCTGCTGCCGCGCCCGTAGCGGCACGCGCGGCGCCGGCCATACCGGCTTCGCAGTGGGGCCGCTGGCGCGCGCTCGCAACCGAATATATCGCCAACGTGGCAAGCCGAGCTGGAATCGAGGACGCGCGCGGCAAGGCGCTGTTTGCGCTGCTGGCGCTGGCGGGGGCCGGGTTCGCCGCAGGCAATCGGGGCGGCTGGCTCGGCGGGATTGCCGCACTCGTCTGCGGGGCTGCGCTACTTGTGTTCTGGCTGGTGTCGCGCATTCATCGGCGGCGTCTGATGATCGTTCGTCAGCTGCCGTCGTTTCTGGACGGGATCGTGCGGCTGGTGACGCTGGGCAATAGCGTGCCGGCTGCGTTCCAGGCCGCGCTGCAGACGACCGAGGCGCCGTTGCGCGGTTGCCTGGACCACGTGTCCCGGATGCTGCGTACGGGTGTCGAGATCGATCGCGCGATGATGCATATCGCGCGCGTGTACCACACGAAGGAGTTCGAACTGGTCGGGTCGGTGCTGCGGCTGTCGGTACGGTACGGCGGGCGCGCGGACATCATGCTCGACCGCATGTCGACATTCATGCGCGACCTCGAACAGGCGGAGCGGGAACTGGAAGCGATGTCGTCGGAAACTCGCTTGTCGGCATGGGTGCTCGTTATGCTGCCGATCGCGATCGGCAGTTTCGTCATCGCGACCAATCCGCTCTATCTTCAGTCGATGTGGAACGACTACACAGGTCGCCAGTTGCTGGTCCTCGCCTTCATGCTGCAGGTTGCGGGCGGGATCTGGCTTTACCACATGGCCAAACTCAGGTGACGGCATGACAGCCAATCAACTTGGTTCGCTCGCGCTGGCGCTTGGTGCGCTGGGCATCCTGATGCTGGCGCTGCTCGCGATCCGCGCTGCGAAAACGCAGTCGCGCAGCGACCGGACACTGACCGACGCGCTCGAGCGGCGGCTTGCCACACTGGCGGCCGCGAACGGGCGGGCAGCGCAGGATACGGACGAGCCGTTGCTGAAAGATTCGGATGTGCGGCCGGCAACCGGTCGGCCGTTGCGATTCGCGCAGGTGCAGGCGCGCTTGTCGACGCTCGGGATGCGCTGGCTGGATACTGGTATCGGCCGGCTTGTCGTTGCCGACGAGGATCGGTTGCTGCTCGAGCAATGCGGCTTTGTCGATACGCGTACGCGCGGCTTGTTCCTGAGTGCGCGAATCGCCTTTTCAATTCTCGTTCCGTTGGCCTACATCGGCGTGGTTGGGCCGCATGTGAGTGGCACGCAGTGGTGGTTCGGCGTCGGCATTTCGTTCATCGTCGGATTCATGGTGCCGAAGCTCTACCTGCGGCGCCGTGCCGCGAAGCGTCGACAATCGGTGATCGACGAACTGCCGTTGCTGGTCGACATGCTGCGTCTGCTTCAAGGGGTCGGCCTGTCGCTCGATCAGAGTATCCAGGTCGTCACGAACGACTTCAAGAGCATGATGCCGGTGCTCTCGTCGGAAATGGAGATCGCCCAGCGGCAGTTCGCGGCGGGGCGCACGCGCGAGCAGTCATTGCAGCGGTTGTCGACGGGCTTTGAAAACGAGGATCTGCGCGCCATCGTGCGATTGCTGATCCAGGTCGACAAGCACGGCGGCGCAGTCCAGGAGCCGCTCAAGCAGTTCGGCGAACGCCTGCGCGAGGCGCGTCGTGCAATGCTACGCGAGCGTATCGGCCGGCTGACGGTGAAGATGACGGGCGTGATGATCGTGACGCTTCTGCCCGCGCTGCTGATCGTAACGGCCGGGCCGGGGATGATTTCGGTGTTGCGTGCGCTGAGCCGGGCGCAGCACTGACGCAGGGAAGGGGAAGGACGGAAGATGAAACGCATCGATGAAGTTGCGAAAGTGGCCGGCGTGGTGGCGATGGCGAGCCTGCTTTGCGCGTGTTCGGCGTTCAAGGAAAGCGGGTACGGCGTCGGTCCGCAGGCGGAGCGTGCGGCACTGATGGACGCCGCGGCCCAGAAACAGGCGGCGCCTGATACGCCCGGCATGTATCTGGGCCTGATTGAGCGGATGCAGTCGCAAGGACTGTATTACGCATCGCTGGCGCATATCGACGCGTACGAGAAGCAATACGGTGCGTCACCGCAGACCATCCTGCTGCGTGCCGATGCGTTGCGCATGACGGACCAGCCGGCCGCGAGCACGGCCGTGTATACGCAGCTGCTCAATACGCCGCTGGCAGCACGCGGGTATCGCGGGCTGGGGCTGATCGCCGGTGCAGCAGGTGATTTCCCGCGCGCCGCGCAGGCATTGTCGCAGGCGACGGTGCTGGCACCGACCGATGCTGCGACTCTGTCGGATCTCGCCTACGCGAAACTGCGCTGCGGTGATGTCGACGGCGCGCGCATCCCGCTGATGAAGGCAGCCGAACTCGACCAGAGCAATCCGAAGATCATCAGCAACCTGATGCTCTACCTGCTCGCGTCCGGCCGTACGCACGATGCGCAGCGGCTCATGGCGCAACAGAAGCTGTCGGCCGAGATTCGCAACGACATCCGCAGCGACGCGACGAAAATCGCGACGGCAGCGCGTGCATGGCGCCGCACGGCGTCGTCATCGGTCGCGATCGCGGCGGCAACGCCTGTCGGTTCGGGCAGCGTGATCAACGTGTCCGGCGCCGATGTCGCACGGCGGCCGTCGCCGGTCGCAAACATTCAGGGATTCGATCCCACGGCGCCGCTGTTGCAGCGGTTTGCACAATGACAAAGCATTCGGGGGGAAGGGACATGACGAACGACAAACGCTTCAATCGCCGCGTAGCACGGCTGCACCGCGGTATCGCAGTGATCGTGTTGATGGGCGCTGCAACGGCAGCACATTGCGAGGAATCGATGTCGCCCGCGTCGGAAATCGGCCACTCGACCGACGCGCTGCTTGCGCTGCAGCGAGACAATCGGGCAGCCGGACCGGCGTTGCCGATGCTTGGCGATACCGCGTCCCTGAGCTACCAACGCTACCTCGATTCGTTCAAGCACAAGATTCCGGAGTCGATGGGGTCACCGGTCAACACGAACGGCAACGGCGGATCTGGTGGACAGCAGTCCGCGCAATCGTATTGAGCGAGGCGACAATGATCGCGGCTCGCCATTCGTCCCATCGCCTGACCGCACGGGGTCATGCCGCACCGCGCCGCCAGCGCGGCGCCGTCGTCGTCATGGCGTCCGTATGGATACTACTGGCGATGGTGATTCTCGGTTCGGTCGACATCGGCAACGTGTTTCTGGCACGTCGTGACATGCAGCGCGTCGCCGATCTTGCGGCACTCGCCGCGGTTCAGCGGCTGGACGACACGTGTGCAAACGTGACGAGCGTGGCGACGAACAACGCATCGAAGAACGGCTTTTCCGTGGGCGGCACCACAACGCTGTCGGCCGATTGCGGTTACTGGGCACCGACGGCTACCGGGACGTCGAGCACGTTCTTTACGTCAAAGACGTCGATCCCCAAGCTTACCCAGCTTAATGCGGTCCGGGTCACGATTTCCAAGGTGATGCCGTATTTCTTCTTCGGACCGACGCGCACCGTCACCGCCACGTCGACCGCGAAGGCGACCAACATCGACACGTTTTCGATCGGCGCGACGCTGGCCGCCGTCGGCGGAGTCGGCTGCTCGGGAGTCCCAACTGGCAATCCCGGCCTCGTGAATGCGCTGCTGGGCGCGCTGCTGCAAGGACAGAGCGGTACGCCGCTGACGCTTAATCTCGCGTCCTACCAAGGGCTCGCGTGCGCGAACGTCAAGCTGGGTGATATCGCCGTCGCACTGCAGTCGCTGTCGGTCGGCAACGGAACGATGGGCGGGCTGGTCAATGCGCAGGCATCGGTCGGCACGCTGCTCAAGGCGATGGTGGCGGCCGTCGGGAAGACCTCTACGCTCGGCGCTACCGTGCAGTCGAGTGCCACAGGCGCGTTGAACGACATCCTCAGCCTGAGCCTGCTCAGCAATTCCAACATCAACGTCGCGAGCCTGACCGGGCAGAGTGGCACGTCGCTGCTGAAGCTCGGTCTCGCGAATACGCAGGCGGCGGCCGACGCAACCGTGAATGTGCTCGATCTCGTGATGGCGACGGCGCAGATCGCACAGAGCGGCAAGCCTGGCATCGTGATCGGTGCCAATGTGCCGCTGACACTGCCGAACGGCAATTCCGTATCGATCGTACAACTGCAGGCGCAGGTCATCAGTCCGCCGACCATCGCGGTCGGCGAGGGAGGAAAGGACGCGACCGGCGCGTGGCGCACGGTCGCGACGAATGCGCAGATCGGCCTCTATCTCGTCGTCAATCTTGGTGTGAACCCGCTGCCGGTCGTGGTGTCCGCGAACGTGTACCTTCCGCTTTACGTGCAGCTCGGTGCCGGAAGTGCGACGCTGCTGTCGACCAATTGCCTGACCATGCCGAATTCGGCCACGATCAGCGCGCAGCCGAGCGTCGCGAATCTCTGTATCGGACAGCCGCCGCTCAGCGGTAACCTGCTCAACCTGCCGGCGACCTACAGCTGCTCGACGCCGGCCCAGGTAGTCGACGTGCTGGTCCTGGGCGGTGCGGTCGAGGTTGCCGCGACCGTCTCGAACGTATCGGTGAATCTGGCCGGAAACACCGCGACCAATACATTCTACGGGCGGGGAGGAAGCGATCCATCGTACTACTGGACGACCAACACGAATGCATTGGGTTCTGCCGTGAATAACGCATTGGCTGGCCTGAAGTCGGCCACCATCACGCCGACCGTTAAGGTGCTGTTCGGACTGTTCTCGGTCACGATCACCCCGGATTTTCTTTCGTCGCTGCTGTCGGTCTTGACCACGGTTCTGAGCCCGCTTTTGAGCGCGCTGGACGGTATTATCGGTCCGCTGCTGGATCTGCTTGGCGTCCAGCTCGGTGCCGCCACGGTGCATCAGATGTCGCTGACCTGCGGCGCTGCGCAAACTGTCAGTAATTAGAGAAGCAAGACCACCCGATGAGAACCCCCTCCGCAATCGCAGAACTCGACCTGTACGTCTGGGAAGGCAAGGCGGACATTGTCGACCGCGTTGCCCGCTGCATGGCGAGCTTCGACGTCGAAGTGATCCGCGCCGACAATGCGGAAATCTCGCCGGAGCGCGCCGCCTTGCGGCCATCGCTCGCGATCATCAGCGTGACGATGATCGAGACCGGCGCGGCGTTCCTGCGCGACTGGCAGTCCAACATCGGCATGCCGGTCGTCTGGGTCGGCGCGGCGCGCGACCACGACGCGTCGCAGTATCCGCCCGACTATTCGCACATCCTGCCGCTCGACTTCACGTGCGCCGAGCTGCGCGGGATGATCGGCAAGCTCGTCACGCAGCTGCGCGCGCATGCGGCCGATACGCTGCGGCCGTCCGAACTCGTCGCGCACTCGGAGTCGATGCAGGCGCTGCTGCACGAGGTCGATATGTTCGCCGACTGCGACACCAACGTGCTGCTGCACGGCGAAACCGGCGTCGGCAAGGAACGCATCGCGCAATTGCTTCACGAAAAGCATTCGCGCTACCGCGACGGCGAATTCGTGCCGGTCAACTGCGGTGCGATTCCGGACGGCCTGTTCGAATCGCTGTTCTTCGGGCACGCAAAAGGCTCGTTTACCGGCGCGGTTGTTGCGCATAAAGGCTATTTCGAGCAGGCGGCGGGCGGCACGCTGTTCCTCGACGAAGTCGGCGATCTGCCGTTGTATCAGCAGGTCAAGCTGTTGCGCGTGCTCGAGGACGGCGCCGTGCTGCGGGTCGGCGCGACGACGCCGATCAAGGTCGATTTCCGTCTCGTCGCGGCCAGCAACAAGAAGCTGCCGCAGCTCGTGAAGGAAGGCCTGTTCCGCGCGGATCTTTATTACCGGCTCGCGGTGATCGAACTGAGCATTCCGTCGCTGGAAGAGCGGGGCGCGGTCGACAAGATCGCGCTGTTCAAGTCGTTCGTCGCGGAGGTGGTGGGCGACGAACGGCTCGCGCAACTGTCCGACCTGCCTTACTGGCTCGCGGATGCGGTCGCGGACAGCTATTTCCCCGGCAATGTGCGCGAACTGCGCAACCTTGCGGAGCGCGTCGGCGTGACGGTGCGGCAAACGGGCGGCTGGGACGCCGCGCGACTGCAGCGGCTGGTCGCGCATGCGCGCAATGCGGCGCAGCCGGTGCCGGCGGAGAGCGTGGCGGAGGTCTTCGTCGACCGCAGCAAGTGGGACATGAACGAGCGCAGTCGCGTGATCGCGGCCCTCGACGCAAACGGCTGGCGACGGCAGGATACGGCGCAGCAGCTCGGCATCAGCCGGAAGGTGCTGTGGGAAAAGATGCGCAAATATCAGATCTTCGACGAAGAGCCCGAGACACGCGAAAGCGAATAATTAATGCGATAAAATCGCGCTGAATTACAACGACACGGGCAGGAATCAAAATTCATGAGCCATATGACGGGGTTGGGGCGGGCGTGGGTGTTGCTCGCGATGATGGGAGGCATGCAGGGCGCGTTCGCGCAGGGATTGGCGGGCAATGCATCGCCGGCGGTACAGCAGGCGTCGGCACCGGTAGCGGCGATTCCGGTGATCGATCAGCAGGTTCAAACCTCGATACAGCCGCAGGCAGGCGAGACGACGGGGCAGAGCACGGTTGACGAACTGCAGCGCCAGATCCAGGCGCATTCGCTGACGGAAATGCGCACCAGCTATAACGGCAGCTACGGCGCGAGCCAGCTGTTCAGCGTGAAGGACGGTTCCTATTTCGTCGCGCTGTTCCAGCAGAAGGCGTTCTGGCGCGTGATCAAGACTTACGACGAAGCGCGCGCGGAAGCGATCTATCGCGATTTCTCGCGTCAGGCGGAACGGCTGTCCGTCAACGAGCTGCGTGCGGCGAAGCTGGAGTCGCAGAAGGTGCAGACGGATCGGCAGATCGAAGTCGCGCAGGAGCGGGCGCGGCGTCTGCAGGCCGATATCTCGATCGCCCGCGAGCAGCAGGCGGCGGTCGCGGATCGCCAGAAGAGCGTCCGCAACGAAACGGCGGCGCTGCAGGCGCAACAGGCGGCGCTTCAGTCGCAACTGCGCGCGTTGCAGCAGCAGGTGCGTTCGCTGCAGCGGGAGGCCGACGCAGGTTTGCCGACGACGGCACACTGAGCGATCACGGCACGGCCGGTGCGGCGACATGCCGCGCCGATCCGCCAGAAAAAAGGGCAAGCCGCCTGGCTTGCCCTTTTGTTTTACTGGCCGTCCGGCACGATTCGCCGGCGGCGCGTGACGATCACCGGCCCGTTGCCGCCGCGTGCGTCGGACGGCGACGTGTTGCCCGATGCGTCGCCGGCATCGCGCGGTGCGCCGTAGCTTTCGCGCGGGGCGCCATAGCCTTCGCGGGGCTCGCGCGGCGCGCCATAACCCTCGCGCGGTTCACGGGAACCGTAACCTTCACGCGGCTCGCGCGAGCCGTAGCCGCCGCCGTCGCCACGCGATTCGCGGGAGCCGCCATGCGAGCCGTACGGGCTGTGGCCGCCGCCTTCGCGGCCGCCCGGCCGACCGCCGGGCCGCGGGCCGCGGGGACCGCCGCCGCCCGGGCGCGAGCCGCCCGTGTCGAGCTGGATCGTGGAAATCGCACGCTTGTAGATGCCTTGCAGACCCACGGGGGTGCGCAGCATCACCAGGTACTGGTCGAACGACTCGATACATCCCGTCAGACGAATGCCGTTGACGAGATAGATTTCAACACGCTTACGTTCCTTGCGCGCCGAATTGATGAAGTCGTTTTGCGGATGGGATTCTGCGGGATTGGCCATTGAGGTGCGGCAGGAGCCTGCGTCAGAGAATATGTTGTGCGTGTGTGTGGCGTGGTTGCCCACCAAGTGTTTGGCGGGATTTTACCCTGTTCGTTCCACCAGCGCGCAGTCGTGATTGTGTCGAACCGTAACCCACTATAGACGTTCCCGTGCATTTTCGCGATTCGGTCGAATGGCTAGTGCCGTTTCGTTACGTCGCGTTACGAATCTCGCAATGGCGTAGCACCTGGCGGCGCGCGGCGGGATTACATTCCACGCGCATGCCGGGCAGGCCGGCGGATCCGGGAAGGGGAACATGAACAAGAGGGGATTGGCGGTGTGGATCGGGAGTGTGGCGTTGCTCGCTTCCGGCAGTGCAATGGCGGGGCGCGTCGACCTGTCGGTGGGCATCGGCGTGCCGGTCGCACCGGTCTATGTCGAACCGGCGCCGGTCTATGTGGCGCCGCAGCCTGCGGTGGTCGCTTATCCGGGTTACGGATACGGCTACTACGGCGACGAGGACGACGACGGCTACCGGAAATGGCGCAAGCATTATTACAAGCATTGGCACAAGCATCATCACGACGACGATGATGATTGAGCGCGACCTGCGTGGCGCCGACGCCGGTGACGATCAGAACGCATAGTCCGGGTTCTTCGGGTCGAACGCGGATTCGTCGAGCGTCGCCGGCGCGATTTTCTCGATGACGATCCGTTCGAAGATCCTGCCGTCGTTGTCATAGGACTCGATGGTCCTGAAGTAAGGCGCGTGCAGGTCGAGCCCGAGGATTTCCTTTTTCGCGTAGAACTGCGGCCGGCCGGTCGGCGTCTCGTAAGTGAGTGCGACGACGCGCACGCCGCCGATCGTCTTCGCCTCCACCTGGGTCGGCCGCTGCACGCCGGCTTCCTGGTATTTCCTTCCTTCGGTCAGGTACAGGTTCGTGATGAACTCGGTGCCGAGATCCTTCACCTGGTGATTCGACTGCGCACGCGCGAGTGCGCCGTCGAGCGCCGTCCACAACGGAATCTTGCCGAGCAGGCCGCCGAGATGGCCGTACATCTCGTCCTTGCGCCGCGTCGTGTCGTAGATCGTCTCCTGTCCCGCATGCGCGCCGCCCGGCAGCCATTTCGCATAAACGCGCAACGGTTCGCGGGTCGTCTTCACGAGCATGCGGTCGGGCGTGTCGGACCATTTCCCGCTGATGCGTTCCTGGCGCACCATCGTGAACTGGTACGACGGATAGCCGTTGGGACCATTGCGGATATAGAGCGGCACGGCGAGCGGATCGAGTGCCTTGAACAGCGTCGTGAGCGTCGCGTCGTCGAGTTGCGCGAGCGCGCCGCGCTGGGCGGCCGTGCGCAGCCAGCGCGCCTGCTGCGCGACCGGCTCGCGCGTGACCTTCGCCAGCTCCGCCGGCAGTGCGGCCTCCTGTACCGCGCTCGCGGCATCGGCGGTTTCCTCGGCGTGCAGGCCGGCTTGCGCGAGCGACAGCACGCACGCGAGTGCCGCGGCGGCGTACCGCGCGCGGCGCTTCGTTCCTTCGTTCATCGACAGCGTCTTCGGGCGCATTGGATCGTTCAGCCTTGCTTCGCGGCCTTGATCCTGGCGAGTTCCTCGTCGCGCAGCGCGCGGCGCAGGATCTTGCCGACGTTGGTCTGCGGCAGCGCATCGCGGAACTCGACGAATTTCGGCATCTTGTAGCCGGTCAGGTTCTTGCGGCAGTGCGCGAGCACGTCGTCGACCGTCAGCGTCGGGTCGCGGCGCACGACGAAGACCTTGATCCGTTCGCCCTGTACTTCGTCCGGGATGCCGATCGCAGCGGCTTCGCTGATGCCCGGATGCATGACCAGCACTTCCTCGATCTCGTTCGGATACACGTTGAAACCCGACACGAGGATCATGTCCTTCTTGCGGTCGATGAGGCGGATGAAGCCGCGCTCGTCCATCACGCCGATGTCGCCGGTGCCGAGCCAGCCGTCGGCGTCGATCACCTTCGCGGTTTCGTCGGGCCGCTGCCAGTAGCCGCGCATCACCTGCGGGCCGTGCACGCACAGCTCGCCCGGCTCGCCGACGGCGGCCCAGGTGCCGTCCTCGCGGCGAAAGCGCACGAGTGTCGACGGGGCCGGCAGGCCGATCGAGCCGCTGAACCCGGCCATGTCGCTCAGGTTCACCGGATTCATCGTGACGATCGGCGAGCATTCGGTGAGCCCGTAGCCCTCGATGACCGGCCGGCCCGTGACTTGCTGAAAGCGCTCCGCGACCGCGCGCTGCATCGCCATGCCGCCCGCCATCGCGAGCTTGAGCTTCGAGAAGTCGCGCTTGCGGAATTCCTCGTTGTCGAGGAACGCGTTGTACAGCGTGTTGATCCCGGTGATCCCGGTGAACGTTTCGTTGCGGATGATCTTCATCACCATGTTCATGTCGCGCGGGTTCGCGATCAGGATGTTGCGTCCGCCGAGCCCCATGAAGATGAACGCGTTCACCGTCAGCGAATAGATGTGATAGAGCGGCAGCGGCGTGAGCACGGTCTCGACGTCGCCCGACACCTGGTCGGCGATCCACGCCTTCGCTTGCAGCAGGTTCGCGATCAGGTTGCCGTGCGTGAGCATCGCGCCTTTCGCGACGCCGGTCGTGCCGCCGGTGTACTGCAGGAACGCGAGATCGTCGCGGGTCGTCTGCACCGGCTGCGGTTTGCCGCGTGCGCCGAGTGCGAGGGCGGAGCGCAGCCGGATCGCCTGCGGCAGGTTGTAGGCCGGCACGAGCTTCTTCACGTGCTTCAGCACGAAATTGATCAGGCGTCCCTTCGCATTGAAACCGTCGGCGAGCAGGTCGCCGAGCGCGGTGACGATGATGTTCTTCACCTGCGTTTCCGGCAGCGCGTCCTGCAGCGTGCGCGCGAAGTTCTCGAACACGACGATCGTCTGCGCGCCGCTGTCCTTCAACTGATGCGCGAGTTCGCGCGCGGTGTAGAGCGGATTGACGTTGACGACGATCGCGCCGGCCTTCAGCGTGCCGAACAGTGCGACCGGGTACTGGAACGTGTTCGGCAGCATGATCGCGACGCGGTCGCCCGGTTTTACGCCGGTGCTTTGCAGATACGACGCGAACGCGTCGACTTTCTGCGCGAGCGTGCGGTAGGTCATTGATGCGCCGGCGCTTACGTAGGCGACCCGCTCGGCGAAGCGCGTCGTGCATTCGTCGAAGAACTGCACGAGCGATGCGTATTGCGTGACGTCGATCTCGTGCGGCACGCCGGGCGGATACGACGCGTACCAGATGCCGTCGCTGTTCGGCGGGAGCTGGGCCGCTGCGGTTGCTGCGAATGAGGCCATGATGTGTCTCCGGTGTCGGTACGAGTTAGCGCTTTAGCGCTTACTCGTACCCCATGCTTCGCGGTCGGTGAGAGTTAGCGCTTTAGCGCTTACTCGTACCCCATGCTTCGCGGTCGGTGAGAGTCAGCACTTCAGCGCTTACTCCCGCCCCATGCTTCGCAGTCAGTGAGAGTCAGCACTCCAGCGCTTACTCGTACCCATGCTTTTCGTCGACGAAAGCAAGCCTGCCTTGGCTCCCGCCGCATGACATTCGTTCGGCCCGGGCCGGCGCATCAACGCCGGCCCGGGCCGCCCAAATCGTGAAACGCCGCCTGCGCGGCCTGGTGCGATCAGCTCGCCGAAGGCGCCGTCGCCGTATCGGCAGCAGCCGTGCTCGACGACAGCCCGAACGCTTCGCTCGCACCCGCATCGTCGAGCACGGCCGCGAAGATCGACAACTGCGCGCTGTCGGGCATCGGTGCCTTCAGCGCGGCGACGATCAGCGAGGACAGCCGCGCGATCATCTGCACGTCGTTCATCGTGCGGCCTTGCGAGAATTCGTCGATCAGGCTTTCGGTTTCGGCGCCGGCCAGCGCGCCGGACAGCGCGCCGATCGCGAAGTGCAGCCGCCAGCCGAGCTCGGTGCGCGGCAGATGCGGCAGCGCGCGCTGGAACGCATCGAAGAAGCGGCCGGCGACGCTCGCGTAGTGCGCGGTCAGGAAGTTGCGTACGAACGGCGACGGATCGGTGTACGCGCGGCCGATCAGCCGCAGGAATGCGGGGCCGCCGCGCTCGGGGTCGCGCGACGCCTTCAGCGCGGGAATGAACATCGCGCCGAGTACGTGCTCGCAGGTGATGTGCGCACCGAGCTGCGCATCGAAGCGGTCGAGGATGCCGAGGCGTTCCAGGTTGAGCTGGTCGAGCCGACGCGACAGCATCGCGTGGATCAGCGCTTCCTTGCTGCCGAAGTGGTAGTTGACCGCGGCGAGGTTCACCGTCGCGCGCGACGTGATCTGCCGCATCGACATCGCTTCGAAGCCATGTTCGATGAACAGGTCCTCGGCCGCATCGAGAATGCGCGCCTTCGTCCCGCCGGTCTGCCGATTGCCGGATGACCGCGTCCCGGACGGTCGCCCCGCGGACGCTCGCCCCTCCTGACTGACTGCCATGTCCCGCCTCCCAATGCCGGTTGCCCGGCCGCGAACAGGTGATTTGATTATCTGATTCAAACAGCCGTTTTTATTAAGATAAAAAAACGCGTGCGGCGCGGGCAAGCGCGGAATCTGGACAAATTCCTCTAGTTCGATGTGCGGATGCGGAAAGTATGTCGCGCGGCCCAGGCGGGACGGGGCACGCGCGATGGTGCGTCGCGGCAATGCGCGGCTTCAGCCGGCGGTGGTACGCGTATTGACCGATTGCGTCATGTCGATGCCGCGCCGTTCGCGGCTGAACAGGATCAGCACGGCGATCACGACGGCGACGATGCCGGCCACGAGCGCCAGCGCGAAACTGTAGTTGTTGCCCTGGGAGACCGCGAGCGATGCCTGCATCGTCGCGTTGCCCGACGCGAGCAGGTTGCCGAGCTGGTAGACGACGCCGGGGAAGGTCGCGCGGATCTCGTCGGGCGAGATCTCGTTCAGGTGGACGGGGATCACGCCCCACGCACCCTGTACCGAGATCTGCATCAGGAACGCGCCAGCGGCGAGCGCGAGCTGGCCGCTCGAGAACGCCCACAGCGGCAGCACCGGCAGCGCGATCAGCGCGGCGATGAAGATCGCGCGGCGGCGGCCGATCCGCTCCGAGATCGCGCCGAACGACAGGCCGCCGACGATCGCACCGATGTTCAGCACGATCGTGATCCACGACACGGTGTGCGGATCGAAGTGATGCTGTTCGCGCAGGAAGGTCGGGTAGAGATCCTGCGTGCCGTGCGAGAAGAAGTTGAACGCTGTCATCAGCACGATTGCGTAGATTGTGAGCTTCCAGTTCTGCTGCAGCGTGGCGCCGAGGCTCGGGCGCGGGCGCTTTTCCATCTGCTTCCAGGCCGGCGATTCGGGCACGTGCGTGCGCACGTACAGCACGAGCAGCGCAGGCAGCACGCCGACCATGAACATCCCGCGCCAGCCGATGGTCTGGTAGAGCAGGCCGAACACGACGGACGCGAGCAGGTAGCCGCTCGGATAACCGGCCTGCAGCAAGCCCGACACGAAGCCGCGCGCGTGGGTCGGCACGGTTTCCATCGTCAGCGCGGAGCCGACGCCCCATTCGCCGCCCATCGCGATGCCGAACAGCGCGCGCAGCACGAGCAGCGCGGTGAGGCTCGGCGCGAAGCCCGACGCGAGCTCGAGCAGCGAATAGCACGCGATGTTGACCATCAGCGTCGGACGGCGGCCGAAACGATCGGCGAGCCGCCCGAAGATCAGCGCGCCGATCGGGCGCATCGCGAGCGTGAGCGTAAGCGCAAACGCGACGGCGGGAATCGTCGACGCGAATTCGGCGGCGATGTCCTTCAGCACGAAGACCATCAGGAAAAAATCGAACGCGTCGAGTGTCCAGCCCAGGTAGGCGGCGATCGTGACGTTGCGTTGTTCGCGGGTCCAGCTCATGTCCGAGGTCTCCTCGTTGGCTTGTGCGCACACTCTGCCGGCGGATGCCGGCCCGGCTGGCGCGCGGCGCGGGGGCATGGATCGAGTGTAGGCCGCCGCGCCGTGCGATGTGGGGCGCGATAACCGCGCATCGGGAATAATCCCTACGAAATGAACTGTTGAGAAAACGGAAATGAGCGTGTGCGTGACGAGCGACAGTCGTCTGTATCATTCCGGAAGGTTTTTTTGTATCAGATACGTAATGCACGCGATGCGCATCGCCACCGAATCAGGAGCCCCGATGACCGAACCGTCCGTTGCCGCGCTGCCCGCCCTGGAGACCGCGCGGCTGTGGCTGCGCCCGCGCGTGCTGGCCGACCTCGACGCGAGCATCGCGATGGATCGCGATCCGGAGGTCACGCGCTACATCGCGGGGCCGTGGCACGACCCCGACGAACATCGCCGCTTCGTCACGCACCGGATCACGCGCGCCTATCCGCCGGGCCTCGGTTACTGGTCGATCTTCGAGAAGGCCGCGCCCGACGCGTTCATCGGCTGGATCCTGCTGATTCCCGATTATGCGGGCGGCGCGCGCGACGTCGAGATCGGCTGGCGGCTCGTGCGCGCGGCGTGGGGGCGCGGCATCGCGTGCGAGGCCGCCGCGGCCGTCGTGCGTCACGCGTTCGACACCGTGCGGCTGCCGCGCGTGATCGCCGATATCGCGGAGGCGAATTCGGGTTCGCTGAACGTCGCGCGCAAGCTCGGGATGCGGCGCGTGAGCGTCGTTCACGATGGCATTCCTTACGTTCGCCATCGTCTCGAGCGCGACGACCTGCGTACATAGCGTCGCGTGCGGACGCGACCGGATGTCAGGGATGGTCAAGCGCACGCGCATCGAGGTCGCGACGTATTAACGGCTCGCACGATCAGGAGTATCGTTGCCGGAAATTCGTAACATGGGGTACGACCATGGCACTCGGCAACGACGTTCATCTCATTCCCGTCCGGCTCGACGCACTGCGTCCGACGCAAATGACGGTCGGCTATCGTGAAGTGAAAGCGAAGCGCAAGCACTGGAAGGCGCTCGGCAAGCGCGCGCGCAAGGCCGCGATCGACTCGCACTGGTTTCCGGCCGTCCTCGGCCCGGGCGGGCTGCACTACATCACCGACCATCACCATCTCGGCCTGGCGCTGATCGAGGAAGGGGAGGCGCGCGTGAACGCGATGCTGCTGAAGGATCTGTCCTGGCTCGACGACACGATCTTCTGGCGGATGATGGAACACAACCAGTGGGTGCATCCGTTCGGCGTGGACGGCTCGCGTCGCGACTACGCACAACTGCCGAAGGCGCTGACGGGGCTCGAGGACGATCCGTACCGAAGCCTCGCGGGCGAGTTGCGCACGGCCGGCGGCTACGCGAAGGATGCGACGCCGTTCAGCGAATTCCTGTGGGCCGACTACCTGCGCCAGCACGTGACGCTCGACCAGATCCGCAAGAACTTCGCGAAGGCGCTCGACATCTCGCTGCGCCGCGCACACGAGCAGGACGCGCGCTATCTGCCCGGCTGGTCGGGTGTCATCGCCGTCAAACCCTGACCCGCACCCGGCGCCTACTGCCTCATGACGACCGCCCCGACCCGTCCGGATGCCGGCTTGCAGCATCCCGAGCATTTTGCTGCACTCGATGCGGCGCCACCGCCGCCCACGCAGCGCATCGGCCTCGATGCGCTGGCCGGCCTGTCGATCGCCGGGTTGCTGATTCCCGAGGCGGTCGCGTACGCGGGTCTCGCCAACCTGCCGCCGCAGGCCGGTCTGATCGCGCTGCTGTCGGGGCTCGTCGTCTATGCGCTGGCCGGCAGCAGTCGCTTTGCGATCGTGTCGTCGACGTCGTCGTCAGCGGCCGTGCTCGCCGCGACCGTGCTGGCCGAGTCGGGGATGGCGCTTGCCGCGCAGCTCGCGCTCGCGGCCGCGCTCGTCGCGATGACCGGCGTGCTGTTCATCCTGGCTGGCGTCGCGCGGCTCGGGGGCATGTCGGATTTCGTCGCGCGACCGGTCCTGCGCGGTTTCACGTTCGGCCTGGCGCTGACGATCGTGATCAAGCAGCTGCCGAAGATTCTCGCGATCTCCGTGCAGCACAGCGATGCGCCGCGCGTCGCACTCGACCTCGTCACCGGTGCACCGCGTGCAAACCTCGCGAGCGTCGCGCTCGGCGCGACCGCGCTCGCGCTGCTGTTCGTGCTCGGGCGGCGCTCGCGCGTGCCCGCGACGCTCGTCGTGATCGTGCTGTCGATCGCGGCCGGCTATGTGCTCGACTGGCAGCATTACGGGATCGCGATCGTCGGACACATCGATTTCCGGCATCTCGAATTCGGGCTGCCGCATCTCGACCGGAACGCATGGATGCAGACGGTCGAGCTCGCCTTCGCGCTGATGCTGATCCTGTATGCGGAGTCGTACGGATCGATTCGCAACTTCGCGCTGAAGCACGGCGACAGCGTGTCGGCGAACCGCGACCTGGTCGCGATCGGCTGCGCGAATCTCGTGTCGGGGCTGCTGCACGGAATGCCGGTCGGCGCGGGCTATTCGGCGACGTCCGCGAACGAGGCGGCCGGCGCGCAGTCGCGTTTCGCTGGCTTGTGGGCGGCCGGCGTGGTCGCGCTGATCGTGTGGCTGCTGCTGCCGCAACTCGCGCGCACGCCGGAGCCCGTGCTCGCGGCGATCGTGATCTTCGCGGTCAGCCACTCGCTGCATCCGTCGGTGTTCCGCCCGTATTGGGTCTGGCATCGCGACCGGCTCGTCGTGATCGCCGCGCTGCTCGCGGTGCTCGTGCTCGGCGTGCTGCACGGGCTGCTCGCGGCCATCGGCGTGAACCTGCTGCTGACGCTGCGCAAGTTGTCGGAGCCGAACGTGAGCGTACTCGGCCGGCTGCGCGACGGCCACGATTTCGTCGACGTCGCGAATCACGCCGATGCGAAGCCGGTCCCCGGTGTGCTGATCGTGCGGCCCGAGGCGCAGCTGTTTTTCGCGAACGCCGATCGGATGCTCAATCGCGTGCGCGCGCTGATGAAGGCCGCGCCCGACACGCATACCGTGATGCTGAGTCTCGAGGAAACGCCGGACGTCGACGGCACGACGATCGAGTCGTTGCGCACGTTCGCCGCCGAATGCGCGGCACGCGGGCTGCAGTTCGCGATCGTGCGGCTCAAGGAGCACGCGTTGCATGCGCTGCGCCGCGCGACCGACGATACGCTGCGCGACGATGCGATGTCCGAACTGAGTGTCGACGAGAGCCTGCAACTGCTGCAGGCGCGCGGTAACGGCGGGAAGCGTGGTGCGTGACCGGGCGGCGAGCATGCTCTGCCTGGTGTTTCCCGTGCCGCCGAATCAGCGCGGCTGACCATGCCGGCGAAGGCGGACGGCACGCCGAGCCGCGCGCCACGTTCCAGCATGAACCGCCGGCGACGCTGCGCCAATGCCGCGCGTCATCACGGATGAAGTCGGTCAGCGCTTCGCCGAATACGGCCCGGCGGGGGAGCGTCGTCGTTGTGTCGAGACCATGTGCCTCGGCGTGTCGCGCGGCGGTGCGGCGGTTGGGGTGAACGGACGGGCAGGGCCGGTGTCCGCGCGCGGCACCGACCGGGATCGCCAGGAATCGCGGGTCGCGTCGCGCGATCAGCGCGGGCTGCTCCAGCCTTTGTAGCCC
>NZ_CAJPHA010000021.1:0-155406 GCF_905339895.1 Burkholderia sp. BCC1988
GGTGGACAGCGAACTGATCGAGCTGTTAGCCGACGACAGGCCGGTCGACGTGGACGACGAAAGCGACGTAACCGAGCTATTGGTCGAGCTCAGGCCCGTGGACAGCGAGTTGATGCCGGTCGAAGTCGAGGTGGACAGCGAGCTGATCGAGCTGTTAGCCGACGACAGGCCGGTCGACGTGGACGACGAAAGCGACGTAACCGAGCTATTGGTCGAGCTGAGACCCGTCGACAGCGAGTTGATGCCCGTCGAGGTCGAGGTGGACAGCGAGCTGATCGAGCTGTTAGCCGACGACAGACCGGTCGACGTGGAAGTCGACAGCGACGCGACCGAGCTGTTGGTTGAGCTCAGGCCCGTGGACAGCGAGTTGATCCCCGTCGAGGTCGAGGTGGACAACGAGCCGATCGAACTGTTAGCCGACGACAGACCGGTCGACGTGGACGACGACAGCGACGTAACCGAGCTGTTGGTCGAGCTCAGGCCCGTGGACAGCGAATTGATGCCCGTCGAGGTCGAAGTGGAAAGCGAGCCGATTGAGCTGTTAGCCGACGAGAGTCCGGTCGACGTGGAGGTCGACAGCGACGCGACCGAGCTGTTGGTCGAGCTCAGGCCGGTGGACAGCGAGTTGATGCCCGTCGAAGTCGAGGTGGACAGCGAGCTGATCGAGCTGTTAGCCGACGAGAGTCCCGTCGACGCCGACGTCGACAGGCTGCTGATCGCGCTCGTCGTCGTGCTCATTCCGGTGCTGAGCTGGGCCACCGTGACCGCGTCCTGCGGTGCCGAGCCGTCGGCGACGTTCGTGATGCGACGCAGGGCCGTCGCGCTGCCGACCGACACTTCCGATGTCGGCGCGGCGCTGCCCGTCAGATAACCCGTTCCCGTCGGCGCTGCCGCGCCGGTCACGCTGCCGGCACCGATCGCGACGCTGGATGCGTAGTTGGCCGTGCCGCCGAGCGCGATCGCATTGGCGCCCGTTGCCGTTGCGCCATTGCCGATGGCGGATGCGCCGGAGCCGGCAGCGGTGGCGCCCGAACCGAGCGCGGTGCCATTGGTACCAGTCGACGTGACGGTCGCATTCGCGCCGATCGCAATGCCCGACGTCGTCGCGGCGTTGACGTTCGAGAACCGGCCGATCGCGATTGCGTTGGTGCCCGCAGCGATGGCGCCGCCCGTGCCCGAGCTGTTGCCGCCGCCGAGCGCGATTGAGCTGGTGCCCGATGCCGTCGCGTCGTTGCCGACCGCAGTGGCGCCGGTATTGAGCGCGGTCGAGCCGGAGCCGATGCCGATCGCGCTTGACCCGGTGGCTACGGAACGCTGGCCGAACGCCTGTGAATAGCTGCCCGATGCGGTCGCGTTCGCGCCGATCGCGATCGACGTTGCGCCGCTGGCCGTGGTCGTACTGCCCGAGTTGCCGCCGATGGCGATCGCCTGGGCGCCCGAGGCTATGACCGAGCCGCCTGCGCCGCCTGCGGAGTACTGTGCGTGCGCGACGTTGCCGACGGTCGCCCCCGCGACGAGCGCAACGGTTGCCACGGCCTTCACGACGGCCGACTTGTTCGGCTTGCCCCGTGCCGAATCGTGTTCGGATGCCGCGACCCAGGCGCCAAGAGCTTCGTTCCAGATCGAGCGGTACGTGCGGTTCATGTCCTACTACCTCCAAATAAGCACGCCACACACCGGTCTCTTTCGTTAGAGGAATCTGCCGTGCGCTCGCGCGAATCTTAAAATTGATGGGCGGAGTTTATTTGAGGCGATATTTTGAGATTGACAAACAGTGATAAATCGAAGGTTTTGGAAGTTAAAAGATGGTTAATAGATCGTGTTTTGAGATGTTGGTGTGTAAGAAAGTTGAAAATGACTGGAAGGTGGAGTGAAGGTCGCGTTCGGATGCGGTGATGGATGAAAAAAGCCATAAAAATCAAGGTAGTGACGTGGTTTTGTGTGTGGTGCCGCACATTGGTTAACCAAAAAAGTAAGACAAATGAAACGACAAACGTTTGCGGCAAACGTTTGCTTTTCTGAGTTGTAATGTCAGACGGGACGCTGGATCGTATGCATTCTAGGCTCTTGTTAATTTATTAATACGAGATTTGATGTGAATTTTTAATTGTATTTATTGGTTTGCTGGTAAATCAAAAAAACATGAGCCACGGATTGTCTGATTATGCTGGTTTGCGCATCTCATCGGCCGCGCGCGCCCGTGGGGCGGGCCTTCCCCGGCGCCGGTTTCACAAAGTTGTAAAAAAGTGCTACAGGTGCATTGGTACGGCGATTGGGATTCCAGTTCGGAATCTGTTCAATTGACGTACTTCATATGACGGGTTGGGGCAGGGGAGACGAGGTGCCAGATCGCCCGCGCCGGCCAGTTTTGCAACCGGAGTCGTTGCGATGATGTGGCGGGGCGTCCACGATGACGGCTGAAGACGCGAACGAAGGGGAGCAACGGGGAGCCGCGAGCAGGAAACCCGGATCTGCTTCACGGTGACTCGACCGTGCTGGCAAGGGGGCATTCCGCGGGAGAGAAAGACGATACGCAAGCGCGTCGGATGAGCACCGTCAGGCTGATGGGTGTCCGTTGGCTGGCGTGATGCCGCGCCCAAATCGCCGGATGCGAGCCGGGGTGTGGTTCGTTCTCGTCCGGAAGGGGGAACCGCGATGAGGATGGCAGCCGCGGCAACGCGCCCCGGTTCTGCCACCCGGTCCGGGCGGCGCAGTACATCGTCCCGGACAATGCGCCGGCGGCCGGCCTGCACCGCCGGCAACCCGCCGCCGCAGCCTTATTTCCGCATGAATCGCAGCGCGAGGCGCGCCATGCGCGGCACGAACATCGGGCGCAGCAGCCGTTTGTCGTACCCGGCCATGCGCCGGTCGTTCTCGCTGACGCACAGTTCGATCAGTTCGCGCGGATTCAGCGCATCGCCGATGTCGGCGGTGCTCGTCGCCGGAAAGTTCGCGTCGTGCGCGACGCCGTCCGCATCGATCCCGCGCGCGATGCCGATACGTTCCCGGATCAGGAATGCCCACACGGCCGCCACCCGCGCGAAGAACCACGGCCGGCGCCACCACGGCAAACTCCGCCAGTACCACGCATACCAGTTCACGAAGAACAGGATGTGCCGGCCTTCCTCCTGGATCACGGGCTCGAAGGTGTCGACGAGTTCGGGCGGGAAATAGCCGGAGCGCTGCGCGGAGCGGAACAGGCCGAACGCGAAGAAGCTGTCGATGCATTCGCTGAAGCCGGTCACCATCCACGACCACTCGGGGTCCTTCGGTGCCGGATAGGCCGGTTCGGGGGCGAGCTTGATGCCGTATGCCTGGACCAGCTTCGACAGCACGACCTTGTGCCGAGCCTCCTCGGCGCCGTCCATCTCGAGCGCCCGGCGCAGCAGCGGATCGCCGACGGTTGCGGCGAAGGTGGCGACGCGGATCGACGCGCGGCCTTCGGTCTGCACGGCGATGTCCCAGATCGGCAGCGACGTGAGCCGCTTGAGTTCGTCGGGCTTGAGCGGCGGCCAGTCGATGACGGCCGGTTTGTACGGGTTGTGCGTATCGAGCAGCATGCGGCAGAACATTTGCCTGTGCGCATCGGAACCGATCCTGACCGGACCTTGACGTTCGAAAGTCCAGTTGCGCATGGCGTGATCTGCCGCTGCATGGTCTTCCTGCAGCGTGTCGGACATGGCTGTTGTTATGCGATTACGAGACGAAAGATTCTTGCATAGCTTCCGTAATCGCGCATTTTCGAGCAGCCCTGCGCTGCCGGGTGCCGCGCTCAGGCCTGTGTATCGACCCAGAGGCGTCCCCAGCGGGACGCATACGCGAGCGCGTGTTCCTCTTCGAAGAAGAAATCGATTGCGTCGAACGATACGGCGCGCGGCGACGGGCCGCCGCTTGCCTTCTCGATCGTCAGGTTCGCGGCGAACAGCCCGTTCGGCAGCCGGGCGGCGGCGGGGGCGACTTCGTAGCCCTTGTAACGGATCGTGCGGTTCATGGCGTGCGCATGGAAGGTTCGGGCTTTCAGCGTACGAAAACCCGCGGCCCGCGTGAACCAATCTTTCGGCCAATGCAAATCACGTGGCGGGCCGGATCGTTATCGGGGTGGGGCGCCGGCATGAAGCAGGCGGCAGCGCTGCGATGCGCGCCGGACGGCCGGATGCGCGCAGCCCGCGCGCGGCGAACGTCGTCGGCCGGGCGCGGGCTGCGGGGTGGCGGGGATTACTGGTTGGCGATCTTCAGCACGGGCGCGAGCGCGTCGACCGATGCGGCATGCGTGGCCGCGCGATGCGATGCGAACGCGAGCGCGAATTCGGCTGCCTGCGAGCCGACGGTCTCGAGCTGTGCGACGACCTTCGGATCCGAGCAGCTGTCGGCGCTTTCGAAGCGCGTTTCGAGCGTGTTTACGGTGGCGCCGAACGGGGTCGGCCAGCCGCGCAGCGCGTGGACGATCGACCGCAGCGACGTCAGCACGGTGCCGGCGGCTTGCCAGCCGTAGGCCGTGACGATCAGGCCGACCGCGCGGCCGTCGAGGTACGGGCGCTCGTCGGCGCGCAGTTCCTCGAGCGTGTCGAGCGCGTTCTTCACGAGGCCGGACACGCCGCCGTGATAGCCGGGCGTCGCGATGATGATCGCGTCGGCTTCGCGCACGGTGTCGATCAGTTCTCGCTGCGCGTCGGTCAGCGTCTTGTGTTCGGGGGCGTAGTGCGGCAGCGTATGCAGGAACGGGCCGTCGAACAGGCGCGTGCGTGCGCCGGCGGCTTGCGCGCCGCGCAGCGCGAACGACAGTGCGCGCTCGGTCGACGACGCGGCCCGGGTGGTGCCGCCGATGCCGACCACGAACGGGCGGCGGTGTTGATCGAATGCAGTCAAAGGGCGCTCCTTGGGGATGGCTTGCCCGGCTAAGCACAGGCTTAAAACCAGATGGTAACGACCCCGCCGCCACTCTGAAAACGACTTTTCGTTCTATCGATATGCCAGGCACGCGGGGCGCGCGTGCGCGCGGCGACGCAGATGGATAGCAGAAATGCTTGGTTGGGACGGCGAGCCGCGCTCGATAAGATGGGCCCGTCTCCTCCATGATGTCTCTACTGACATGGGTTGGCCCCGCCGCGCGGATGCAGGCGGGGCTTTTTTTCGTCCGGCGCCGGAAAGGGGGCGCGATGCGCGGGGTTACTCGAACACCGGCCGGAAGAAGCTGCGCTCGTAGCTGACGATGCAGCGCGTTTCCTCTGCATACCGGAACGCGGCCTGGCACGCGGGATCGGCCTTCGAGCGTTCGCGATAGCGCTCGTACTCGGCGAGACTCGGGAACGAGAACATCGCGAGCGCGATGTTGCTGGCGCCCTCGGAAGGCAGGAAGTAGCCGTGGTGCGTGCCGCCGAATTGCTCGACGAGCGGAATCCACATCTTGCCGTAGGTTTCGAACTGCTCGAGTTTGTACGGATCGATGACGTAGCGAAGGAAGCAGGTGACCATGGGCGCTCGCGGTGAGGTGGAGGATCAGCGAGTCTGGAGCGCGTCGCCGGGTGTGTCAACGACGATGCGGGGCGCTCGCGCGGGGCATCGCGAGTCCGGAATCGCGCGGCATGGTGTCGGCGACGAAGTGCGTCTCACGCATTGCTTGCAGGCACAACGATCGGTGTGTTCGACCACGGGTCCGAAGGCGCCGAACGCATGAATATGCACACCGTCGCGCCATCGCCTCGCTTCGAATTCTCGTCTTTTTTACGACATTTTTTCTTGCGACGCCTCGCGGCGCGCTCCTAGACTTCGGTCATCCTGACCACGGAGCGCTGCCATGTCGATATCCCGGAACACGATCGCCGAACGTTCACCCGCCGCGCCGCCTGCCGTGCGCGCCGACCGGGTCGTCGTGCGGCGCTTCGATCCGGCAGTCGACAGCTACACGCAGCTCACCGCGCTGCTGCACCGTGCGTTCGCGCGACTCGGCGCGATGGGGCTCAACTGTACGTGTGTCGACCAGGCCGAGGAGGTCACGCGTCGCCGCGCGGAAGCGGGCGAATGTCATGTCGCGGTGTCCGGCTCTCGCGTCGTCGGCACGATGACGCTCTACGCCACCGATCCGGCGTCGCCGTGTTCGCTGTACCGTCGCGACGGCGTCGCGAGCGTGCGCCAGGTGGCCGTCGATCCCGGCTGGCAAGGCGGCGGGATCGGTGCGACGTTGCTCGCGTTTGCCGGGCAGTGGGCCGCGTTGCGCGGTTATTCGCTGCTCGCGCTCGATACGCCGCATCCCGCGTCGCATCTGCTGGCGTTCTACCGGGCCCAGGGCTTCGACGTCGTCGATATCGTGCGCTTCGCCGGCAAGCGCTATGACAGCGCGATCCTGTGCAGGCGTCCCGTCGCATGCGTCGCGCGTCGCATGTCGCCGGCATCGCGGCGGGGCGTGCGGCCTGTCGTGATGGCGCAATCATGGGCGCTTCGCGCGATCGCGGCGATCCGGGCCGACTGGCGTGCGCGTCGCGGTACGCGCTCGCCGGCGATGGGGGCGGCCGGCGCGGCCAGCTGCCGCTCGTCGCCGTGGCGTCCGCGTCCGCACGGCCGCGTCGCGGTGCGAACGGTGCAAACGGTGCAAACGGTGCAAACGGTGCAAACGGTGCGCGCGGCACCGGCCTGATTCGGTGTACCGGCGTGCCGGCGTGGTCCTACTCGTCGCGAGCAGGCGTGTCGCCGCCGCCGCGTGCGAGGCGCCATGCGATCGTGCCGAGCACGCCGACCGCGACGACCAGCGCACCCCACAGCACGTAACGGCGGGCCGCATCCGTATCGGCTGCGGGCCCGGGCGGGACCGCCGACGCCGGCAGCGCCGCACCGACGCGCGCGGGCCGCACCTCCGGCGCCATTCCGACCAGCAGCGCATCGCGGCTCACGGCCGACGACGGCAGCGACGCATTGCCGACACCGAGCGTGAACGGCGGCGTGCCGCGCGCGACGAAGGTCAGGGCGGCCGGATGCCAGCCGACCGCGACGGCCGGCTGGCCGCCGCCGAGCCCGCCGTTGCGCATGTCGACGACGATTCGCCACGCGCGATCGGGATTCGACGCAAACGCCAGCGGCGGGTTGCGCTGCTCGCCGCCCTTGCCCTGCAGCCGGAACAGCACGGCGCCGGCGACCTCGCGCCACGGCGCCTGCGCGTCGGGGCGACTCTGCAGCGTTGCGCGCGCAACCGTATTCGGTTGCGGCAGGTCGATGCGCACGCGGTCGACCGGATAGGCGCCGTCGGTATCGAACAGATACTCGCCGGGCGCGCTGCCGGCCCGCACGTGTACCGCTTCGCGCCATTGACGCGGCACGGCAGCGGAGTCCGTCGTGCGCGCATCGTGCGGTTGCGTTTCGATCTCGATCGATCCGATCGCGGGCGCGCCGTCGAGCCAGTCGAGCCGCAGGTAGCGCGGTCCCACGCCCTCGAGCGCGATGCGTTCCTGCACCAGCAGGTCGCCGCCGCGGCCGACCTTCAGCAGTTGCGTGCTGCCGAGCGAGCGCCAGCTGCGCAGGTCGTCGCTCGCTTCGACGGCGACACGGCCCTGGTAGCTGTCGTCGCTCACATGCACGAGCAGCACGTCGACCTCGCCGTCCGCATGCGACAGGTCGACGAGATCGGCCGCATGCTTCGCGCGAGCCGGTGCGGTGACGGCCGCGCGCAGCGAGCCGTCCGGCGCGACCGACACGCCGAGCGGCGCGCGACCGTCGTCGGCGCGCACGGGCGGCAGCGGGAACCAGTGTACCGGCGTGCGCGCCGGCGGCACGGCGGCCGCCGCAGGCGCATCGAGCGAATACGGCACGGGCTCGCCGGCGCCGTTGAACACGCGCACGTCGCCGAGATCGTCGCGCCGGCTGGCCGCATAGACGGCCTGCGGCACGGTGAGCTGGTAATACGCGGCGCTGCCGTCGAGATCGAGCGAGAAGCGTCGGGCGACGCGTTCCGCGCCGGGTGCGCCGTCGGCCGTCGCGAACGACGTCAGCAGGCTCAGGCCGAGCAGGGCTGCGAGTCGTTTCATGGTTGGGTGTCGCCCGGTTGGGCCGCGGCCTTCGGCGGCAGCGGCGAGAAATAGCCGATCAACAGCAGCAGGATGCCGATGCCGATGAACGACACGATGCGTTCGATGCCGGTGACGTGCGACAGGTCGAACAGGAACAGCTTGATCACCGTGAGCGCGAGGAGGGCGGCGCCGACGAACCACAGCGGACGCAAGCCGCGGCGTGTGGCCCAGATCATCGTCGCGAGCGCGCAGAGCGTCCAGTACACGGAGACCGACGCCTGCACGAGCGTCGATTCCGCCATCGCGTCGAATGCGTACGGCACGCCGGTCCAGTGATGCAGCGTGCGCAGCAGGATCGCGTTCAGCCACAGGAAGGCCGTTGCGCCGGCCGCGCCGAGCAGTTCGACGCGATAGTTGTCGAACGGCCAGCCGAGCGTGCGTGCGCGCACGAACCACGACGCGGCGAGCGCATAGACCACCACCAGCACGAGGTCGAGCGGATTGAGCAGAGGAATGCGCGCCCAGCTGCCGCCGTCCTGCGTGAAGTTCGCGTAGAAGGTCCAGGCCCACATCACGACGATCAGCGGCAGCGACGCCAGCGCGCACACGCGCGCGATGCCGTTGCGGCGCGTCAGCCACATGCCGGCGAACGCGAACAGGCTCCAGCCGACCATGAACACCTGCTGGATGCCGAACGACGACAGCACGGTGTCGATGTCGTAGGCCAGGTGGAAACGCTGATGCAGCGTGCGCAGCAGCAGCGCGTTGAACCACAGGAACACGGTCGCGAGCGCGGCGAGGTCGGCCGCCAGCGGATGCCACGTGACCCCGAGCGTCTTCAGGCGGCGCAGCCAGGTGGCGAACGCGACGAAGATCAGCAGTTGCGCGACGTCGAGCGGATTGAGCAGCGGCAGCCAGAACAGCGGCGACGCATCGCCGTCGCTCGTCACGCTGGCGATGCTCCACAGCCACAGCAGCGCGGCGAGCGGCGCGGCACCCCATACCTGATACGCGCGCGGAAACGCGGCGACCGGCCAGCGCAGGCGCGAGCCGGGGCCCGACACCAGCAGAAGCAGCGCGCCGAAACCGTAGGCCCACGCGCTCCAGCTCCACGCGCCTTCGGGGACGAACGCACGCAGGCGCCAGAAGCCCTCGAGCGAGAACAGCCCGCACAACGTCCAGAACATCAGCGTGTGCAATGGCGCGATCACGGGGGCGGGGATGGCCGCCACGGCCGACGTGCCCGTCGCGCCCGCCGCGCCCGCTGCCGGACCGGCGACCGCCGTGCCGCGCGACTGCCGCAGCAGCAGCGCATAGCATGCGATGACGGCGATCGGCCACGCGAACGCGCCCATGCCCGACAGCGGCGCCTCGTGCGAATCGAACGCGCGCAACGCGAGCAGCGCGAGCACCGGCGTCAGCGCGAGCGCCGGCCATTCGGCGATCGGCCACGCGAGCTTGCGCCGCGCGACGTGCGCGAGCCACGCGGTGCCGGCGGCGAACAGCGCGGTCGCGTCGACGACGAACCGGTCCGCATGCAGGTCGACGTGACGGCCCGCGTAGACGAGGATCTCGTGCAGTCCGCCGCTCACCCACCACAGCAGCCCCCACGCCGCGGCGGCCGCGCCGACGTCCGGCATCCACGCGTGCCACGCGCGCGCTTCGTCGCGTCCGTGCAGCCACCAGCCCGTGAACAGCCCGGCGAGCGCGATCAGCAGCATCGCGATGTATGCGCTATTGAGCACCGGCAGCGCGTTCGTGTCGGCCGGGCCGAGCAGGCTCGTGAAGAATGCGCCGGCCGCGGCGATCTGCATCAGCAGGCCGAAGCCGAACGGCGCAAGGCGCTTCTCGCGCACGCCGACCCACACGATCGCCGCGCCTTCGATCGCCCACGCGGCACTGGTCGTCGGGCCCGAGAACGCGAGCGGCACCGCGAGCGTCGCGAAGATCACCGCGAGCGCGAGCATCGCTTCGAACAGCAGCGCGAGACGATCGCGGCGCCGCGCGAGCCAGGCGGCGATCGCGACGTAGAACGCCGACAGCGCGACCGCGCTCCATGCTAGCCCGAACGGCATGTCCTTCACGAGCGACGCCTGCAGCGCGGTCGCGACGATCGGCGTGCCGAACACGAGCGTGCCGTCGACATAGTGGCGCAGCGCCAGCTCGCGTTTCACCGCGTACAGCAGCGCGATGCCGACATACATCAGGAAGAACAGGATCAGGAACGGCTCGGTGGTCGCGAACAGCGCGGGGCGGTACGCCGTCACGCCCCACGCCGAGCCGATCGTGAACGTGAACACGAAGCCGAGCAGGTTCAGCGGACGCCAGGCCTTGAACCACGCGATCGCGAAGATGCCTGCGTTCAGCAGTGCGTAGTAGCTGAACAGCGCGACATGGCTACCGTGGCCGGTCGACAGCAGCACCGGCGCGAGAAAGCCGCCCGCGCTGCCCATGAACGCGAGCGGCAGCGCGTTCTGCTTCACCGCGAGGAACGCGCTCAGCGCGCACACCGCGACCATCAGCGGGAACGCCGCGCCGACCGGCAGCAGCGTGTAGAGCTTGGTCGCGGCGAAGATCGTCAGGTACAGGATGCCGATGCCGCCGCCCTGCAGCACGAGGCCGTACGCCGCGCGGCGCGCGCGCACGCGCCAGCCGATCGCGAGCAGCGCGGCCGCGGCGAGCGCCGTGCCGGCCAGGCGGAATTCGATCGGCAGCATGTCGTTGTCGGCCGCGTACTTGAGCAGGAACGCGACGCCGAAGAACAGCACGATGATGCCGACGCGCACGACCGTGTTGCCGCCGAGCAGCCAGTCGCGCGCGGCGCGCAACGCGCGTTCGGCGATACCGGGTTCGCGGGGTTCGGGCGGGGCGGGCGGCGTGGTCGTTGCGGGCGCACTCGTCGGTGCGCCGGCGGCGGCCGGTGCGGCGCTCGTCCGCATGGCGACTGCCGGCGCGGGAGCGGGCGCGGACGTCGACGACGGCACGCCGGCGCTCGCGACCGCAGGCTGCACGGATGGTCGAGGCGGGATCGCGGCGGGCGCAGGCGTGATGGCGGAGGGAGGCGTCGACGGCACCTGCGCGGCGCTGCCGGTCGTCGCGGCACCGGCCTTCGCGCCGGCGAGCTGGCCGCGCAGCACGTCGAGCTCGCGCGTGAGCGCGTCGACCGTCGCTTCGAGGCGCGCGACGCGATCGGCGAGCGGCACGGGAGCGGGTTGCGGCGTCGCGGAAATCGCGAACGCGTCGGGGGTCGTACCGCCGTGCGTGCGCTTGCGTTGCTGCAGCGCGTAGCCGATGCAGAACCCGGCCGCCGCACCGAGCAGCGTGCCGTTGGCGGCGGAGAAATCCCCGAACAATGCGGCGATACCGCCCACGATGAAACCGATTGCGGCAAAAGCCCAATTCATCGCCTTGCTCCCTCTCTCATTTCGTTATCGTCCTTCGATCGTCGCGTGGCCCGATCGAGGCTGTTTCCGCATGGCCGGCAGGCGAACCGGCATGCGCGGACTGCCGGCGCAGCGCCATGCGCAAGGCGCGCGGCGACGTCGCGATCGGCGTGTTTGCCGGAATGTATCACAATGGCCATGGGGGATTTTCTGGGTTGCGGGCGGGTCGCGAAGCATGGCTGTCGCGCGTTCGCGGCGCCTGTTTTCGTACGACCATTCTTTTTGCCGGCGCCGGGCAGGCGAGACGGTCCGATCGGACGTGGAATTGTCGCAAAGCGACGCGCGGTTTTTGCGGGTTGTCGCAAAACGCCGCCGCTCGCGCGTCGCGCTGCTGCGCACAAGTCACGCCCGTGATGCCCGCCGGTGCTGGCTGTGCGCGTATTGCGTCGCCGCAATCGGGGGCCGCCGAGCGCCGCGCCCCGCCGGGCGGGCCTGCGGGGTGTGTCGTATTTGCGCAAGCGTTTGTCGTAATTCGTCGGCAGGTCGGGGTTTTTTCTGGCAACTATGTAGGCACGTTGAGTCACACGCGTGAGTCCCCGCTACACGAGGAGAAGGTTTCGATGGATGCCCCCAAGGTCGTAGTCGAAGGTCTGTGCAAGGTATTTGGAAGCAACCCGCAGCAGGCGCTCGACATGCTCGCCGCCGGCGCAACGAAAGACGATGTGCTCAAGCGTACCGGTCAGGTCGTCGGTGTGCACAACGTTTCGTTCGACGTGCAGGAAGGCGAAATATTCGTGCTGATGGGCCTGTCCGGCTCCGGCAAATCCACGCTGATCCGCCTCGTGAACCGGCTGGTCGATCCGAGCGCCGGCAAGGTGCTGATCGACGGGCTCGACGTCGCGTCGGCACGCCGCTCGGCGCTGACCGCGCTGCGCCGCAAGGACATGAGCATGGTGTTCCAGTCGTTCGCGCTGATGCCGCATCGCACCGTGGTGTCGAATGCCGCATTCGGCCTCGAGGTCGCGGGCGTCGGCAAGAAGGAACGCGAACGCCGTGCAATGGAAGTGCTCGAGCAGGTCGGCCTCGCACCGTTCGCGCACAAGCTGCCGTCCGAGCTGTCGGGCGGCATGCAGCAGCGCGTCGGGCTGGCCCGCGCGCTGGCCGTGAACCCGTCGCTGATGATCATGGACGAGGCGTTCTCCGCGCTCGATCCGCTCAAGCGCCGCGAAATGCAGGACGTGCTGCTGCAACTGCAGAAGGAACAGCGCCGCACGATCATGTTCGTGTCGCACGATCTGGAAGAGGCGCTGCGCATCGGCAACCGCATCGCGATCATGGAAGGCGGCCGGCTCGTGCAGGTCGGCACGCCGCAGGACATCATCGCGAACCCGGCCGACGACTACGTGCGCGCGTTCTTCGACGGCATCGACACGAGCCGCTATCTGACGGCGGGCGACCTGATGCAGACGGGCGCCGTGCCGACCATGTCGAAGTGCGATGCCGCGAACGTCGCGGCGACGCTGAACGGCAGTGCCGAATATGCGTTCGTGCTCGACGCCGCACGCAAGATCCGCGGCTTCGTCACGCGCGAGGCGATCGGTCAGGACACGCCGTCGGTGCGGCCGATCGAAAGCATCCGGCGCGATGCGTCGCTCGAACATGTCGTCGCGCGCGTCGTCGCGAGCCCGAATGCACTGCCCGTCGTCGACGACGACGGCTGCTACTGCGGCTCGGTCGACCGCGCTCTTATCCTGAAGGCCATCACGCGTTCGCGAGGCTCCCATGTCTGAAATGATTCCGCTCGGTACCTGGGTCGACCAGTCCGTTCACTACCTGCTCGATCATGACGCGGCGACGTTCGATGCGATCGGCCGCGCGATCGAGGGGCTCGCCGCCTTCGTCGAGCACAGCCTGCAGGCGATCCCGATGTGGCTGATGATGGCGATCTTCATCGGCGTCGGCTTGTGGCGCGTGGGCTGGCGCTTCGCGCTGTTCACCACCGCGTCGCTGCTGCTGATCTTCGCGACGGGCTTCTGGGACCAGACGGTCATCACGCTCGGCCTCACGCTGTCGTCGACGATCATCAGCCTCGTGCTCGGCATTCCGCTCGGCATCTGGGCCGCGAAGAGCAAGTGGGTCGCCGCGATCGTGCGTCCGATCCTCGACCTGATGCAGACGATGCCCGCGTTCGTCTACCTGATTCCGGCCGCGATGCTGTTCGGTCTCGGCCGCGTGCCGGGGATCCTGTCGACGGTGATCTTCGCGATGCCGCCGGCCGTGCGCCTGACGAGCCTCGGCATCCGTCACGTGAACCGCGAGATCGTCGAAGCCGGCCAGGCATTCGGCTGCACGCCGTGGCAGCTGCTGTACAAGGTGCAGTTCCCGAACGCGCTGCCGTCGATCATGCAGGGCGTGAACCAGACCATCATGATGGCGCTGTCGATGGTGATCATCGCATCGATGGTCGGCGCGGGCGGCCTCGGCAACGACGTGCTCGCAAGTATCCAGCGCCTCGACATCGGCCTCGGCTTCGAAAGCGGTCTGTCGGTCGTGCTGCTCGCGATCATTCTCGACCGCATCACCGAGAGCTTCGGCCGCGCGCCGGGCACCGCGAAAGCACCGCTGTTCTCGGGCCTGAAGCAGCTGTTCCGCGCGAAGGCCGCGCCCGCGCAAGCGTAAGCAACCGGCGGCCGGTTCGACTTCCGGCCGCCTCTTCCGATTCGATACCGGCTTCCGTGGCGTTTGCCACGGGGCTGGCTGCGTGCAACCTGCTCAACCGTTCGCCAGGAGCTCGATGTGACGTCCGCCGCCGCTGCCGCCGTGCCTGCCGCTCGCGTTTCACCGGTTTCGTCTCTTGCCCATTTCGGCTTCCTGACGCTGCCGCACTTCTCGATGATCGCGTTCTCGAGCGCGGTCGAAGTGCTTCGGATGGCGAACTACGTCGGGCGTGCCGATCACTACCAGTGGTCGATCTATTCGCTCGACGGCGCCCCCGTGCGGGCCAGCAACGGCATCGCGGTGCGGCCGACCCAGGCGCTCGACTACACGAACCTGCCCGACGTGATGATCGTGTGCGGCGGGATTCACATCCGCGAGGTGGTCGACGACGGCGCGCGCGACACGCTCGCGGCGCTCGCCGAACGCGGGCTGCCGCTGGGCGGCATCTGCACCGGCGCGTATGCGCTGATGTCGGGTGGCCTGCTCGACGGCTATCGCTGCACCGTGCACTGGGAGAACCTGTCCGCGCTGCATGCGGAGTTTCCGCAGGTGGGGTTCGCCGACGAGCTGTTCGTCGTCGATCGCGACCGGCTCACCTGCACCGGCGGCACCGCGCCGCTCGACCTGATGCTGAATCTCGTCGGCATGCGTTTCGGCCAGCAGCTCGCCGCGCAGGTGTCCGAGCAGTTCATCCTCGAACGCATCCGCAGCTCGACCGATACGCAGCCGATCCCCGTCGATGCGCGCGTCGGCTTCTCGCGCGCGGAACTGATCGAGGTCGTGCGGCTGATGGAAGCGAACATCGAGGAGCCGCTGTCGCTCGAGGAACTCGCGCGGCTCGTGCGGCTGTCGCAGCGTCACCTGCAGCGGATGTTCAAGGTGTACCTGAACGTGTCGCCCACTCACTATTACCTGACGCTGCGGCTGAAACGCGCGCGCGACCTGCTGCGCACGACGGATGCGTCGATCGCGCGCGTGACGACGACGTGCGGATTCCATTCGCCGTGTCACTTCAGCAAGGCGTATCGCGCGCAGTTCGGTCACGCGCCGAGCTACGAGCGACGGTTGCCGGGGCGCTGACGCCACCCGCGCGAACCATTCGGTCCGCGACGCCGCCGGGATCGCGGCGCGCGGCTTCAACCATCGATCCCGCCCCCATGAAAAACGACGTCACTTTGAGGAGAAGACAGATGAAGCGCCAATTGATCGCAGCGGTATGCGGGATCGGGATGGCCGCGCCGATGTCGGCGGTTTATGCGGCTGACGCGCCCGTGTGCAAGAACGTGCGCTTCGCGGACGTCGGCTGGACCGACATCGCGGCCACCACCGGCCTTGCTGCGACGATGCTGCAGGGGCTCGGCTACGCGCCGACCAAGACGATCGCGTCGGTGCCGATCACGTTTGCGGGCATCAAGAGCAAGCAGATCGACGTGTTCCTCGGCTACTGGTCGCCGACGATGGACCCGATCATCCAGCCGTTCACGAAGGCCGGCACGATCAAGGTGCTCGCCACGCCCAACCTGACCGGCGCGAAATATACGCTCGCGGTGCCCGACTACGTGTACCAGGGCGGCCTGAAGTCGTTCGCCGACATCCAGAAGTACGCCGACAAGCTCAATGGCAAGATCTACGGGATCGAACCGGGCAACGACGGCAACCTGCTGATCAAGAAGATGATCGACGGCAACCAGTTCGGCCTCGGCAAGTTCAAGATGGTCGAGTCGAGCGAGGCCGGGATGCTGGTCGAGGTGAACCGCGCGATCCGCGACAAGCAGTGGATCGTGTTCCTCGGCTGGGAACCGCATCCGATGAACGTGCAGATGAAGATCGACTACCTGAGCGGCGGCGACGACGTGTTCGGCCCGAACTACGGCGAGGCGAAGGTGCTGACGGCCACGCCGCCGGACTACGCGCAGCGTTGCCCGAACGTCGCGAAGTTCGTGTCGAACCTGCAGTTCACGACGTCGATCGAGAACCACGTGATGTTGCCGATCATGAACAAGGAAGACCCGAACAAGGCCGCCGCCGAGTGGCTGAAGGCGAATCCGCAGGCGCTCGACAAGTGGCTGGCCGGCGTGACGACGCTCGACGGCAAGCCGGGCCTGCCGGCGGTGAAGGCGTATCTCGGCGTGCATTGAGCGTCGACGTGATCGGCGGGCTCGCCGAAGGCGGCGCGCCGGCGTGATGAAACGCGGCCCTCCCGTATCGTGCGGGCGGGCCGCGTTGCTTTTGGGGTTGCGCGTCGATCGGCGCGAAGCCGGCCCGCGAACACCCCGTCACGATTCCTTCGTCGCCGCCGGCACGTCGAACACGCGATCGAACGCCCACTGGAACACGAACGCGTAGCAGAAGAAGAACGCGAACAGCCCGATGTCGACGACGAACGCGTCGAACCACGAGATGTCGAGCCACCACGATACGACCGGCACGAGGATGAAGATGAGCCCGCCCTCGAAACCGGTCGCATGCAGGATCCGTCGCGCGAGCGTGCGCGCGGGTTGCCGGCGCGACGCTTCCCAGCGCTCGAACAGCGCGTTGAAGATCATGTTCCACAGCAGCGCGATCGCCGACATCGTCGCGGACAGCGCGCCCGAATACACCAGACCCTGCTTGAAGAGCGCCGCGATCGCGGGCGAGATGCAGGAAATGGCGATCGCTTCGTAGAGCACCGCCTGCGTGATCCTGCGCGGTAGGCCTTGCACGTTGGTTCTCCGGTTCGACGGTCGTCGGTTCGTCGATGGTTGGGCGGTGGGTTGGCCGCTGCTGCGTGCAGCGGCCGCCGTGCCGCGACGTCCCGGAAGGCTACCCGCGTTGCGCGCGTGCCTCAATTCACCTAATCTCACGCGGATTGAATCGAATTCAACCCGGCCGGATCCGGCCCGCGAGGCGTCGTGTTCTCGAAAATTCCCCTGACCGCATTGCGTGTATTCGAGTCGTGCGCGCGGCTCGGCACGTTCAAGGCGGCCGCCGACGAACTGTCCGTGACGCCGGCGGCCGTGTCGCATCAGATCAAGTCGCTCGAAAGCCGGCTCGGCGTGCTGCTGTTCGAGCGCGGCGCGAGCGGCGTGCGGTTGACGGAAGAGGGCGAGCAACTGTTTCGTGCGTGTCACGACGCGCTGCTCGGCATGAGCCGCGGGCTCGATGTGCTGCGGCCCGCGACGGCCGATGCGCGCACGCTGGTGCTGACCACCACGCCCGCGTTCGCCGCGATGTGGCTGATTCCGCGGCTCGGCCGGTTCCGGCGCGTCGATCCGCAGTTGCACATCAAGGTGGAAACCGGCAACGCGCTCGTCGATCTCGAACGCGACGCGCGGGTCGATCTCGCGATCCGCGCGACGTCGCGCACGTTTCCAGCGCTGCACGAGATCGCGCTGATCGACGAGTATTTCGGCGCGTATGCGGCGCGCGGCCTCGACGTCGGGCGCGCGAACGAGCGTATCGAGCTGATCGAGACCACCTGGGATACGCCGCTTCCCGTGTCGGTCGACTGGGCATCGTGGTGCCGTGCGGCCGGCCGCGACGCATGGCTCGAGCGCGCGGTGTTCCGCCATTACGACGACGAGCATTACGCGCTGCAGGCCGTGCTGCATGGCCAGGGTGTCGGGCTGCTCAGTTCGGTGCTGGCCGCCGAGCACGTCGAACGCGACGCGCTGACGCCGATCGATGCATCGGTGCGGCTCGCCGGCGCGCGTTTCGTCGCGCTGTGCCGGCCCGGGCGAGAGCGCGAGCCGCGGGTCCGGCGGTTTCTCGACTGGCTCGAAGCGGAAATCGTGCAGACGCGCGACGCGGTCGCGCGGATCGCGCCGCCGACGTAACGCAACGGGCGGGCGCTTGCCGTCGGCGCGCGCTGCGTGTGAGTCGTTCGTTATCCGAAGCGCACGCAATACACCGGCGGCAGATGCGCGGAGACCTGCCGCCAGTTTTCGCCGCCGTCCGCGGAGGTCCATAACCCGCCCGTCGTCGACGCCATCGCGAGACGCGTGCCGGAGTCGTCCACCGCGAGCCCGTGCCGATAGACGAGATCGTAGGCCGGCGCAGGCGGCAACCCGTTCGACAGGCTCTCGAAACTGCGGCCGCCGTCGCGCGTGCGCGTGACGACGAAGCGGCCGTTCACCGGAATCCGGCACGCATCCTTCACGGCGGGGACGAACCACGCGGTGTCGGGATCGGCCGGATGCACGGCGACCGCGAAGCCGAAGCTCGACGGCTGCGCTTCGATCCGCTGCCAGTGCGCGGCACCGTCGGTCGAGCGGAAGATCGCGCAGTGATGCTGGGTCCACAGCACATCGGGGTTGGCCGCGCACTGGACGACGCGATGCGGGTCCTGCACGTTGGGTTCGCCGCGCCGCTCGGGCGGCATGTAGTCGGCCTCCATGCCGTCGGCGCTGACCCGCCAGGTCGCGCCGCCGTCAAAGGTCTGCCAGACGCCGCCGCACGAGATGCCGATCGTCACGTGCCGGCTGTCGCGCGGATCGACCATCACCGAATGGATGCCCGGCGCATCGTAGCCGCCGCCGAACCACTCGGGGCGCTCCGGGCGATCCCACAGCGGGCGGTTGAGCGCCCACGAATCGCCGCTGTCGTCGGAGCGGAAGAGGCCGCCCGGTATCGTGCCGGCCCACAATGCGCCCGGTTCGTCCGCGCCGCCGGTTTCGAGCGACCAGATCTGCTGAAGCGTCCACGGCGGGCGGGGCGGGGTGGGCGCTTCGTCGTGCGCGTCGCCGGTGCCGGCATGGGCGCTGACGTCGGCGCGCGGTTCGTCGGCGGGCTGCGGCGGATAGACGGGGACCGCACATTCTTCCCATGCGGTGGCACCGGCACGCCTGCGGTGCAGCTTGACCCCGAAATGGCCGAGATTGAGCGCCGCATACAGCGTGCCGTCGCGCGGGTCGGCCAGTGCCATGCTGACCGGTTCGCCGACGAAGTGCGGCTCGCCGAGCGCCCAGCCGCCGTTGCCGTCGGCGTGCAGCACGAACAGGCCCTTGCGGGTCGCGACGAGCAGTCGATCGTTCATGTCGGATGTCTCCTGTGGGCGCGGCCGCGCGCTCGTTTGGATGGCGATGCGTCCCTTTATCCGCCGGAAAGCGCCTGCACGACGTACACGCGGCTGCCGTTGCCGAGCGGATCGGACAGATGTTGCCGGTCGCGTACCGGCTGGCCGTCGATGAACACCGACAGGTGCTTTCGCAGCGCGCCCTGGTCGTCGACGATATAGCCGCGCAGCCGCGGCTGTTCGCCGAAGACGGTTTCAAGCGCTTCGCCGAGCGTCCGTGCGTCGATGTCGCGCTCGGGCGTGTCGATATGGCGCTGGATCGACGCCGCGAAGAAGAGGTGTGCCATGGCGGTAGCTGGCAGGAGCCGTGCGGGGGGACGGTCTGTAGTGTAGGCGATCGATCGGGCCGGCAGCGACATTGCCGTGCGGCCGGCGGCGCGGCGCCGTTGCTGCGCCGCGCAACGGCCGGGGCGCCCGATCCCGTCGCTGCGCTATGCGTACTTGTCGCCGACCGTACTGCGGATCGGATAGGTGTCGTAGACGATGATCATGCGCTCGATGCGCGCGTCGTCGTCGAATTCGAAGACGTCGACACACTCGAATTGCACCGCGGTGCCGTCCTTCAGTCCCCAGTCGTAGACGAAATAGCCGGTGGCCCGACGTGCGCCCGTGGCGCTGACGCAGATGTCGATCGGCGTGATCCGGCTTTGTCCGGAGGCCGCCGCGACTTTTTCGAAGAAGGGCAGTGGCGACATCCAGCCGAGGAACGGCGAAAATATCTGCGCATCCGGCGTGAACAATGCGCAGATCGCGGCGACGTCGCCGCTCTCGAGCGCTTTGAGGTAGGTATCGACCTGCCGCGTGTATAGTGCGTCGGACGACGAGACCATGGTATTTCTCCGCTGATTGTTGACGAGCCAGCCACGACAGCCGTCGCGAACCGGTTCAACCACGATAGCGATGCAGCGATGACCGAACAAACGAATAATCCGCAACCCGGGTATGCCGCCCGCGCATATCCGCTCGCGGATCTCACCCGTGCGCTGCCGCCGCTGACGGCATTCCAGGCGTTCGTCGCCGCCGCCGAACTCGGCAGCTTCAACCGCGCGGCCGAGCATCTGTGCCGGACCCAGGGTGCGGTGAGCCGTCAGGTGCAGCAACTGGAAGCGCATTACCGGTGTGCGTTGTTCGTCCGTCATGCGTCGGGATTGACGTTGACCACGGAAGGCGGCGCGCTGCTGACGGTGGCCGTCGACGTACTCTCGCAACTGGCGCAACACGCGAGCGCGCATGCGCATGCCGCGTCGACTCTCACATTGCGCTTGCCCTCCACGTTCGCGATTCGCTGGCTGTTGCCGCGGCTGTCGGCGCTCAATCATGCGTTGCCGCGCACGGAGTTGCGCATTCACACGTCGGCGGACGACACGCCGGATTTCACCGACGCCGGTTTCGATGCGATCGTCGTGCGCGGCAGCGGAAGCTGGGCGGGCATGGTGGCCGTGCCGCTGTTCGACGAATGCCTCACGCCGATGTGTACGCGCGAGGCGGGCGCGGCGCTGAAGTCGATCGCCGATCTCGCGCACGCGACACTGCTGCATCCCGCCAGCAATCCCGACGAATGGCGATGCTGGCTGGACGCCGTCGGCGCAACGCAGGTCGACCCGGGCACCGGGCTCGTGTTCGATACGCTCGAGCTGACATTGACGGCCGCGTCGGACGGGCACGGCGTCGCGATCGGCGATCCGCGCATGGCGGCGGATCGGCTGGAAGCCGGCGCGCTGATCGCGCCGTTTCCGGAGGTGGTGCGCAACGGTCTGGGCTATTACCTCGTGTACCCGGTGCAGCGCGCCGCACAACCCGCGATTCAAGCGCTCACGGAGGTGCTGACGCGGCTTGCGTGCGAGGATTGACCGCAACGCGCGTGCGCCGGGCGGGTTGCTAAACCGGAATCGACCGCCCCCGCACCCTGATCCCGAGCCGCACGACGCCGATCACCGCATTCGACAGCCACATCAGCAAGCGCGGCATGCCGCGCCGGCGGATATCGAGCAGCAGCACGATCCGCACTTCGTCACTGTCGTTCCACACTTCGTGCACGAAGGTGTCGTCCCACAGCAGGAAGCAGCCTTCGTCGAGCCGGTAGTCGCGGCCGTCGACCTTCAGCACGGCGGCCGGCGTGCCATCCGCGCGCTTCGGCATCGACAGCACAAGATAACCGCGCAGGATGCCGCGGAACGGCCCGCGATGCGGCGGGATGTGTTTGCCGGGCGCGAGGAACGACAGCGATGCGGACAGCACGTCCGGCGACGCCGCGACGATCGATTCGACGGTCGGGCAGCGCGACAGGTTGCGCGGGAACGGCTGGCCGTAAGCCTGCATGATGAACATCCGCCAGTCGCGCGCATCGTTGGCCGAGATGTCGTGCTGCTCGCGCATGATCTCGTGGAAGCGCGGGATGCGCGGCAGGTCGCGCGCGACGGCCAGCGCTTCCGCGCGAATGGCCGGCCACGCACGAACGAATCGCTCGGCGTCGGGAAACGCGGCCGTATCGAGCACGGCGCCGCCGTCGAGATGGCGGTCGTACAGCGTGCGAAGCAGGCCGGCTGCATAGTCGTAAGCGACGGACATGATCGAGGGGCGATCCACAAGGTGTCGTCAGTCTGCCCCACGCGCGGTGGGGCCTGCGTTACCTCAGGTTACGCCGGCTGACGAAAGAATGACAGATCGGTGAAGGTCCGGTGCGAGCGCTCCGGCATTCCGGGAATAAACGTACGCCCCGCGTCGTCATACGGGTGTAGCACCTCGTTTCGTTGACTTCCGAAGGAGTGGAGCATGAATACGCATTGGCTGGTGGCCGCCACGGTGGCGGCGATGTCCGTCGCGAGTGTCGCGACGCCTGCGTCGGCACAGGCACTGACGCGCGCGCAGGTCAGGCAGCAACTGATCGACGCCGAAACCAACGGGCTGCGCTACGTGACCGATACGTCGTATCCGGACGTAAGTCCGCTGTTCCAGCAGCAGGCCGGGCAACTGCCTCGGCATCAGGCCGAAACCGCGGTCGGCGGCGATCCGGCGGGGACGTCCGATGCGGGCAGGCCGGCGGCGCAACCGACCCGCCCGCGCCCGGCCGCATGCGTCGGCCCCGAGAGCTTTTGCACGCCGTATTTCGGAAGCTGACGCAGCGGACCGCCGCGGCGGGTTCGACATTCACGAAGGTTGATCGGCACGCAACATTGAAGGAGTTGATGATGAAAACTTATATCGCACTACTGATGATGATCGGTGCAATCTCCGGTCAGTCCGCATTCGCGCAATCGAATGCGCCGCTCACGCGTGCCCAGGTTCGCGAGGAGCTGATTCGTCTGGAAGCGGCCGGGTACGATCCGTCGAAGGGGGATGACGGCGAATATCCGGCGGACATTCAGGCCGCGCAGGCGAAGCTCGCCGAGCAGGATCGCGCGAGGATGGCGGCTTCGGCCGCCGCGCCTGCGCCGGCCTCCGTCATGCCGGCGCAGGCCGGCAACTAGGAGCCGACATGTACGTGTGTGTCTTCAGGCCGTCGTGTTCGCGGTGCGGCGATACGCATGCCGTTCGCGGCACGCGGCCCGGTCGAACGGCACGGACGGTCAGGCCGTCGATCGCGCGCCGCTTCGCGCGGCGCCGCGACCGTCTCGTTGCCCGATTCCGTTGGGCGCGCAGGTGGATCGCGGGATGAGCGGCGATGCGGGCGAGATGCGATCCGCCATCGGCGGACTGCTGTCCGCGATGACGTGCAACGATGCCGGCGGTGGGATTACCAGGGCATCATCCGCTGCATGACCTGGTCGCGCAGGATGAAACGATGTGCGACCGCGGCCGCGACGTGAACGCAGATGCCGCCGAACAGCACCCACGCGAGGATGCCGTGCACGTCGCCCATCGCATGCCCGAACCCCGATCCGGCCGCCGACAGCGCGGGCAGCGGCACGATGCCGAGCAGCGTCACGGCCCACGCGCGCGACGACGCATTGATCCAGCCGAGCAACGGCACCGCGATCAGCAGCGCATAGAGTCCGAAGTGCGTTGCGCCGGACACGGCGCGCATCGCGGGCGACAGTTGGTCGGCGGGCGGACGATGCGTCACGCGCCAGAGTACGCGGCAAGCCATCGCGGCGAGCAGCGCGGTGCCCACGATCAGGTGCGCGGCGATCAGGCCGACCGGTTGCGTATCGCGATGCACGTCGGGCATCGTCCAGCCGATCGCATACTGCGCGACGACGAGCGCCACGATCAGCCAGTGGAGAAGGCGTGCGACTGCATCGTATCGGGCGGAGGTAGACATGAAAGCTCCTGGCAAGCGGGTGGGGACCGTATCTTCCGGAGGATTCTACGGCCGAATCCTTAACAAAACGTTAAGCGTTCGGCTGCGCATCGGATTCGCCCCGTGACGCATGTGCGCTCTCGACCCGGGCGGCGTCGGCCGACGGCAACACGATCGCGACGCCGGGGCCGTATCCGCCGATGCCGTGCCCGAACCGCACGCGGCCGCCGAACCATCGCGCGATGCGCCCGACGATCGACAGCCCGGGCCCGCTACCGGGCTGGTGGTGCGCCGGATCGTCGGTTGCGAGCGCCACCAGGGGATGTGTCGTGCCGGTTGCGCTGTTTGCGCCGAGCGTACCCGAAGCGTCTTTCACGGCGATGACATTCCGCATCCGGACCGTCATCGCGACCGCGATCCTGTCGGCCCGTAAGGTGGCCCACGCGGCGTTCAGGGCCGCGGGCGTTCGCGGCTATGTGCGCATGACCGGAATCGATCGCCGTACGGTAGTCGTGTCATCTGATTGCGCGTACCGTCGGTTGGTCGTCCTTGATATCCGGCTCAACGGGAATCGATACGGCGGCGTGTCCGGGTGAGCGCGCGTTCGCGCGTGCCGGCCGGCGCGTCGCGGTCATTGGGCCACCACTGGGGAGAAGCATGATCTTGCTGCATCTGCTGCACGCGATGGCCGGCGCGATGTCGATCGCCTGCGGACTGGGCGTGTTGCTCGGCATTGCCTACACGGTCACGGCCAGCGTGCTGGTCGGCCGGTTCTTTTCCCGCGCGCGGGCGGTGCCGTGCGATTATCCGGGCGTGACCGTCGCGAAGCCGCTGCACGGCGACGAATGGAATCTCGTACAGCATCTCGAAAGCTTCTTCGTGCAGGATTATCCGGGGCCGGTACAGCATCTGTTCGGCGTGCACGATGCGGGCGACGCGGCGCTCGCGGCCGTCGAAACGTTGCGCAGGCGCCATCCGGACGCGAACATCAAGGTCGTCGCCGACGCGCGACTGTACGGGCCGAACCGCAAGATCGCGAATCTCGTCAACATGCTCGAACACGCGGAACATTCAGTGCTGTGTCTCGCCGACAGCGACGTGCTGGTCGAGCGCGATTATCTGCGTGCCGTCGTCGGCGCGCTGCAGCAGCCGGAAGTCGGCATCGTGACGAGCGTGTATCGCGGCATCCCGTCGCCGGGCTTCTGGCCCGGTGTCGCCGTCGCGATGACGAACTACCATTTCCTGCCGGGCGTCATCACCGGGCTTTTCATCGGGCGCGCCCGTCCGTGCTTTGGCCAGACGATTGCGATCACGCGCGCGACGCTCCAACGCATCGGCGGGCTCGCGCGTTTCGCGCATCACCTGGCCGAGGATCACGCGCTCGGCGAAGCGGTGCGGCAGATCGGCGCGCAAGTCGTCGTCCCGCCGTTGGTCGTCGGGCACGCCTGTGTCGAAGAGACGTTCGCCACGCTGTACGCGCACGAATTGCGCTGGAGCTGCACGATCCGCGCGGCGGACCGGCTCGGTCACGCCGGGTCGGTGCTGATGCACCCGTTGCCGCTGGCGGTGCTGGCCGTGCTGTTTTCCGGAGGCACGCTCGCCGCCTGGGGGCTGGCGTTCGCGGCGTTCGTCGCGCGGGCGTTGCTGATGTTGAAGACGAGCCGCGCCACCGGCGCGGGTCTGCGCGGCGCGCTCTGGTTGCCGTTCGTCGATTTCCTGCAGTTCGTGGTGTTCGTGTCGAGCTTCTTCTCGTCGCACGTCGTCTGGCGCGGCACGCGCTTTCGCGTCGATCGCGAGGGCTTGCTGTCGCCCGCGGGGAAATCATGACGCACGACACGCATGCCGACCTCGAAGGCGCGGACCGGCGGTCCGCGCGTCGCGACGCGCGCCTGCGGCAAGCGGGGCGCGCGGCGGCGCTGGCCGGGCTGGTGCTCGCGGTGTGGCTGGTCTGGCGCGAGCATCCGCTGGAAATCCTGCACCGGCTGAGGATCGCCGGCGCCGGGTTGCTGGTCGCCGCGCTGGCCCACATCCTGCCGATGCTCGCGAATGCGTGGGACTGGCGGATGCTGATCCGCGGCCCGCGCCGGCCGTCGTTCGCGACGATGCTCAAGCTCGTGTGGATCCGCGAATCGATCAACGGATTGTTGCCGGTCGCGCGAATCGGCGGCGAGATCGTGTCGTTCGGCCTGCTGCGGCAGGCGGGCGTACGCCCCGCGACCGCCGTGGCGAGCCTCGTCGCCGACATGCAGCTGACGTTGATCAGCCAGCTCGTGTTCGCGCTGGTCGCGATCGGCTACGTGCTCGAACACGTATCGTCCGATGCCGCGCAGGTGGCCGCGCGCCTCGCCATCGGCATGGCGGCGCTGGTGCCGGTGCTGCTGCTGTTCGCACTGGTTCAGCACGCGCGGCCGTTCGAGCGCGCGATGCGCGTGGTCAACCGCGTCACGAGCGGCAAGGTGGTGGCGCTGGTCGGCGAATCGGCACGCACCGATCAGTCGATCCTTGTGATCTGGCGCAAGACGGGTATCGTCGTCCGCTATCTGGTGATCTGGCAGACGCTGCAGTTCGCCGGCTATGCGCTGGAAATCTGGCTCGCGCTGCGTTTCCTCGGCGCCGATCCGACGTTCGCCCAGGCGCTCGCGATCGAAGCGCTGATCCAGCTGCTGAGCAGCCTCGCGTTCCTGATGCCGGGCGGGCTGGGCGTGCAGGAGGGCGGGTTCGTGCTGATCGGCGGGCTGCTCGGGTTCGATGCGCCGACCTGTCTGGCGCTCGCCGGCGCGCGACGAGTGCGCGATCTGCTGTTCTATCTGCCGGGATTGCTCGCGTGGCAGCATGCGGCCGGCGCGGCGCGCTCGCCATCCGGCGCGAAGCGCGCATCGATGCACGTCGGGGAGTCCGCCGGGCCGCGCTGATGCAGCCCGACGTTGCCGGCCTGCCGGGCAGGCGGCAGCGACGCCGGGGCGGTCGCTTGCCTGCCGGGCGGCGCGGCCGTCAACGCCGTTCGTCGGCGAGATGGCTGCGGATGACGTCCGCGAACGACGTGTCGCCCTTCAGCCCGAGCGCTGCCGCGCGCGTCGTATCCCAGCGGCCCGGCCAGCTGCCGACGATCTTCTCGACGCGTTCGTCCGGTGCATGGCGGATCAGCTTCACGACCTCGTCGCCCGCGACTTCGCGCAGCGCCGCGATCATCTCGTCGACCGACACCGACAGGCCGGGCAGGTTGATCACGCGCTTGTTGCCGAGCTTGTCGCTGTCGAGCTCGCAACCGGCGACGAGCGCGTCGATCGCGCCGCGCGGCGACAGCAGCCACAGCCGCGTCGACCCCGGCACCGGGCACACGCTTTCCTCGCCGTTCAGCGGCTCGCGGATGATGCCGCTCGCGAACGACGACGCAGCCGCGTTCGGGCGGCCCGGCCGCACGCTGATGGTCGGCAGCCGCAGCACGCGGCCGTCGACGAAGCCGCGGCGCGCGTAGTCGCAGAGCAGCAGCTCGGCGATCGCCTTTTCCGCGCCGTACGACGATTGCGGATTCAGCGCGGTATCGTCCCGCACGACGTCGGGCAGCACGCCGCCGTAGACGGCCACCGAACTCGTGAACACGACGCGCGGACGATGGCCGCGCGCGCGGCACACTTCGAGCAGCGTGCGCGATGCGTCGAGGTTGATCCGCATGCCGAGATCGAAATCGGCTTCGGCCTGCCCGCTGACGATCGCCGCGAGGTGGAAGATCGCGCCCGTCTGCGTGTCGATCGCGCTTTCGAGCACCGCGCGATCGGCGATGTCGCCGACGATCGACGTCACGCGCGCGTCGCCGAAATCGCTGCCCTCGACGACGTCGAGCAGCACCAGCTCGTCGATCCTGCTGCTCCGGCCGTCGGGGCCGGTCAGCTCGCCGCGTTCGAGCAGCTTGCGCGCGAGACGCTGGCCGAGAAAGCCGGCGCCGCCGGTGATCAGTACTTTCATGTTCTTTGCCCTCTGAGGAATGCGGAAATTACAGGTACGGCCTGAGCCAGCCGAGGCCCTCGGACGTGCCGGCCTTCGGGCGATACTCGCAGCCGATCCAGCCGTCGTAGCCGAGCGCGTCGATCAGCGCGAACAGATACGGGTAATTGAGTTCGCCGATGTCCGGCTCGTGACGCTCGGGCACGCCGGCGATCTGGATGTGGCCGATGCCCGCGAAATCGCGCTTGAGCTTCATCGCGAGGTCGCCCTCGACGATCTGGCAGTGATAGCAGTCGAACTGCACCTTCAGGTTCGGCGCGCCGACTTCCGCGCGGATGTCGTGCGCATCGTCCTGGCGGCTCAGGAAATAGCCGGGCATGTCGCGCTGGTTGATCGGCTCGATCAGGATCGTGATGCCGTGCGCGGAGGCCGCCTGCGCCGCATGCCGCAGGTTCGCCACGTAGGTGTCGCGATGGCGCGCGCGGTCTGCGCCCGGCGCGACCATCCCGGCCATCACGTGCAGCTTCTTGTTGCCGAGCACGCGCGCATAGTCGAGCGCCTGGTCGATGCCGCGCCGGAACTCGTCCTCGCGGCCCGGCAGCGATGCGATCCCGCGTTCGCCGGCGGCCCAGTCGCCGGGCGGCGCGTTGAACAGCGCCTGCTCGAGGTCGTGCGCGTCGAGGCGCGCGCGGATGTCCTCGGCGGCGAAGTCGTACGGGAACAGGTACTCGACGGCCTTGAAGCCGTCGTGCGAGGCAGCGGCGAAGCGTTCGAGGAACGCGTGCTCGGTGTACATCATCGAGAGGTTGGCGGCGAAGCGGGGCATGGCAGCGGTCCGGTGAATGAATGGGGCGGGGCGCCCGGCGCCCCGCGTCGAATGAAGGGTCAGCGGTTCACGAGTTTCGCGGGCGTGAGCCACACGGCGATCGCGCCGATCACGAGCATGCCGGCCAGCACGTACATGCCGGACGACGTGCTGTGCGTGAGGTCCTTCAGGTAGCCGATCACGTACGGGCTCGCGAACCCGGCGAGGTTGCCGACCGAGTTGATGATCGCGATCCCGGCGGCCGCGGCGGAGCCGGCGAGGAACGCGGTCGGCAGCGACCAGAACAGCGGTGCGCAGGTCAGCACGCCGCCCGCCGCGAGCGACAGGAACACGATCGACACCGCCGTATTGTGCGAGTACGACGCGGCGACCGCAAACCCGACCGCGCCCATCAGCGCCGGCACGATCAGGTGCCAGCGGCGTTCGCGGCGCTTGTCCGCGCTGTGGCCGAACAGGTTCATCACGACGATCGCGACGACGAACGGGATCGCCGACAGCAGGCCGATCTGGAGCGTATCGGTGATGCCGGTCGATTTCACGAGGGTCGGCATCCAGAACGTCAGGCCGTACTGGCCGGTGACGAACGCGAAGTAGATCAGCGACATCCACCACATGCGCGGGTCGGCGAACACGGCCTTCAGCGAATGGCCGTGCTGCTGCTGTTCCTGCGGCTGCGCGGCGATTTCGTCCTCGAGCAGCTGCTTCTCGCGCGCGTCGAGCCACTTCGCGCTGCGGATGCCGTTGTCGAGATACAGGATCGTCGCGATGCCGACGAGCAGCGCCGGCACGGCTTCGATCACGAACATCCATTGCCAGCCGTGAAAGCCCGAGCCGCCGTGGAAGCGCTCCATGATCCAGCCGGACAGCGGGTTGCCGAAGATGCCCGACACCGGAATCGCGGACATGAACACCGCGATGATCTTCGCGCGCCGATGCGACGGGAACCAGTACGTGAGGTAGAGGATCACGCCCGGATAGAAGCCGGCTTCCGCGAGACCGAGCAGGAAGCGCAGCACGTAGAACTGCGTCGGCGTCTTCACGAACGCGAACACCGCCGACAGCAGGCCCCACGTGATCATGATCCGCGCGATCCAGATGCGCGCGCCGATGCGGTGCATCAGCAGGTTGCTCGGCAGCTCGAACAGGAAGTAGCCGAGGAAGAAGATGCCGGCGCCGAGGCCGAACACGGTTTCGCTGAACGCGAGGTCCTGCGACATCTGCAGCTTTGCGAAGCCGACGTTCACGCGGTCGAGATACGCGACCACGTAGCAGAGCATCAGGAACGGCACGATCCGCCAGAACACTTTCCTGTAGGTGCGGTCGAGCTCGCCCGATTGGGCGGGCGCGGCGGGCGAGCGGCTTGCGGCCGCGTCGAGAGCAGTCATCGTCGTCTCCAGAGATGTCGTATGCCGGCGGCGCGTACGCCGCCGGATCGTGTGTGTGTGCTGACGGAAGGGCCCGCGCACACGGCGGGCATGGGAATCGTTACGGAGTCCTGCGTGATTCGAATACGCGATGCGTTGCGTTACCAGCGCGCGCCGAAGGCCTGGCGCAGTTCGTCGAGCGCGGCGTCGGGCAGCGGCTCGGGCTTCGGGTCCGTCATCAGCCACAGCCGCGCGGTTTCCTCGAGTTCCTCGAGCGCATACGATGCGTGCGACACCGACGGACCCCACATCACCGGGCCGAGGCGGTCGAGCAGCACGCCGCGCACCTGGTCGGCGAGCGCCGCGACTTCGGCCGCGACGGCCGGGTCGCCGGGGCGGCGATAGCGGATCAGCGGAATGTGGCCGACCTTCATCACGTAGTACGGCGTGAGCGGCGGCAGCACGTCGGTGTCGCGCCACACGCCCGCGAGCGTCAGCGCGACGAGGTGCGTCGAATGCGTATGGACGATGCCGTGCGCTTGCGCGTTGCGCGCGTAGATCCCGCGATGCAGCGCAAGCGTCTTCGACGGCCTGCCGCCCGATACCGGCTGGCCGTCGAGGCCGACCTTCGCGATGTCGTTCGGGTCGAGGCGGCCGAGGCACGCGTCGGTCGGCGTGATCAACCAGCCGTCGTCCAGGCGCGCGCTGATGTTGCCTGCGCTGCCGACCGCGTGGCCGCGCGCATACAGGCTCGCGCCGACGACGCAGATCTCTTCGCGCAGTGTCGCTTCTTGACTCATCATGCGGCTCCGTCGAGCGCGCGCAGCGCCTTGTCGAAAAAGTCCACCGTGCCGAAGTTGCCGGATTTCAGCGCGAGGCCGAGCGGCTGCGCGTCGATGGTGGCCGTCGCCGGCACGCCCGGATCGATCTGCGCGCCGATCTGCAGCGATTTCACGTCGAGCGCCTGCACGACCGCGCCGGACGTCTCGCCGCCGGCGACGACGAACTTGCGCACGCCGAGGTCGCGCAGGCCGCGGGCGATCGCCGCGAGCGTGCTTTCGACGAGATGGCCGGCCGCTTCGACGCCGAGCGCCTGCTGGACGGCCTTCACTTCGTCGGGCGTCGCGGTCGCGTAGATCAGCACGGGCTGCGGCAGGTGCGAGCGTGCGAACGCGAGTGCCGCGTCGACGACGGGTTCGCCGCGCGAGGCCGCGAGCGGATCGATCCGGAAGCTCGGCCGGCTTTCGCGCCACGCGGCGACCTGTGCGTTGGTCGCCTTCGACGCGCTGCCGGCGAGCACCGCCGACAATCCGTCGATCTGCGGCAGCGAGGCCGCGTTGTCGCGCTCGGGCAGTTGGTCCACGCGGCGGAAATTCGCGGGCAGGCCGAGCGCGACGCCCGAGCCGCCGGTGACGAGCGGCAGGCCTGCGCACGCTTCGCCGAGCACGTAGAGGTCGTGATCCGACAGCGCGTCCGCGATCGCGAAGCGCGCGCCTTCCGCGCGCAGCTGCTCGATCCGCTCGCGCACGGCGGCCGCACCCAGCGCGATCGTGTCGTAGCGGATCAGGCCGACTTGCGACTTCGTCTGCCGTTGCAGCACGCGCACGAGGTTCGCGTCCTTCATCGGCGTGAGCGGGTGGTTCTCCATCCCTGATTCGTTCAGCAGCACGTCGCCGACGAACAGGTGGCCGCGATAGATCGTGCGGCCGTTCTCCGGGAACGCCGGGCACGCAATCGTGAAGTCGCCGCCGGCCGCATCGAGCAGCGCGTCGGCCACCGGCCCGATGTTGCCCGCGTCGGTCGAATCGAACGTCGAGCAATACTTGAAGAAGAACTGGCGGCACCCTTGCGCGCGCAACCATTCGTAGGCGGCAAGCGATTGCGCGACGGCGTCGGCGGCGGGAATCGTGCGCGACTTCAGCGCGACGACGATCGCGTCGGCATCGACTGCGGTGCCGCCGGCGGGCACGCCGATCGTCTGCACGGTACGCATGCCGCTCTTGACGAGCATGTTCGCGAGATCGGTCGCGCCGGTGAAATCGTCGGCGATGCAGCCGAGCAGGGGGCGGGAAGCGGAAGCGGTCATGGCGGGAACGTCGTTCGAATCAGCGGGCGGGCGGCAGCGTGATGCCGGGGAAAGTCTTGATCACGGCGGAATCGTCCTCGCCGCCGTGGCCGGCGCTCGATGCGCTCATGAACATCTGGTGCGCGGTGGCCGACAGCGGCAGCGGGAACTTGCTGCGGCGCGCGGTATCGAGCACGAGGCCGAGATCCTTCACGAAGATGTCGACGGCCGACAGCGGCGTGTAGTCGCCGTTCAGGATGTGCGGCACGCGGTTCTCGAACATCCACGAGTTGCCGGCGCTGTGCGTGATCACGTCGTACAGCGCGTCGGCGTCGACGCCTTCGCGCAGGCCCAGCGCCATCGCCTCGGCGGCCGCCGCGATATGCACGCCGGCCAGCAGCTGGTTGATGATCTTCACCTTCGAGCCGATGCCGTGCGCGTCGCCGAGGCGATACACCTTGCCGGCGATCGCGGCGAGCACGTCGTCGCAAGCTGCATATGCGGCGGCGGGGCCCGACGTCATCATCGTCATCTCGCCGGAGGCCGCGCGTGCGGCGCCGCCGGACACCGGTGCATCGAGCATCTGCAGGCCCGCGGCCTCGAGGCGCGCGCCGAGCGCGACCGCGAAGTCGGGCGCGACGGTCGCGCTCGCGATCACGACGCCGCCCGGCTTCATTGCCGCGACCGCGCCGTGCTCGCCGAACAGCACCGTTTCGGTCTGCGCGGCATTGACGACGAGCGTGACGACGACGTCGCACTGCGCGCCGAGTTCGGCCGGGTTCGCGCAGGCCACGCCGCCTTCGGCCGCGAATGCCTGCAGCACGGTGTCGCGCACGTCGCAGGCGTGCACGTTGAACCCCGCGCGCAGCAGCGAGCGGGCGACGCCGAGGCCCATCGCGCCGAGGCCGATGACTCCAACATTTCGTGACATGGTCAACCTTGATCGATTCGGGAGAGGTTCGGGACAACGACGGCGCCGGTTCGGCCCGGGCCGCCGCATTCGTTCATCAACAGATGCCGGCTTCCGCGAGGCGGCGCGCGGCGTTGTACATGTGCGTGCGCGCCGCGTTGCGCGCCGCCATCGGGTCGCGTGCGCGGATCGCGTCCGCGATCGCCGCGTGCTCATCGCGCACCTGCCGCGAGAAATCCTCGCGCGTCGCTTCGTTGCGCCGCGTGACCTTCACGCCGGCCTCGAGGTACTGGTTCAGGAACTGCAGCGTCTTCAGGAAATACGGGTTGCCGGTAACGGCCGCGATCGTGCGGTGGAACGCGACGTCTTCCGCGACGCCGTCGCGCCCTTCGGCCACCGCGTCGTCGATCTTGCGCAGCGCGTCGTCGATGTCGGCCATGTCGTCGGCGGTGTGATGCAGCGCGGCTTCGGCCGCGACTTCAGCCTCGATCGCGCGGCGCACCGCGAGCAGGTGCGGCAGCGAGCTCGCCTCGACGGCTTCCGCGTAGTCGATCCGCAGCGGCCGGATCGCGCCGTGCTGGTTCACGTACACGCCACTGCCCTGGCGCGGCTCGACCACGCCTTCGTTCTTCAGGCGCGAGATCGCCTCGCGGATCACGGTGCGGCTCACGCCGAATTCCTGCGCGAGCACGGCTTCCGTCGGCAGCTTGCCGGTGGCCGAGAAACTGCCGGCTTCGATCTGCTTCAGCAGCTGCTGTGCGACGTGGTCGCTCATCGCACGGGCGGGAATTTTCTCGAACATGGCGCTCTGGTTTGTAAGGTGATGTGGTCATCATACAAATTTGAAGGTGCGTCAGCATCCGGAATAACCCTCGATCAATGGGTGCAACGTCGGTCAAATGGATTGGAACCGGTTCCAAATGGCGGGGAAATGTGGCGATTGTGCCGGGTTCGATGTGCGGTTGGCGGGCGAAGGGAGGGCGGAGGTGAACGGCGAACGGCGGGGCCGAGGCGAAGAACGAAGAACGAAGAACGAAGCCGCGCGCCGGCGGCGCGCGCGATCGTCAATCAGTCGGCGATGTCTTCCACGGGGTCCGGATCGGTCGCCGCCGACATACCGCCTTCCGCGACTTCCCCGCCGCGCTCGCGATAGGTCGCCGGCGGCACGCCGAACTGCTTGCGGAACTCGCGGCCGAGGTGCGACGCGTCGGCGAACCCGCAGCTCGACGCGATATCGGCGACGGTGCGGTCGGAACTGGTCAGCAGCCACGCGGCCGTGCGCAGCCGCACCTGCTTCGCGAATGCCTGCGGGCTCTTGCCCGTCTCGGCCTTGAACAGCCGCTCGAGCTGGCGGGTCGACATGTCCAGCTTGCACGCGAGCTCCTCGAGCGGCAGCGCGCGCCCGACATGCTGTTCCATCAGGAGAATCGCGCGCTTGACCTTCGGATGCGTGGCCGGCTCGAGGCCCGGCGGATGCGGCTGCGGCGCATTGCCTTTCTGCATCTCGCCGACCAGCAGGATGCGCAGCGCCTTCTGCACGGTCGCATGGTCGAAATGGCGCAGCAGGATCGCGGCGGCGACGTCGATCGACGCGCGGCCGCCCGAGCAGGTGATCCGGCGCCGGTCGATCACGAACAGGCGATCGGCGATCAGGAGGTCCGGATCGGCGTTCGGGAAGCGCTCGATGAAATCCCAGTAGTGGAACCAGCTCACGCAGGTGCGGTAGCCATCGAGCACGTTCGCGCGCATCAGCGTGAACACGCCCGTGCAGATGCCGACGACCGTCGCGCCGTCCGCCGCCGCGCGGCGGACGAACTCGAGCGTTTCGGGGCCGGCTTGCGGCCCCGAATGCAGCAGCCCGCCGACCACGACCACGTAGTCGAACGGCTCGGCGCTCTCGAAGGTTTCCCACGGCGTGATCTGGATCCCGCAGCTCGCGCGCACCGGCGCCAGCGTTTCGCCGATCACGCTCCACGCGCAGCGCACCGGCTTGCTGTAGTCGCCGTCGTCGGCCGACAGCCGCAGCATGTCGACGAAACCCGAGAAGGCCGTGAGCGTGAAGTTCGGCAGCAGCACGATGCCGAACCGGATGCGCCGCGGCGCAGGTTCGGCGAGGGGGAAAGCGGGTACGTCGGGTGTCATCGCGGTCAATCTCGTCACGCCGGGAAGGCGGGTCTCACTTGTTGCACTCTGCTTGCGGGCGCGCCGGCCGACTTGTGGTTTTGCGTCGCCGATCATCGTCAAAACGCACTTTCCGGCCGTCCTGCGCGGGGCTTGGCGGCGGTATCCCACGCCGATGCCGTTTTTGTTCTATCGGCCAATTTTACGCTTTGATGTACTGATGCCAACGACATTTCACGTACGCCCACCCAGAGGAAGCCAGATGAACGTCAGCGCGTTCGACCTGTTCAAGATCGGCATCGGCCCGTCCAGTTCGCATACGGTCGGCCCGATGATCGCCGCGTGCCGCTTCGCGTCGCACATCGAGGACGCGAACCTGCTCGGCTTCGTGCGCCGCGTGCGGGTCGAACTATACGGCTCGCTCGGTGCAACGGGCAAGGGCCACGGCACCGACAAGGCGGTGCTGCTCGGCCTCGAGGGCCACCTGCCGGACACGATCGATCCGGACCTGATCGAGCCGCGGCTCGCGGCGATCCGCGCGGAGAAGTCGCTGGCGCTGCTCGGCAAGCAGACGATCCGCTTCGACGAGAAGGAGAACATCGGCTTCTACCGCAAGCTGATGAGCGGCACGAGCATCGTGCATCCGAACGGGATGCGCTTCCAGGCGTTCGACGAGCACGGCCAGCTGCTCGTCGAGAAAGAGTATTACTCGGTCGGCGGCGGCTTCGTCGTGAACCGCGACGGCGATCGCGTGAACGGCGTGCGCGCGGCGGTCGAGGTGCCGTATCCGTTCCGCACCGGCGACGACCTGATGCGCCAGTGCCGCGAACACGGGCTGTCGATCGCCGAACTGATGCTGCGCAACGAATGCGCGCTGCGCCCCGAGGACGAAGTGCGCGCCGGGCTGCTCGCGATCTGGCGCACGATGGCCGCATGCGTCGAGCGCGGCTGCAAGGTCGAGGGCGAGCTGCCGGGCCCGATGCGCGTGAAGCGCCGCGCGGCCGAACTGAACGGCCGCCTGCGCGCGCGTTCGGAGGAGTCGCTGCGCGATCCGCTGTCGATGCTCGACTGGGTCAACCTGTACGCGATGGCCGTCAACGAGGAGAACGCGGCGGGCGGCCGGGTCGTCACCGCGCCGACCAACGGCGCGGCCGGCGTGATTCCCGCGGTGCTGCACTACTACGTGAAGTTCGTGCCGGGCTCGAACGAAGCCGGCATCGTCGAATTCCTGCTGACGGCCGCGGCGATCGGGATCATCTACAAGGAAACGGCGTCGATCTCCGGCGCGGAAGTCGGCTGCCAGGGCGAAGTGGGCGTCGCGTGCTCGATGGCCGCCGCCGCGCTGGCCGCGGTGATGGGCGGCACGCCCGACCAGGTCGAGAACGCGGCCGAGATCGGCATGGAGCACAACCTCGGCATGACCTGCGATCCGGTAGGCGGGCTCGTGCAGATTCCGTGCATCGAACGCAACGCGATGGGCGCGATCAAGGCGCTGAACGCGTCGCGCATGGCGCTCAAGGGTAACGGCCAGCACTACGTCTCGCTTGATTCGGTGATCAAGACGATGCGCGAGACGGGGGCCGACATGAAGACGAAATACAAGGAAACGTCGCGCGGCGGTCTTGCCGTGAACGTCATCGAATGCTAACGAAGGATCACTAACATGAGCCGCTACTCGATATTCAGCCTGTTCCGCAACGGCCTCTCGTATCACGAGAACTGGGAAAAGCAGTGGAAGAGCCCGGAACCGAAGAAGGAATACGACGTCGTGATCGTCGGCGGCGGCGGCCACGGCCTCGCGACCGCGTACTACCTCGCGAAGGAGCACGGCATCACGAACGTCGCGATCCTCGAGAAGGGCTGGATCGGCGGCGGCAACACCGCGCGCAACACGACGATCGTGCGCTCGAACTACCTGTGGGACGAATCGGCCGCGCTGTACGAGAAGGCGATGAAGCTGTGGGAAGGGCTGTCGCAGGACCTCAACTACAACGTGATGTTCAGCCAGCGCGGCGTGATGAACCTCGCGCACACGCTGCAGGACGTGCGTGACACCGAGCGTCGCGTGAACGCGAACCGCCTGAACGGCGTCGACGCCGAATTCCTGACGCCCGCGCAGATCAAGGAAATCGAGCCGACGATCAACCTGAACAGCCGCTACCCGGTGCTCGGCGCCTCGATCCAGCGCCGTGCGGGCGTCGCGCGTCACGACGCGGTGGCCTGGGGCTTCGCGCGCGGCGCCGACCGCGCCGGCGTCGACATCATCCAGAACTGCCAGGTGACGGGCATTCGCCGCGAAGGCGGCGCGGTGGTCGGCGTCGACACGGTGAAGGGCTTCATCAAGGCGAAGAAGGTCGCGGTGGTCGCAGCCGGCAACACGACGACGCTCGCCGACATGGCCGGCGTGCGCCTGCCGATCGAAAGCCACCCGCTGCAGGCGCTCGTGTCCGAGCCGATCAAGCCGGTGGTGAACTCGGTGATCATGTCGAACGCGGTGCACGCGTACATCAGCCAGTCCGACAAGGGCGACCTCGTGATCGGCGCCGGTATCGACCAGTACACGGGCTTCGGCCAGCGCGGCAGCTTCCACATCATCGAGAGCACGCTGCAGGCGATCATCGAGATGTTCCCGGTGTTCTCGCGCGTGCGGATGAACCGCCAGTGGGGCGGCATCGTTGACGTGTCGCCGGACGCCTGCCCGATCATCACCAAGACCGACGTGAAGGGCCTCTATTTCAACTGCGGCTGGGGTACCGGCGGCTTCAAGGCGACGCCGGGCTCGGGCTGGGTGTTCGCGCACACGATCGCCCGCGACGAACCGCATCCGCTGAACGCCCCGTTCGCGCTCGACCGCTTCTACACGGGCCACCTGATCGACGAACACGGCGCTGCCGCCGTTGCGCACTAAACCCGACGACCATTGGAGAAAGAAACATGTTGCTGATCGAATGTCCGTGGTGCGGGCCGCGCGCCGAATCCGAGTTCACGTGCGGCGGTGAAGCCGACATCGTGCGCCCGGTCGCGAACGAGACCATGACCGACCGCGAATGGGGCGAATACGTGTTCATGCGCGAGAACAAGCGCGGCCTGCACAAGGAGCAATGGCTGCACACGCAGGGCTGCCGCCGCTGGTTCAAGGTGACGCGCGACACGGTGACCTACGATATCAAGGGCTACGAAAAGTTCGGTGGGGCTGCCACCGGCAACGCACACGAAGAGGGCACGAGCAAATGAGCCAGAAAGACCGCCTCGGCACCGGTGGCCGCATCAATCGCGCGATTCCGCTGACGTTCACGTTCAACGGCCGCACGTACCAGGGCTTCCAGGGCGACACGCTCGCGTCCGCGCTGCTCGCGAACGGCGTGCACTTCGTCGCGCGCAGCTTCAAGTACCACCGTCCGCGCGGGATCGTGACGGCGGATGTCGCGGAACCGAATGCCGTCGTGCAGCTCGAAACCGGCCCGTACACGGTGCCGAACGCGCGCGCGACCGAGATCGAGCTGTACCAGGGCCTCGTCGCGACGAGCGTGAACGCGGAGCCGTCGCTCGAGAACGACAAGTACGCGATCAACCAGAAGTTCTCGCGCTTCATGCCGGCGGGCTTCTACTACAAGACCTTCATGTGGCCGCGCAACATGTGGCCGAAGTACGAAGAGAAGATCCGTGAGGCCGCCGGCCTTGGCAAGGCGCCCGAAGTGCTCGACGCCGATCGCTACGACAAATGCTACGCGCACTGCGACGTGCTCGTGGTCGGCGGTGGCCCGTCGGGCCTCGCCGCCGCGCATGCGGCAGCGATCGCCGGCGCACGCGTGATCCTCGTCGACGACCAGCGCGAACTCGGCGGCAGCCTGCTGTCGTGCCGCGCGGAAATCGACGCGAAGCCCGCGCTGCAGTGGGTCGAGAAGATCGAGGCCGAGCTGCGCAAGCTGCCCGACGTGACGATCCTGTCGCGCAGCACGGCGTTCGGCTACCAGGACCACAACCTCGTGACGGTCACGCAGCGCCTGACCGATCACCAGCCGGTGTCGATGCGCAAGGGCACGCGCGAGCTGCTGTGGAAGGTCCGCGCGAAGCGCGTGATCCTCGCGACCGGCGCGCACGAGCGTCCGATCGTGTTCGGCAACAACGACCTGCCGGGCGTGATGCTCGCCGGCGCGGTGTCCACCTACGTGCATCGCTACGGCGTGCTGCCGGGCCGCAACGTGGTCGTGTTCACGAACAACGACCGTGCGTACCAGGCCGCGCTCGACCTGAAGGCGTGCGGTGCGAAGGTGACCGTCGTCGACTCGCGTGCGTCGTCGAACGGCGCGCTGCCCGCGGCCGCGAAGCGGCAGGGCGTGACGGTGATGAGCGGTGCGGTCGTGACGGCCGCTTCGGGCAAGTGGCGCGTATCGTCGGTCGACGTCGCGTCCTACTCGAACGGCCAGACCGGCGGCAAGCTGCAGTCGCTGTCGTGCGACCTCGTCGCGATGTCGGGCGGCTTCAGCCCGGTGCTGCACCTGTTCGCGCAGTCGGGCGGCAAGGCGTGCTGGAGCGACGAGAAGGCGTGCTTCCTGCCGGGCAAGCCCGTGCAGGCCGAAGCGAGCGTCGGTGCGGCCGCGGGCGAGTTCGGTCTCGCCCGTGCGCTGCGGCTCGCGGTCGACGCGGGCGCCGAAGCGGCGAAGGCCGCGGGCTTCACGGCCGCGCAGCGCCCCGTCGCGCCGCAGGTCGCGGAAACCGTCGAAGGTGCGCTGCAGCCGTTGTGGCTCGTCGGCAGCCGCGAGGCCGCCGCACGCGGGCCGAAGCAGTTCGTCGACTTCCAGAACGACGTGGCGGCCGCCGACATCCTGCTGGCCGCGCGTGAAGGCTTCGAGTCGGTCGAGCACGTGAAGCGCTACACCGCGATGGGCTTCGGCACCGATCAGGGCAAGCTCGGCAACATCAACGGGATGGCGATCCTCGCGCAGGCGCTCGGCAAGACGATTCCGGAAACGGGCACGACGACGTTCCGCCCGAACTACACGCCCGTGTCGTTCGGTACGTTCGCGGGCCGCGAGACGGGCGACTTCCTCGACCCGATCCGCAAGACGGCCGTGCACGAATGGCACGTCGAGCACGGTGCGATGTTCGAGGACGTCGGCAACTGGAAGCGGCCGTGGTACTTCCCGAAGAAGGGCGAGGACCTGCATGCGGCCGTGAAGCGCGAATGCCTCGCGGTGCGCAACGGCGTCGGCATCCTCGACGCGTCGACGCTCGGCAAGATCGACATCCAGGGTCCGGACGCGGTGAAGCTGCTGAACTGGATGTACACGAACCCGTGGAACAAGCTCGAGATCGGCAAGTGCCGCTACGGGCTGATGCTCGACGAAAACGGGATGGTGTTCGACGACGGCGTGACGGTGCGCCTCGCCGACCAGCATTTCATGATGACGACGACCACCGGCGGCGCGGCGCGCGTGCTCACGTGGCTCGAGCGCTGGCTGCAGACCGAATGGCCCGACATGAAGGTGCGGCTCGCGTCCGTCACCGATCACTGGGCGACGTTCGCGGTGGTCGGCCCGAAGAGCCGCAAGGTCGTGCAGAAGGTCTGCCAGGACATCGACTTCGGCAACGACGCGTTCCCGTTCATGAGCTACCGGAACGGCACCGTCGCGGGCGCGAAGGCGCGCGTGATGCGGATCAGCTTCTCGGGCGAGCTCGCCTATGAAGTGAACGTGCCGGCCAACGCGGGCCGCGCGGTGTGGGAAGCGCTGATGGCAGCCGGTGCCGAGTTCGACATCACGCCGTACGGCACGGAAACGATGCACGTGCTGCGCGCGGAGAAGGGCTACATCATCGTCGGACAGGACACCGACGGCTCGATCACGCCGTACGACCTCGGGATGGGCGGGCTCGTCGCGAAGTCGAAGGATTTCCTCGGCAAGCGTTCGCTGTCGCGCTCCGATACGTCGAAGGAAGGCCGCAAGCAGTTCGTCGGCCTGCTGACCGAGGACGAACAGTTCGTGCTGCCGGAAGGCGCGCAGATCATCGCGAAGGACACGCAGGTGTCGGCGGTCGATCCGACTCCGATGATCGGCCACGTGACGTCGAGTTATTACAGCCCGATCCTGAAGCGCTCGATTGCGCTGGCGGTGGTGAAGGGCGGCCTGAACAAGATGGGCGAGAGCGTCGTGATTCCGCTGGCCAACGGCAAGCGCATCACCGCGAAGATCTCGAGCCCGGTTTTCTACGATACCGAAGGGGTGCGCCAGCATGTGGAATGAAACGAGAAACCAGACGCCGGTGGCGGGCGCGGGCGTGACGCTTGAATCGCCGTTCGTCGGCGCGGCCGATGTGCTGAAGCTGCACCAGGCGCGCGCATCGAAGAAGTTCACGCTGCGCGAGCGGCCGTTCCTCGATCTCGTGAACGTGCGCGGCGAGCTGAGCGACCCGGCATTCGTCAGCGCGTTCGAGCGCGTGGTCGGCTGCCGGCCGCCGTCGGTGCCGAACACGGTGGCGCGCGGCGCCGAGTACGACGTGCTGTGGCTCGGTCCCGACGAGTGGCTCGTGCGCTCGAACGGGCCCGTGCAGGCGGGCGTGCTCGAGGCGCAACTCGCGGAGGCCGTGCAGGGTTCGTATGCGGCGGCCGTCGACGTCGGCAGCGGCTACACGGTCGTCGAGGTCAGCGGCGAACGCGTGCGCGACGTGATCGCGCGCGGCTGCCCGCTCGACCTGCATCCGCGCGTGCTCAAGCCGGGCCAGTGCGCGCAGTCGCACTACTTCAAGTCGCCGATCACGCTGATCCCGACCGGCGACGATACGTTCGAGATCGTCCTGCGCCGCAGCTTCGCCGACTATTTCGTGCGCATCATGCTCGACGCCGCGGCGCCGCTCGCATCATGAAGCCGTTCGACGAACCGTTCGTGGCGATCGACGCGCCGCGCCTGCGCGGGCGTGGCTGGAGCGTGTTCGTCGACGAACTGAAGGTGCCCGCGCGGATCGGCATCCACGCGCACGAGCACGAGGCGCCGCAGCCGATCGTGATCGATGCGCGGCTCGGGTATCGCTGCGAGCCGAGCGAGCAGGGCGAGTGGATCGATTACGACGGGTACTGCGCGCGCGTCGCGGCGTTCCTGTCGCACAAGCCGCATACGCGGCTGCTGGAGACGCTCGTCGCCGATCTCGCGGTGCTGTCGTTCCGCGAATGGCCCGCGCTGGAGTCGCTGACGCTGTCGATGTACAAGCCGAAGATCCGGCCGGGGACGAAGCGCGTGGGCGTGTCGCTCGACTGGACGCGCGGGGATTACCTGCGGTGGACGGGGGCGGCGGGGCAGCTTTGAGCGGGTAGGGCTGGTCGGCGGGATCCGGTCAGCAAGAGACGGCGGCGCGGAGGCGTCGCCGTTTCCATTTATAATTCCTGAAATATGCGAATAATCGACGGTCGCGTACCGTTCTCGATTTTATTCCTGAAATGCCGGAACAATTAGCCGTTCGGCCGTTGAACCACTATAATTCCGATATTTGCGTAACTATGCCGTCAGCTCCCTGTGACGGCGCTTTGTTCCTGAAATTTCGGAATTATGGCCCGCACCTTACCGCAACCCATCGCGACACCCGACCCGTTCGCACCGGACCTTGCCGCCCTGGGCGCGCTCGTGCGCAACCGGCGCGCGCAGAACCAGATGCGGATCGACGATGCGGCCGACATGCTCGGCGTCTCCAAGGACGTGCTGTCGCGGCTCGAAAACGGCCGCGCGGTGAGTCTCGACAAGCTGTTCAAGGTACTGGACGGCTTCGGCCTCAATTTGCTCGTCGTGCCGAAACGCGACGTCCCGGCGGCGCGCAACGCATTGCGTGACACCGCGACGGTGCGCGCCGCTCCGCCAGGCTCGTCCGGATTGCCCGAGGGCCCGTGATGATCCATCTTCTGCGCATCTCGGCCGATGGCTCGCCGGTCGGGCAGTTGACTTACGATGCCCGCCGCGACGACTACGGCTTTTCCTACGATCCGGCGTGGCTGGCACGCGGCGATGCGTTTGCGCTGTCGCCGTGCATTCCGCTCGACGGGGGGATCCCGCCGTCGGGCGCGATCCAGCGCTTCGTGGGCAACCTGCTGCCCGAGGGGCGCGCACTCGACGTGGCCGCCTCGATGTATCAGATGTCGAAGGACAACGTTTTCGGCCTGATTCGAATGCTCGGCAAGGAGCCCGTCGGTGCGCTGAGCTTCGTTCCGGACGACGGTTCGCCCTCACGGGCGCCTGAGGCCCTCGAACCCGTGCGCCGACCGATCTCCGCGGAGGAGCTGACCGATCGGATCCGCAAGCGCGATGCGATTCCGTTTCCCGTCTGGGACGATCAGGTACGCCTGTCGATCGCCGGCCATCAGGACAAGCTCCAGGTGCTCGTCGAGGGTGAACGGTATGCGCTTGTCGACGGGTCGCTTAGCAGCTCGCATATTCTGAAGCCCGAGTCGCGCAGCCCGCAGGCGCCGTTCATGGTGGCCAACGAGCATTTCTGCATGACGCTGGCGGCCCGCATGGGCTTGCCGGTCGCGCATGTCGAGATTCGGCGCATCCCCGAACCGATTCTGCTGATCGAACGATTCGACCGGGTCGTGACGACCGATCCGGCGGATCCGCAGCGCGTGAGCGCGGTGCGGCGACTTCATGTCATCGATGGGTGCCAGGCCCTCGACTTGCCGGCGACACTCAAATACGAACGCAATCTCGGCAACAACGCGGACGTACGCAATATCCGCGAAGGCGTGAGCTTCGAAAAGCTGTTTTCGCTGACGCCGTTTCTCGAGACGCCCGCCGCCGCGCGTTCGGCCATGTTGCGCTGGGCGTTGTTGCAACTGCTGATCGGCAACAGCGACGCGCACGGCAAGAACATTTCGTTTTTCGTCAGCAGCGGCGGGCTCGATCCGGCGCCGCTTTACGACCTGGTGTGCGTGAACGTCTACGGCGACGCCTATGTGCAGGACATGGCGATGGCGTACGGCGATGTGTTTCGCACCGAGGAGCTCACGGCTTTCGCGCTCGCAGACTTCGCGCATCGTGCGCGGATCCGGCCGGCGCTCGTTGCGCGTGAAATGACGCGGATGGCGACGCTGGCCGGGAAGCTGGCTCCCGAACTGGCGGAATCCGGCGTGTACGCAGGCGACGAGCGTGCATGGGTACGCCGTATTTCGGAGTACGTGCGAGCTCAGGCCGAGCGCGTGCTGCGGATTGCGCCCATGGTGCCCAAGGTCAACGTCGAGCTGCTCTGACGCGCGCGGTGCGCCTACTTTGCGTTGCGGCTCGCGGCGGGCGCCGCGGTCGACGGATCGCTGACCGGCACCATCGGGTTCGTGTCGTTCGAGCCTTTCGCGCCGTCTTCCGGTTCGAGCACGAAGCGGAACGCGTCGACCCGCTGCATCACCTTCGCCGCATACGCGTTGGAGCCGCCATAACTCCTCAGCCCGGCTTGCACGTTGCCGCCGGCCGCCCGCACATAGCCCGACAGAATTTTGGAGCCCGCTTCGACGTTCGCATTCGGCTCGGTGAGGTCCTTCACGTCGCGCAGCATGCCGCGGTGTGCGCCCGGCACGACCTGCATCAGCCCGGTCGCGCCATGCTGGCCGCGCGCTTTTTCCTGAAAGCGCGATTCGATCGAGATAATCGCGTAAACGAGTGCCGGAGGCAGCGAATATTTCGTCGCAGTGACGCTCACGATGTCGGCGAGCTTCGCGGCGCGCTCTTTTGCGACGCCGAATTTCTTCGTCAGGTAGGAGGTGATGCGGCGGTTTGCTTCGTTCGGCTGATCGTTCGCGAGCGGGGCGGAGGCCTCGGCCGGGGCGGATGCGGCCGCTTCGGGCGCGGAGGCTGGCAGCGTTGGCGCCTGCTGCGCGGAGGCCTGTTGCGCAATGCCGAGCGAAAGCACGATCAGCCAGAGAAACCGTCGTCGCATGGTGGAGTGCGGGGAAATGAGAGGCGCATAGTATATCGGCCAATCGTCGTGCGCGTTCGAGCGCAGGCTCGAATGAAAGCACGATGTAGGCTTGTATCGATGCGCGCGGCGCGCAGGCGGGATCGTTGCACGAACACGCATCGGAGTCCGGATGAAGCGCGTCCGGCTCTTTTTCGCGCTCCCTTTTTCGCCCGCGGCGCAGCGACTGCGGGTGCGTAATCCGCCTGCCGCGTGCTACGCCCGCCGCGCGCCCGCCACTCGCGCGATCGCCCCGATCGCATCGCTGACCAGCACCGCGAGCAGCCCGACGATCACGCCGCCCTGCAGCACGAACGCGGTGTTCGACGTCTGCAGGCCCGCGATGATTACATCGCCGAGCCCGCGCGCGGCAACCGTCGAGCCGATCGTCGCGGTGCCGAGATTGATCACGACCGCGAGCCGGATGCCGTTCACGATCACCGGAAACGCGAGCGGCAGCTCGACCGACACCAGCTGCTGCCAGCCGCTCATCCCCATCCCGCGCGCGGCGTCGACGACGTCGCGCGGCACGTCCTCGAGCCCCGCGATCGTGCTCTCGAAAACCGGCAGGAGCCCGTACAGCACGAGCGCGATCAGCACCGGTTTCAACCCGAAGCCGACCGCCGGTACCGCGAGCGCGAGCACCGCGACGGGCGGAAAGGTCTGGCCGATGTCGACGACGCTGCGCGCGACCGGCAGGAAATCCGCGCCGGCCGGCCGCGTGACCGCGATCCCGGCCGCGACCGCGACCAGCGTGCCGAGCAGGCTCGACAGCGCGACGGTGCCGAGATGCGCGAGCGTGAGATCGAGCAGGCTCGCGCGATCGTAGATGACCGGCGCGCCGTTGTCCGCGAACGGCGCGAACACGCCCTGCAGCCACGCGGGGCGCAACAGCAGCACGAGCAGCAGCGCGAGCGCGGCCGCGCGCGCGACATGCGCGGGCAGCCGCCGCGGCCGGGACGAGTGCGAACGCGCGGGCCGCGTCGTCATGCGGGCTTCCTCGCGTGCGCGCGGATCGCGTCGAGCGTGATGCGGCGCACGTCGGGCCCGTTACCGCCTTCGACCGGCAATGCGTCCGCGCCGCGCCACAGCAGTTCGGACACCGCATCGCGCAGCGTGCGTGTCGCGGCGATCGGTTCGCCATCGGCGTGACCGGGCTCGGCCACCGCGTCGATCGGCGTCAGCGCGAGCAGGCGCAGCGGCCGGTCGACGCCGGCGACGAGCTGCTCGACGACACCCGCCGCCGGCCTGCCGAGAATCTCGGCCGGCGACGCGACCTGCAGCAGCCGTCCGCCGTCCATCACCGCGATCGTGTCGCCGAGCTTCAGCGCTTCCTCGATATCGTGCGTGACGATCACGACCGTGATGCCGAGGCGGCGCTGCAGTGCGTACAGATCGTCCTGCGCCTTGTTGCGGATGATCGGATCGAGCGCGCCGAACGGCTCGTCCATCAGCAGCATCGCGGGCTCGGCCGCGAGCGCGCGCGCGACGCCGACGCGCTGCTGCTGGCCGCCCGACAGTTCGTGCGGCAGCTTGTCCGCGAATTCGGACGGCGCGAGATGAAACAGGTCGAGCAGTTCGCGCACGCGCGCGTCGATGCGCTCGGCCGGCCAGCCGAGCAGGCGCGGCACGGTCGCGATATTGCGCGCGACGCTCCAGTGCGGGAACAGGCCGTGCCCCTGGATCACGTAGCCGATGCGCCGCCGCAACTGCTCGGGCGGCACGCTCGCGGTGTCGACGCCGTCGATGCGGATCGTGCCGCCGGTCGGCGCGATCAGCCGGTTGATCATCCGCAGCAGCGTCGACTTGCCGCTACCCGATGCGCCGACGAGCGCGGTGATCGTGCCTTGCTTCATCGTCATCGATACGTCGTCGACGGCGACGACGTCGCCGAAGCGTTTGCCGATGCGTTCGATCTCGATCATGCGGTACGTCCCTTCGCGAGCGTGGTCGCGGCTTCGAACACGACGGCGGCCGCCAGCGCGAGCGCGATCGTCGGGATCGCGCCGAGCAGTACGAGATCGGCGGCCGATTGCCCGATTCCCTGGAAGATGAAGATGCCGAACCCGCCGCCGCCGATCAGCGCGGCGACCGCGGTCAGGCCGATGTTCTGCACCAGCACGATGCGCACGCCGCTCAGGATCACCGGCAACGCGAGCACGAGATCGACGCGCAGCAGCCGCTGCGCGCGCGTCATGCCCATCGCGCGTGCTGCTTCGGTCACGTGCGGCGGCACCTGCTCGAGCCCGACCACGACGCTCGACGCGATCGGCAGCAGCGAGTAGAGAAACAGCGCGAGCACGGCCGGCGCGACGCCGATCCCGCGGATGCCGAGCGCGGCCGCGAGCGGCACGTGCGCGGCGAGCAGGCCGAGCGGCGCCATCATCAGCCCGTACATCGCGATGCTCGGGATCGTCTGCACGATATTGAGCACCGGCATCACGACGGTGCGTACCGGCGCGACCCGCGCGCACACGATGCCGAGCGGCAGGCCCGCGACGAGCGCGGCCGCGACCGAGCCGCCCGCGAGCGCGACGTGCCGGATCGCCTCGCGCCAGAAGTCGTCGCTGCGCACCGCGTATTCGCGCATCACCGACAGGCCGTCCCACCAGCCGCTCGCGAGCGGCAGCGATATCGCTGCCATGGCGACGGCGAGCGCGACGAGGCGTCGCCACGGGCCGAAGGCGAGCCGCGCGAGCGCGTCGGCGACGAGCACGGCCCACGCGAACAGCAGCAGCCACACGCCCGCCGCGGGCGACACGCGTGCGAGCGCGTCGTCGGCGGCGACGGCGTGCGTCGCGGCCGCACCGACCGCGTAGGCCAGCGTCGCGAGCCACGTGCAGCCGGCCGCGAGCCGCCATGCGGGACGGCTCGCCGTCATCGCCCACAACGCGCCGACGAGCCACAGCGCGGCGAGCGCGGCACCCTGCGCGGCGGGCAGCGCGGCGAATACCGACAGCCCCGTGCCGGCCGCGATACGGTTCGGCCGCAGCACCATGAACGGCATGCCGAACACCGCCACGATCGTCAGGACACCGATCAGGATACCGACCTTGTCGAGCGTGATGCGCCGCGCGGACGCCACCGCGCGACCCGTCACTTAACGAAGCCTTTCGACTTCAGGTAGCTTTTGGCCACGCCGGCCGCCGGTTCGCCGTTGATCTGGATGCGTGCGTTCAGCGTCTGCAGCGTCTTCAGGTCGAGGCTCGCGAACACGGGTTTCAGGAAGTCGGCGATTTGCGGATGCGCGTTCAGCACGGCTTCGCGAATCACCGGCGTCGGCGCATAGACGGGCTGCACGTGCTTGTCGTCGTCGAGCACGACGAGGCCGCTCGACGAGATGCCGCCATCGGTGCCGTACACCATCGCCGCGTTCACGCCGTCGGTCTGGTTCGCGGCGGCCTTGATCGTCGCGGCCGTGTCGCCGCCCGACAGCACGACGAGCTGATCGGGTTTCAGCTTGAAGCCGTATGCCTTTTCGAACGACGGCAGCGCGGATGCGCTGTTCACGAACTCGGCCGATGCCGCGAGCTTCAGCTTGCCGCCGCCCGCGATCCACTTGCCGAAGTCGGAGAAGGTCTTCAGGTGCTGCGCTTGCGCGACCGGCGCGAGCACGGCGACGCCCCACGTGTTGTTCGCGGGCGCCGGCGTCAGCCAGACGAGATGGTTCGCCGCGTAGTCGAGCTTCTTCGCGGTGTCGTAGCCCTGGCTCGCGTTCTTCCACAGGGGATCGTCGGCCTTGTTGAAGAAGAACGCCGCGTTGCCCGTGTATTCGGGGTAGATGTCGATCTCGCCGCTCGTGAGCGCCTTGCGCACGATCGGGGTCGTGCCGAGCGCGATCTTTTCGGTGACGGGGATGCCGTGGGCCTTCAGCACCTGTGCGATGACGTTGCCGAGCAGGTTGCCTTCGGTGTCGATTTTGGATGACACCACGACGGGCGTGTCGGCGTGCGCGCCGGGTGCGACGACTGCGGCGGCGAACGCGAGGCCCAGGATGCGGGCGGGCAGGGCGAGCTTCATCGGGGCCTTTCTCCAGAACGGGGACGTACGCCGAAAGTTACTTGACTGAGTCGGCTTTGGCAAACCGCGTGCGGCGGCACGTCCACAGCACGCGTGGGGGTAACCCGCATGCGTCGCACGCCGTTGTTACACTGGAGCGCATTCCCGCCTGCGGACACTTGCTGACATGAAACCCGAGCTACTGGTCCTTATCGCGCTGCGCGACGACGCGCACCGCCAGATCGCCGCGTCGTACGACGTCCACCATGCACCGACCGCCGAGGAACGCGAGCGCGCGATCGCCGAACACGGCCGCACGATTCGCGCGGTGTTGACCAACGGCAGCACGGGCCTGACAGCCGCCGAAATCGATCGTCTGCCGCAGCTCACGTTCGTCAGCGCGCTCGGCGCCGGCTACGAGCACATCGACGTCGCGCATGCGAAGGCGCGCGGCATCACCGTGGTGACGGGCGCGGGCACCAACGACGATTGCGTTGCCGATCATGCGTTCGCGCTGCTGCTGGCGGCGGTGCGCAACGTCGTGCAACTCGATGCGAAGACCCGCGCGGGCGTATGGCGCGACGCGCTGCCGATGCCGCCGAACGTGTCGGGCAAGAAGCTCGGTATCGTCGGGCTCGGCAAGATCGGCGAGAAATGCGCGCGGCGCGCGGCCGGCTTCGACATCGAGATCGGTTATCACAACCGTTCCGGGAAGGATGTTCCGTATCGCTATTTCGAGCGCGTCGAGGCGCTCGCGCAATGGGCCGATTTCCTGATCGTCGCGACGCCGGGCGGCGCGGGCACGCGTCACCTGATCGACCGCGCGGTGCTCGATGCGCTCGGCCCCGGCGGGTTTCTCGTCAACGTGTCGCGCGGCAGCGTTGTCGATACCGCCGCTTTGGCGGATGCGCTGAGCGAACGGCGCATCGCGGGCGCGGGGCTCGACGTCTACGAAGGCGAGCCGGAGCCGCCGCGCGCGCTGACGGCGCTCGACAATATCGTGCTGACGCCGCACATGGGCGGCTGGTCGCCGGAGGCGCTCGATCGCTCGGTCCAGCAGTTTCTCGACAATGCGGCGCGGCATTTCGCCGGGGAGCCGGTGCTGACGCCGCTGTGAGTGTGGTCCGTGCGGCGCGCGGGCATGTATCCGCAACCCGCACGCGAAAATCGGAAAAATTCGCATCATGGCCGGCCATTCGGCGCCGGAACGTCGATCCCGCTGCAATGACATCGCATTCCATGCCGTCCGGCTGCTGCCGGACGTGTGCCGTTCATGGAGATGATCGATGACTATCGCTGCCGTACCCTTCGTGCCGAGCCGCGGCGCGATCAGCCGCCACCCGCGCGAACATGCCGGCGACGATCAGCGCGTCGAGCGCGCGAACGTGTGGCCGGATGTCGTGCCCAGGCGTGTTGCGGCGGGCTGAGCCGCGTTGCCGATGAAGAACGGCGCCACGCAACGGTGCAGCATCGCCGCGTGGCGCCCAGGGTGCGTTTCGTGTGGATTCGGGCGCGTGCGATCGTTCACGATCGCACGCGCATCCTTTGGGCCACCGCGCCCGTTTTGCGCGCTCCGGGTCAGGACGACACCAGCGGCACCGTCACCGACGTTCCTGCCGGGTCGAGCGCGAGCCCCGTGCCCGGTGCCGGCCGCAGCGTCGCCTCGTTGTCGCTCGACAGCACGACGAGGCCGAGCCTGTGACCCGCTTCGAGCGTGTAGTCGCGCGGCATGAACGTCAGCTTCAGGTCATACGGCATGCCCGGCAGCACCGGCGCCGAGATCCAGTCCGACACGCGGTTGCGCGGATCGGTCCATGCCCGCGAGACGATCGTCGCCGTGCCGTCCGGCGCGCGGTCGACCAGCAGCGCCGTCACGTTCGCGACGCCGGTGAAGGTCAGTCGCACGCGGGCGGTCGCGGAGCCGGACAGGCGCGTCGCGGTCGTGAACGGAGTCGTCTCGAAGCGGCTGCGATGCTCGCCGGTCGGCGCGTTCGCCAGCGTGAGCGCGGGAATCGACGCATCGTCGGTGAAGCGCGCGAGCGGGCCGCCGCTCGGCAGCCGCGACAGCGTGCCGGTGCCCGTGCCGTCGCCGCCCGCGAAATACGCGACCGGCGTGGCGCGCCGCGCGGCCCAGTCGGTTTCCTTCAGCAGGGTGCCGTCGGCCTGCGCGACCACCGCGCGCGGATCGCGTTCGACGCCGTTGTCGACGCCGATCAGGTAGCGCGTGAACCAGCGGTTCACCTCGGCGGTCCACGCATCGGCCATCGCCGGCACGCGGGTCGGGTCGGTGTGCTTCAGGCGATGCAGCCACAGCTGCGTCGGCACGCCCTGACGCCGCATCGCGAGATACCACGACGTCGACTGGTCGACGCGCACGTTGTCGTCGGTCAACCCCTGCGCGACGAGTGCCGGCGCGACGGCGTGCTCGGTCGGGATGTCGCGCGCGGCCCAGAACGGCGAATAGTCGCCCGTCTTGCGGTCTTCCTGCTGCAGCGCTTCGTCGACCAGGTGCGTGCAGCGCTCCGGATGCGCATTCGTCAGCAGCGCCTTGATGTAGACGTCGACGTCCTCGCCCTGATAGCCCTCCGGCGCGCGCACGAGGCCGCCCGAGCGATAGTAGCCGTACATGTTCGACAATCCGGCGATCGGCACGATCGCATCGAGCCCGCGCGTGCGCAGGCTCGCGACCATCTTCGGCAGCGTGCCGTCGTACGACACGCCGTACATGCCGACGTGGCCCGTCGACCAGCTCGCGACGACTGCCTTGCCGCTCGCATCCTTCGCGGTCGCATCGCGGCCGAGCCAGCGGATCACCGACGCCATCGCGACGGATTCGTCGCGCGTGAGGATCGTCGGGCAGCCGTCGGAGCCGGCGGTGCCCAGCGAATCCGCATAGACGATCGTGAAGCCGCGCGGAATGAAGTAGCCCTCGATCCACGAACGGCCGGCCGCGGCCGCCTCGAGTTGCTGCAGCATGCGCACTTGCGGCGCGGCGGCCATGATCCGCGTGGACGCGCCGCCGGGGGCGGCGGCCGTCGCGACGGGATGCGGCGAGCCGTCGAGTTCGACGTCGACGTCGTGGTTCGGGCTGTCGGCAAGCCCCGCGTAGTACGGGCTCGCGAGCACGATGACCGGCGTGCGCGCGCCGTTGGCGGTTTCGGACGGGCGCACGATGCGCACGTGAATGCGATCGCGCGTACCGTCGCCGTCGGAGTCGACCGGCGTGTCGATCCACGCGTTTTCCTCGATCGTGCCGCCCGACAGCGACGGCTGTACCTGGCCGTTGCTGATCACCGGTTTGTAGCGTCCGCCGCTCGCCGGGTTCGCGTACGGGACGCCGGACGGCGACACGCGCGCTGCGAGCGATTGAGCGCCGGCCGCCGCCGATGCAGCGGCCTCGTCCTGTTGATTTTGCGCGAGCGCGGAGACGCCCGCCACGCTGCCGCCGTCGTCACCGCCGCACGCGGCGAGCGTCGCGGCCGCGACGAGCGCGGGTAGCCATGCGCTGCGCGATCCTCTGATATGAAATTGCATTGCCGACCTCGTTTTTTTGATTGTGTGGATACGACCGTTCCGCGATACGCCCCCTGCGGGCCGGGCCGATTACTGCATGCGACGAAGAGGAAACTGCACCATCGGGACAACGCCGGGCGCGATCCCGGCCGGAAAGCGGCGGCAGTGCATTGCAGTCATGCAGGACTACGAATCAAATGCGTGCATGCCACGCGTCCTTCCAGATGAAACGGAACGACATCATTCGATGAGACGGGGATGTTGCGAGCTGCGGTGCTGCGCTGCGAAAAAACACGACGCGACGCGCGTGCGGCGACGGAATGAAACGGATCGGCGGTTTCGGCCGCGCCGCGCATCGTGATGGCTTGCCGGTTCGCGTTTGCTTTCCGGAAGCTTGCGCAAAAGTTATCTCAGCGAAAACGGCGTGTCAAACTTTTTTAACCGTAGGTAAAAAAGTTTCGAAGCGCATGCCGATGCGGCGCGCGTAGTGCGATGACCTCGCGCATGTGCGGCGACGCGCTTGCCGTTGCTTCGCGTCCTGTCGCCCCAAGCAAAACGGGCGGTGACGAATCGCATTCGCCACCGCCCGCTCGCCGGATGCTCTCGGTCTACCTTCCATTGATGAACGCCCGCGCGCGCGCCGTCACCCGTCATCCGCCTTCGCCTGCAGATCCTTCAACCCTTGAATCACGACCAGCAGCGCGCGCCCGTGCTCGTCGGAGCCGTCCCACGCGTCGACGATCGCGTCGCGCAGCAGGTCGTTGTAGCGGCGGCGCGCCGGGCCGGTATCGACGCCGTAGAAACTGCATAGCTTGTTGAATGGCGCGCTGCGCCGCAGCCGATGCCCGTTCGACAGCCGCAGCCGCGACACGGTCGGCTGGCTGACCCCGGAAAGTCGCGCGATTTCGCTGGACGAGCGCGTGTCCGCCATCAGACGGCGTAACAGGTCTTGTACAGGAAAATCGTGATCCGGGGCTTCCATGCGATGCATTATACCTATACAGTTACGGTTGTTGAATGGGCTTGCTGTCACCAGCGAGGCTGTATCCCGAGAAAGTTGATGACACTGAAACACCTCCCTCCCACGTTCTGCTGGACGAAGATCGGTACCGAGTCCGGCGAGGAACTGCCGACCGTCGTGCTCCGCAAGGAATGGGAGCGCCGGCTCGGAGGCGGGCGTTTTCTGTGGGGCATCAACCAGCCGCTCGGCAGCAGCGCGCAAGTCGCCGCGCATCGCACGGGCTCGCTGCTCGCGCTGTTCTCGCCGGTTGCGTCGCGTCCGCGGCCCGGCGAGCGCAAGCGCGAGGACGCGCTGCTGTGGAATGCCTGGGTCGACGCCAGCGGCCAGGTGCGGCCGCTGCCGCCGCACACGTTCATTGCAAGCCGCGCGACGCTGCCGTCGGGCCGGCGTCGCGAACAGCACTACGCGCTCGTCTGCGCATCGTCCACCGCGCTGACGGTCGGCACGCAACTGCGCGTGTGCCCCGATCACCTGCGCAGCGTGAGCACGGGCAAGCCGCTCGGCGTCGCGCAGGGCGCGGCCGTGGTCGACTGCATCGGGCGCGCGAAGGAACAAACCGGCAAGAGCTATCCGCTCGCGCTGTCGGTCGAACTCGAGGCACCGTATTTCGTGCGGCTCGCACAGCCGTGCGTGCTGAAGGCGCGCGATCTCGCCGAAGTGAACAAGGCGACGCGCGCCGGCGATTTCGACCGCTTCGTCGAACTGGTCGCGCGCTTGCGCGGAAAGTCGCCGACGGATGCCGTGCGCGGTGTCACGCGCGACCTGTTCGACGTGCCGCCGATCGAAACGGCGGCTGCCTACGTCGCGCCCACGCATGTCGCGCGGCTGCGCAGCCGGCCCGCGGCCGAGCATCCGCACGAACCCACCGGCGATCTGTTCGATCTGTCGCCCGGCGAAGCGGCCGCGTTCGGCGGTCTCGCGCATCCGCGCATCGGGCGCGCATGAGTTTCGCGCCGCCGGTGCGCGGCGCGTGACGCGTGACGCCAGGCAGGGCAGCTGAATGCGCGTGCAACGACGCGCACGCGTATGGCCGCCATCCCGGCGCGCGCAAGAATTTGTTGCAATCTCGCCGTAGCGGAGCGGCGGGTGCGGAGCGACAATCGCCACGAAGCGTGCCGCGCGGTGGCCGTGCATCGACAGGCGGCTTGCCGTCGTTCACGCCGCCGACATGCGCACCACGCACACTGGGCGTCGGCTTGCTTCACACAGCAACCCTGAGGGAGAAGTGTCGATGTCGACCCACACCTGTTCGCGGGAAGCCCGGGCCGCGCAACGCTTCGTCGAGGCGACGCGCAACGTCGACCAGGCGTTTCGCGCCGTGCGCGGCGAAAGCGACGACGACATCTCGTCGGCCGACTATGCACTTGCGATGTCGCGCCTCGATCGCGCGCTCGCCGAACTGGCGCGTGCGCAGGAATTCTTCGATCGCGTGGTGGGCGCCGACGCCGCGCACGGCAACTGAACAACTGAACTGAATTCGCGGCTTCTGCTTTCGCTTCGGCCGCGGTCGTCTGCCGTTTTTCGTTCTGATCGTTTCGCCGCGTCATTCGACGTTCGTCGGCGTGCCGACGTACCAGCATGCCGGACGACAACGTCCGGAATGTCAGTCGCTCATCCTCCGCCAAGCTGCCATTGCACGCGTCGCATCATGCGGTCGGGCGGCGCGCACCCGGTTTCAGCAGACGAACATCAAACCTTCCGCCCTTCGACCGGATAGCCGGGATCCGTGTATCCGTGTGTCGACGCATGTCCGGGCGGCACCAGCGAATCGACGAAGCGTTCGTCGTCGGGGCCGAGTTCGAGCGTCAACGCATCGATGTAGCTGTCCCAGTGCGCTTCGGTGCGCGGCCCGGCGATCGTCGAGCTGACGATGCGGTTCTTCATCACCCACGCGATTGCGAACGCGACCGACGTCGTGCCGCGCGCGGCCGCGTGTTCGGCCACCTGCCGCGCGATGTGCAGCGACTCGGGCCGCCATTCCGTCTGCTGGATGCGCCGGTCGCCACGGCCCGCGCGCGAATCGGCGGGCGGCTGCGCGCCGGGCGCGTATTTGCCGGTCAGCACGCCGCGCGCGAGCGGGCTGTACGGCACGACGCCGATGCCGTAATGCGCGGCCGCCGGCAACTGTTCGACCTCGGCCGTGCGATCGACGAGGTTGTACAGCGGTTCGCTCGCCACCGGGCGATCGATGCAGAGCTGGTCGGCGAGGCGCACGATCTCGGCGATGCGCCAGCCCTTGAAGTTCGACAGCCCGACGTAGCGCACCTTGCCTTGCCGGATCAGGTCTGCCACCGCGCGCATCCCTTCTTCGAGCGGCGCATCGGTCAGCGCGCGGTGGAAATAGAGGATATCGATGTAATCGGTGCCGAGCCGCTTCAAGCTCGCGTCGACCGATTCGTAGATCCACTTGCGCGACTGGCCCTGACGGTTCGGCCCCGCGTCCGGACCGGCCGGAAAGCCGAACTTCGTCGCGACGACCCAACTGTCGCGTTGCCGCGCGATCGCACGGCCGACGATTTGTTCCGAGCGTCCGGCGTGATAGACGTCGGCCGTGTCGATGAAGTTGATGCCCTGGTCGAACGCCTTGTCGATGATGCGCGTCGACGTCGCTTCGTCGGTCTCGCCGCCGAACATCATCGCGCCGAGACACAGCGGCGACACTTTCAGCGCGCTGCGCCCGAGATAGCGGTAATCCATGGTGAGGCTCCATGCGGGCGAGCGCCCGCGTCGATTGAAGTCGGTTGAATGAGCGTGCGGTCCGGATGCGGCGCTCACACGCCTGCTTCGTCGAACACGCGCTTCGCGATCGGTAGCGCCGAACTGGCGGTCGGCCAGCCCGAATAGAACGCGAGATGCGTGATCGCCTCGATCAGCTCGTCGCGCGTGATGCCGTTGTCGAGCGCCTTCTTCAGATGGAACGGCAGTTCGTTCACACGATACAGCGCGACGAGGCTCGCGACCGTGATCAGGCTGCGATCGCGCGGCGACAGGCCGGGGCGCTGCCACACGTCGCCGAACAGTACGTTGTCGGTGTAGTCGGCGAGAGCCGGCGCGATTGCGCCGAAGGCCTGGCGCGCGGCGGAAGTCGGTTCGGACATCGGGGGCTCCGGAGGACGTGGAAGACATCGACGATGGTAGCCACCGACGCGCCTATCGATAATCCCCAGGAATGCGCATGCACTTATCGAACCGGTTCATGAATGGCCGGGATGGCGCAGCGCGTCGACGATCAGCGCGACAGCCCGCGACGATTGCCGCCGGCTCGCGTAGTACAGGTGGTGGCCGGGAAAGGTGGGACACCAGTCGTCGAGCACGCTGACGAGCCTGCCGGTACCGACGTGCGGCGCGGCGAGTTCGGCCGGCACGTACGCAAGGCCGTAGCCCGCGAGCGCCGCGTCGAGCATTTCATAGGTGCCGTTGAACGTGACCTGGCCGTCGACGCGCACCTGCAGCGTGTCGTCGCCGCGCGCGAGTTCCCACGCGTACAGCGCGCCGTGCGTCGGCAGCCGCAGGTTGATGCAGTCGTGCGCGACGAGATCCTGCGGCGTCGCGGGGTGCTCGCGTTGCGCGAAATACGCGGGCGCGCCGACGATCGCCATTTTCAGGTCGGGCGAGATGCGCACCGCGATCATGTCCTTCGCGACCTGGTCTCCCAGCCGCACGCCGATGTCGAAGCGTTCCGCGACGATGTCGGACAGCCCGTAGTCGGTTACGAACTCGACCTTGAGGTCGCGGTAGTCGCGCAGGATCGGCGACAGCTTCGGCCACAGCAGCGTGCGGATCACGTAGTCGGTCGCGTTGATGCGCACGGTGCCGGCCGGTTTGTCGCGCAGTTCCGCGAGCGCCGACAGTTCGGCCTCGATTTCGTCGAAGCGCGGCGCGAGGTTGAGCAGCAGGCGTTCGCCGGCTTCGGTCGGCGCCACGCTGCGCGTCGTGCGCGTGAGCAGCCGCACACCGAGACGCGTCTCGAGCGAGCGGATCGTATGGCTGAGTGCGGATTGCGACACGCCGAGCCGGGCGGCCGCGCGCGTGAAGCTGCGCTCGCGCGCGACGGCGATGAAGGCGAGCAGGTCCGCAAAGTTGTCGCGCGGCATGGAGGAAGTCGGGTGGTCGATGCCTGCGCATCCTACCATCGGGTCCGTCGCGCGCTGCGACGACCCACGGGCGCGGCAGCGCGATGCGCGTCAGGCTGCCCGTGTCACGCCGGCCGGATGGCGCGCGACGCGGGTGGGCGGATCCTACGCGTAGCCGCCGTGCTGGAACGACGTCGCGAAGAACTGCATCTGGTAGCGGATCGCGTGCGCCCAGTAATCCCACGTGTGACCGCCCGGACGCTCCGCATAGTCGTGCGGCACGCCGAGTGCGACGAGTCGTTGATGCAGCGTGCGGTTCGAGCTGACGAACGAGTCGTCGCGACCGCAGTCGATCGTCAGGTCGAGATGCGCACGGACGAACGCGCGCGCGCTTTCGACGATCGCGTTGCGGTTCCAGAACGACGGATGGCGGACGGGATCGCCGAACACGTGGTCGATGCCGGGCTCGTCCTCGCAGCAGCGCGGATCGACCGCGCCGCTGATGCTGCCGACCGCGCCGAACGTGTCGGGCCGGTCGAGCGCGATGCGCAGCGCGCCGAAGCCGCCCATGCTGAGCCCGGTGATCGCACGTGCGCCCTTGGTCGCGATGGTTCTGAAGTGCATGTCGACATACGACACGACTTCGTCGCCGACGAAGGTTTCGTAGCGGCTGCCCGAGTCGAACGGGCTGTCGATGTACCAGCTTTCGTGTCCGCCGTCGGGCATCACCAGGATCACGTGATGGCGATCGGCCAGCGCGGCGATCCGCGTGTTCGCGGTCCAGTCGGTGTGGTCGCCGCCGGAGCCGTGCAGCAGGTAGACGACCGGAAAGCGCTCGACGGCGCGTTCAGGCCCGTGGCGCAGGCGCGCATAGTCGTCCGGCAGCACGACGGTCGCCTTCAGCGTCTCGTTCATCGCCGCGCTCGGGATCGCGACGACCCGCGTCTGAAAGGCGAGGGCCGGGCCCGCGACGGCGAGCAGCAGCAGTAGCCAGAACGTGCGTATCAGGTTCATGGAGCCTCGCATGTGTCGTTTCCGTTCGGCAGTCGGGCATCGGGAAAACCCTGTTTGGCGACTCTAGCAACCGTGCCTTTCAGCCAAATTTCGGCGAATCCTACGAGTTGTCAGGTGGCCGGCGCGCAGTCCGGCGGCCGCGCGCGTCAGCCGAGGCAGCGCGCCAGCGCCTCCCGGAACGCGGCGGGCCGCTCGGCCGGTATCAGGTGCCCGCAGCCGGCGATCGTCTCGAAGCCGGCGCAGCGCGCGAGCGCCCAGTCCGGCACATGCCAGCCCGCGCGCGAGCGGTCGCCGGCGACGAGCCACACCGGATGGCGCTCGAAAACTTCGGAGAGCAGCTGCAGATAGCCGGGTTCGCCCGTCGTCGCGACGACCGAGCGTCCCATCGCGCGCAACGTCGACGCCGGCTGATGCGCGAGCCAGCGGCGCGCTTCGTCGAGCTGGCGCGGCGACGGTTCGTCGATCGCGCCGCGCAGCCAGCCGGATGGATCGCTGCGCAGGCCGTCGAGCATCGCGTCGGCTTGCGCGGGCGACATGCGGCCGACCGACGCCGACCAGAATGCGTCGTCGAGCGTGAAGTTGCCTTCGACGTTGACGATCCGGCGCACGCGCGCCGGATGGGCATGGGCGAACAGCATCGCGATCGCGCCGCCGACCGAGTGACCGACGAGATCGACCGGCTGCGCGCCGTAGTGCGTGTCGACAGCCTGCCGCAGATGCTCGACCTGCGCGGCGAGCGTGATCGCGTCGACCGGCGTGTCGCGATGGACGCCGTAGCCGAGCAGGTCGGGGGCGAGATGCGGGCCGGGCCATGCGGGCACGTCGAACGTGCCGATGAAACCGTGGACGAAGACGACGGGCGGGGTGGGCAGGCTCATTGGACGGTCGACGACGGAAGGGGCGGCAATTCGAGTTCGGCGAGCAGTTCGTCGAGTTCGAGCACGTGGGTGCGATCGTGGTCGAGCAGCTCGCGCACGAGTTCGTCGAGCGACATCCGGCGGATGCCGTCGCGCAGCCCGCAGCGTGCGAGTTCCGGTGGCTGCAGCGCGGCGGCCGTCGCGCACAGCGCGGCGCGCCCGGCGTGGAACGTGGCAAGCGCGTCGTCGAGCGGCTGCGCCAGGTAGTCGCGCTGCGCGGCGAGTGCCGTCCCGTCGACGGAGGCGATCACCGGCAACTCGTGCGCGCGCACGACTTCGATGCGTTCGGCGAACACCGCGTCGAGGTCGCGCAGGTGGCATGCGTGTTCGACGAGCGAGAAGCCCGTGCCGGCCGGGCGGCGCGTGACGAGCATGGCGGGAAAGTGCGCGGCATACGCGGCGATCCGCGCGGGCATCGCGGCCAGTTCGGCGACGACGTCGGCGAACGGCAGCACCCGTGGAAATGCGCTGAATACCGCGCCGTAGCTGAACAGCGCGCCGCCGATCCGGCCGCGCGCCTGCACGACGTCATGCCCGTGGCGGCGCATCACGTCGGCGACCATCGCGCCGCAGAACTGCCGGGCCGTCGTATCGGCTTCGATTTCGGGGAATTTGTGCGCGATTTCGTGCTGGATCGCGCCGATCGCGGCGACGCCGACACGCGACAGCGCCGCGAATTCGACATAGCGCTCAGGCCGCGCGATCAGCGCTTCGAGTTGCGCGCCGAGCGGCGTCGCGCGAAAACGGTCGAAACGGGAATGCATGATGGAAAGCGTTTGTCGGTCCAGTAACGTGTCAAAACGATACGTTACTGGACCGACGGCGTCAACCGGAGCGCTTCGGGCAACGCGCTGCATTACTCCTTGCCGGTGCCCCGGGCTGCCTGTTCGATCAGCTTCGCGACTTCAGCGGGATGCGAGATGTAGGCGACGTGGCTCGACTTGAGTTCGATCGTCTTGCTGCCGGCGCGTTGCGTCATGAAGCGTTCGAGCTCGGGGTTGATCGCGCGGTCCGCGGTGGCGACCACCGCCCAGCTCGGCTTCGTCCGCCATGCGGCGTGCGTGATCGGCACGCCGAACGACTGCGCGGCCGGCGTGACTTGCGAGATCGCCATGAATTTCGCTTGGGCGGCCGGCACGTCGGCAGCGAAGTCGGCATGGAACGACGCTTCGTCGAAATACAGATGGCCGTCTTCGGTGGCCTTGATCGCCTTTGTCGCGGGCGGCGTCTTCTTGGTCAGTTCGAGCGGGCTTTCGCCGGTGTCGGGCTGGAATGCTGCGACGTAGACGAGGCCCGCGACCTTGTCGTCGTTGCCGGCTTCGGTGATCACCGCGCCGCCGTAGCTATGGCCGACGAGGATGCTCGGGCCGTCCTGCGCGTCGACGACGCGCCGGGTTGCCTTCACGTCGTCGTCGAACGACGTTTCCGGCTGCTGCACGACGGAAACCTTGTAGCCGTCACGTGTCAGGATGTTCGAGACGGCTTGCCAGCCAGAGCCGTCGGCGAAGTAGCCATGAACCAGCACGACGTTCTTGACGGGGGCGGCGACGGCCGCATGCGAGCCGAGTGCAGCGGCGGTCAGGGCGAGTGCCGCGGCGATCTGGCGGACTTGGGAAAAGCGCTTCATTTTCATTCTCCAGAAGGAAGACAGGGTAGGAACCGTCGGATATCGACAGGCGTCTTGTTCCGTCGATGAAATCATCCTACTAGTAGGTAGGATGATGTGCAAGAAGAAATCACGGCTGGAAAAGAGTATCTCAGGGAGGTAAACTATCCATGTTTTTCATCCGACTAGATGGTAGGCAAAATGACGGTATCGGGGGACAGTACGGCGGGCCGCATACTCGAAGCCGGGCGGCAACTGATCATGCGGCGCGGCTACAGCGGGTTCAGTTATGCCGACATCGCCGACGCGATCGACATCAGGAAGGCGAGCATTCACCACCACTTTCCGACGAAGGCGGATCTGGCGGTCGCCGTGCTGCAGCAGTCGCAGGCGAAATTCGATGCCGACATGGCGTTGCTCGACGCGAGCGGTGCCGACGCGCTGGTGCAGATGCGCGCATACATCGGCTACTGGGAACGCTGCATCGCGGACGACAGCGCGCCGTTCTGCGTCGCCGGCATGCTCGGCGCGGAGTTGCCGGCGCTGCCCGACGAAGTCGCGCGGGCGGTGAAGGCGCATTTCGACGACCTTGCGGCGTGGCTGGTGCGCGTGCTCGACACCGGGGTGAAAGACGGCGTCGTGCAGCCGGGCGTGTCGGTGCAGACCGAGGCCGCGACGTTCGTGTCGCTGGTCTATGGCGCGATGCTTGCCGCGCGGGCGTACGGCAATGTCGGGATGTTCAGGGACGTGACCGCTGGGGCGGTCGAGCGGCTCGCGGTGCCGCGCAATCGCGCGTGAGCCATGCACGCGTCGGCGGGTAGCGAAGGCGCCCGGCGGTCACGTGGAGTCGCCTGACGCCGCACGGCTTACGTGCGCTTCCCGGCCTCGGCTTGCGCGCTCAGTGTCGCTTTCAGCGCCTGCAGTTCGGCCGTGAATGCCGGGCTGAAGTCCTCGGCTTCGAACAGCGGGCGGATTTCGATGTCGGAGTCGCCGCGCATCGGATTCGGGCAGCGCTTCACCCATTCGACCGCTTCTTCCATCGATTTCACCTGCCACAGCCAGAAGCCGGCGACGAGCTCCTTCGTTTCGGCGAACGGGCCGTCGATGACGGTGCGGTTCTTGCCGGCAAAGTGGACGCGCTTGCCGCGCATGCTCGGCTGCAAGCCGTCGGCGATCAGCAGGATGCCGGCCTTCGCCAGCTCCTCGTTGAAGCGGCCCATCGCAGCGAACATTTCAGGGTCGGGCATCCGGCCGGATTCGGAATCGGCGGTGGCCTTGACGATTACCAGGACGCGCATGGTCGTATCTCCTTGGGGTGGGTGGTCGAATGATCGTCCGCCGGAAGGCGAACGGGCTTACGACATCAGGACGGCCGGCAAGCAGGGAAATCGACAACGGAGGTGAAAAAAAAGCGCCGAAGGGCAGGCTGGAACGGCGGGTGGCGCGGTGCCGGGGCGCGATCGACCCGAGACTTTCCGGGCGGGCCGCCGCGCACGGCTGCGAGGCGGCCCGCCCAGCGGGCAGGTCAGTGCGATCCGTCAGTTCCCCGCCGGCGGCGCCTTCGGGCCGTCGCCGAGTTGCGCGCGCAGCCGCGCTTCCTGCTCCTGCAGCTCGGGCGTGAATTCCGCGCCGAAATCCTCGGGCGAGAACACCTGGCGGATCTCGATGTCCGATTCGATCGGCATCGGGTTCGGACAGCGCTTGACCCATTCGACGGCTTCTTCCATCGAGTCGACCTGCCACAGCCAGTAGCCGGCGATCAGTTCCTTGGTTTCGGCGAACGGGCCGTCGATGACGGTCCGGTCCTTGCCGGAGAAGTGCACGCGCTTGCCGCGCGAACTCGGGTGCAGCCCTTCGCCGGCCAGCATTACGCCGGCCTTCACGAGTTCCTCGTTGTACCGGCCCATCGCGGCCAGCAGTTCGGTATCGGGCATCGCGCCCGATTCGGAAATGGCCGTTGCCTTGACGATTACCATGACGCGCATCGTTGTGACTCCTTGAACGGGAAAGGGAAGATCCGCGACCGGCCGGCCATGCGGACGGCAAATCGATCGGTTACGACACTACGACGCGCGACGATCGCGCGAATCGACATCGCGCGAAAAAAATCTCGATGCCCGATGACGCGGCGAGTCGCGCAAGCCGGTTGATTCCGTTACAGGTCGATCGTGCCGCGGCGCGCTGGAGCCGCCGGTCAAAACTGGTATGCTGATCTGCATTACGTTCATGCGGAGGGCGCCATGGCAACGAAGGAAGTCTCGAAGAAAAAGTACCTGAAGATTCTGAACAAACGCCTGCGGGCCGAGCCGGATGCGCCGGCCGGCGCGTCGTTCGTGTTCTTTCCGCTCGGCGCGAAGGCCAAGCATGCGACGGGCGTCGTGGCCGGCGAACCGCGCAGCAAGCGCGAACTCGCGGTGATGGCCGCGGTCCAGAGCAAGGCGTCCGCCGAATTCGTCGTGACCGGCGCCTGACCGGCGACGGGCGACGGACTGCCGGCTGCCGCACGCGACAGCGCGTGCGCTATGCCGCGGCCGCGTCGCAATGCGCGATCACACCGGCGATCACGCGCGCAATGTCGTGCGTGATCGCCGGGCCGTGCATCGGCAGGATGATGTCGAGATCGAGCGCCTGGATGCGGCGCAGCGCGCTCGCCAGGTGCGCGAGCGACGGCAGGTAGTCCGAGCGCGTGATCGCGTCGAGGATCGCGGGCAGCGGGTCGTCGGTTTCCTCCCTGCCGAAGCGCATCAGGATGTCCGACGACAGCAGCGCCTTGTACGCCGGCAGATACACGACGAGCGAATCCCACTGATGCACGTGTTTCGTGAAGACCGGCACGACGTCGATGCCCGACAGCGTCCTCGGTTCACCGTCCGTCAGCGGAACCGCATGCACGCCGAACACGTCGGCAAGCCCCCAGGTACACATCGGATGCCCGTACGCGACGAGCGCCGGGTTGGCCGCGAGGAAGTCGGGCAGCGCGCCCATTTCGTCGGCCTCGAAGTGCGGGACGATCACGCTGCTGACCATCGACGGCGCGATGCCGATGGTGTTGAGTGCCGCGCTCAGTTGCGTGAAATTGGAACGGGTGCCCGTTTCGACGCACAGCACGTCGCCGTGCGGCGATCGTACGAAGAACTGGCTGAAGCTCAGGTTCAGCGTTTCGACGTAGGACGTGGCGCGAAACAGGCCGTCGCGGACGACGTCGATTCGGGAGGCGCTCATCGGGGATCCTCGCGCAGGGAAGGGGGCCGGGCCGTCCGCGCATCGCGGGTTGCGGTGCGGCAGACGGCAGCAGTCGATCTTCCGATCCAGTCTAGCAGCGCGGCCCCGAATCCGCGAACCGCGGCGACCCCTTGGCCGAGCCGCGTCAGTTTTTCAGCTTGTAGCCGGTGCGGAACATCCACGCGACGACTGCAAGCAGGATCGCGAGGAACAGCGAGGTCGCCGCGAGGCTGATCCCCACGTGCACGTCGGCCAGCCCGTAGAACGACCAGCGGAAGCCGCTGATCAGATAGACGATCGGGTTGAACAGCGTGACGATGCGCCACGCGGGCGGCAGCATGTCGACCGAATAGAAGCTGCCGCCGAGGAACGTGAGCGGCGTGATGATCAGGAGCGGCACGAGCTGCAGCTTCTCGAAGCTGTCGGCCCAGATGCCGATCACGAAGCCGAACAGGCTGAAGGTGATCGACGTCAGCACGAGGAACAGCACCATCCAGAACGGATGCAGGATGTGCAGCGGCACGAACAGGCCGGCCGTCGCGAGGATGATCAGCCCGAGCAGCAGCGACTTCGATGCGGCCGCACCCACATAGGCGATCACGATCTCCCAGTACGACACGGGCGCGGACAGGATCTCGTAGATCGTGCCCGTGAAGCGCGGGAAGTAGATGCCGAACGACGCGTTCGAGATGCTCTGCGACAGCAGCGACAGCATCACGAGGCCCGGCACGATGAACGACCCGTAGCCGATGCCGTTCACGTCGCTGATGCGCGAGCCGATCGCCGAGCCGAACACGACGAAGTACAGCGACGTCGAGATCACCGGCGCGATGATGCTCTGCATCAGCGTGCGGCGCGTGCGGGCCATTTCGGCGCGGTAGATCGCGCGGATGCCATGCAAATTCATGTTCGCCATGTGCGTTACGCCCCTTGTGCGCCGTTGCGGCGGTTGTCGATCAGGCTGACGAAAATGTCCTCGAGCGAGCTCTGCGTCGTATGCAGGTCGCGAAAGCCGATGCCGGCCGAGCCGAGCGCGTTGATCAGCGTCGCGATGCTCGCGTCGTCGCGCTGCGAGTCGTAGGTGTAGACGAGCGCGTTGCCGTCGTCCGCGCGTTCGAGCCCGAACGTGGCGAGATCGGCCGGCACGGTCGCGAGCGGATGCTCGAGCTGCACGGTCAACTGCTTCTTGCCGAGCTTGCGCATCAGCTCGCGCTTCTCTTCGACGAGCACGAGCTCGCCGCCGAGGATGATGCCGATCCGGTCGGCCATTTCCTCGGCCTCCTCGATGTAGTGCGTGGTCAGCAGGATCGTCACGCCGCTTTCGCGCAGCGAGTCGACCAGCTTCCACATGTCGCGGCGCAGCTCGACGTCGACGCCGGCCGTCGGCTCGTCGAGGAACAGGATGCGCGGCTCGTGCGACAGCGCCTTCGCGATCATCACGCGGCGCTTCATGCCGCCCGACAGCGTCATCAGCTTGTTGTCGCGCTTGTCCCACAGCGACAGCGCCTTCAGCGTCTTCTCGATGTACGCGGGATCGGGCGCCTTGCCGAACAGGCCGCGGCTGAACGATACCGTCGCCCAGACGGTTTCGAACGCGTCGGTGGTCAGCTCCTGCGGCACGAGGCCGATCATTTCGCGGGCGGCGCGGTACTGGTCGCGGATGTCGTGACCGCCGACCGTCACACGGCCTTCGGTCGGCGTGACGATGCCGCAGATCGAGCCGATCAGCGTGGTCTTGCCCGCGCCGTTCGGGCCCAGCAGCGCGAAGATCTCGCCGGGGCGGATGTCGAGGGTCACGTGCTTCAGCGCCTGGAAGCCGGACGCGTATGTCTTGGAGAGGTCGGAGACGGAAAGGATCGGTTGCATGCTCACGGATGGCACGGCCGGTCGGTCCGACGCTGCGCGCCGCGCGTGCCCGGAGCCGCCGCAGCGAAGCGGCGGGGCGGGGGCGGCATGGCGAACGGGCGTCATGTCGAACGGCGTTGTGGTGCGGGATCGCAGGACCGCCATATTAGCAATCGGAAGATGGAAATGCATTTCGACGGCAAGGACATGCGATGCCGGTGCGAGATTTGCGTGAAATGCGCGCGTTTGACTCAATAAAGCGATGCTTTATTGGAATCGAGTGAACAATGCGCGCGGTTTTCGGGCAATCGGATGACGCTCGCGTGAGCGCGTGGCGGCCGGCACGACTGTGCTGCCCGGTCGACGCCGCGCCGTACCGGGACGGCGTGCGCCGCGCTCGCGATAATGCGTTCCTCTCACGTCCCAGGAGCGGTGCGCATGTCTTTGATCGATTTCAAGTCCGTCGCGGCGGCCCAGGCCGTCGCATGGCAATCCACGATCGTCGGCGAAGTCGGCCCGGCCCGGATCAAGGTGCTGCGCATGGACGCGCAGCCGTACGAAGCCGAAGTGCACGATTACAACGAGGGCCTGCTTGTGCTCGACGGCAGGCTGATGCTCGAGGTCGACGCGCAGACGGTCGTGGTCGAGGCCGGACAGATGTATCTCGCGCTCGCCGGCACACGTCACGCGGTGCTGCCGGGCAGCCACGGCACGCTTGCGATCATCGACGTGTGAGCGTGCGCCCTCGTGCGCGCGGCCCGCCTGAGGCCCGCACGCCGGGCCTGGCGCGGGTCGGCCGCCCTTATTCGAACGCGCGTTGTACAGCCCCGGTATTTGTCTGAGCAAATAAAATGAAGGCCGTTTGAAAAATTGTCAAACGCCCTGCTCGCACTAGGCGTGCGCGGTTCGGCGCGTTTGGAACTCTGCATCCATTTACTTGTGCGTATCGTCCGATCATAGTCTCGACCAACGACGCATCACGATAACGAATCAAGCGTACGTATGGAGACCACACCATGAGACGCCTTTCCGAGGGGCCGGCCGGACGGCCGTTTTACTGCTTTTCGCCGGATGCGGGCGCGACGCCAGTCGCGTGCCTGCGTCATCACATCGCGTTGCCGCTGTAGCGACGCTCCACTTCCCGTTTCGATTGCTCCGACGGTGCCGTGCCGCATGACGGCGCCGCCGGAGAGCGCTTGCCTGCCGCGGCGGTCCTGATCACCTTTGCCCGACCGGCAACGCGGCGCGCATTGCGCGCATCGTCATGCGCCGCGCGCCGTCGCGGCGGCGCGATACCAACCGGCGGGCCACGCAGCCCGTCCGGACGAGACTTGTCGTACCTCAAAAGGAGGGGTTGATGCTTTGCATTCCTGAATGGCGGAAGGCGATCCTGTCGTGCGCCGTGCTGGCGCTGCCGTTCGTCGCCGGTTGCGGCGGCGGCGACGATCCGGGCCCGATCAACGTGCCGCAGTGCTCGGGCAGCGCATGCGGGCCGAGCGGCGCCGAGACGACGCCGCCCGTCGTGAAGAAGCTGTGTCCGGATTCGCTCGACTACACGACGACCTACACGGGCGGCGCCGGCAGCGGCGAATACGTGAAGGTGAAGTTCGACACGACGAAGCTGACGTATCAGATGCAGTTCATCGAGTCGTCGGTGCCGACGTCGGCGGGGCAGGTCAACGACACGCGTGCGGGCCTGACGATCAGCGGCGCGTTCCACCATCCGGCCAATCTGCCGACCGCCGAGCAGAACCGCTGCGCGTTCGTGCTCGACAGCGGCGCGACGAGCGACGGCGCGTATGCGGTGACGATCAATCGCGCGGACCCGCCGATGCTGTTCGTCGGCAACGGGGTGGTCGGCGGCGGGATTCCGGGCGCGACGATCGCGTTCGCCGGTCTCGAGCCGTTCCCGGGCGTCGTGCTCGGCACCGTGCCGTCGCGCACCTTCGATTTCTATCCGTTCATCGGCTTCACCGACACCGAAACCGACTTCTCGAAGGTCGCCGGCAACTACAACGAACTCGGCATCCACCTGTCGCCGGTCGGCGGCAGCGCGCAGAGCAGCACGGGCGCCGTCGGCTGGCAACCCGATGTCGTCAACTGGAACCAGACGTTCAATGCCGACGGCTCGTGCACCATCACGGCGGGCAGCGACTACTCGTGCCAGACCACCGGGACGCCGTGGACGTTGCGCAAGAATACGGACGGTTCGCCCGACAACGTGTTCGTCAGCCACCCGGTGGCGAAGGTGGGCGGAAACCTCATCTATCCGTTCGCGGGGCAGGGCTCGGCAATCGTCATCGTCGCGCCGAGTCAGGCGAAGGGCATCATGATCGTCGGCAAGCTGAACGGCGTGCTGGTGCCGATCGTGATTCGCGTGGGCTACACGCATATCGACGCGAGCAACCTGCTGGCATCGGTGGCCGATGCCGAGGTGGGGATCTCGATGCTGTCGCGGACCACGGCCGTCGGCGCGAATTCGCTGAAAGGCGGGTTCATCGGCGCAACGAGCGCGTCCGCGTGCGGCGTCGTGGCACCCAGCACCGCGACGTTCGCGATCGCGACGTCGGGGCCGAGCTTCAACAACAACGTCCCGCATCCGGATCTGCCCGGCACCTTCGACGGCACTTTCTTCCTGGCGCAGGCCGGCAGCTGCAACGACGGCACCGCCGTGTCGACGATGGCCGCGAACTATACGTCGACGCTGTTCCAGGGCGCCACCGCGGCGTTCATCGATCCGCAGACGTCGTCGGTCACGTCGCAGTTCGCGCTCGACTACACGCAGGCGACGCCCGGCAAGATCAAGGTCACGGCCTCGCAGGACTTCAACGCGAAGGGGGCGAACGGCAACGTGGCGATCTTCGGCAAGGGTGACACGGGCTGGCTCGTGACGGCCGGCAACGTGTACGCGATGGTCGTCAACGACAGCAAGGTCAATCCGTTCTTCACGGTCGGCGCGTTCGTCCAGTAACCGCGGACTGAACCCGGAACACCGGCGGCGCACGCGTCGCCGCCGGCGAATCGAAATTCGAGAGGATTCCTATGAATGTGAAGCATTGGATGGCCGCGGCGTCGCTCGCGCCCGCGCTGGCTGCCTGCGGCGGTGATGGCGACCCGCCGCCCGCACCGGTGGTCCGGCTTTGCCCGCAGGCCATCGACTACGGCACGGTGTTCGTCGGCGGCTCCGGTTCGGGCGAACTCGTGAAGGTGCAGCTCGACACGACGAAGATGACGTACCGGATGACCTACCTCGCCTCGCCGGTGCCGACCACCACCGGCACCGTGCAACCGACGCGCGACACCGCGCCGGCCAACGTCGTCGACGGCACGCTGGCCGACGAAACGGGCCTGCCGACCGTGAAGCTGAACCAGTGCACGTTCCGGATGCAGAACGCGAGCCTCGACCCGAGCCGTCCGGCGCGCCTGTTCCTTGGTGAAGGTGTGCTGGGCGGCGCGATTCCCGGCGCGACGATCCAGTTCGACGGCGTGATCGGTGTCGGCAGGATTCCGAAGACGACATTCCCGTACTACCCGTTCATCAGCTTCTCGTCGCTCGAAACCGATCTGTCGAAGATCGCCGGCACGTACAACCAGCTCGGCTACCACCAGGTGCCGTCGCAGAACTTCCAGCCGGTGGCGCTCGACCAGCAGGTGACGATCCACGCGGACGGCAGCTATGTCGAGACCGACAACTTCGGCAAGAAGAACGGCGGCCAGCCGCTCGCGTCGAGCGCGACCGTGAACCAGCCATTCACGCTGCGCGCGGACGCCCCGGCGTTCCAGTCGCTGAACTACCAGCCGCAGATTGCGCCGACGCTCGCCGCGCTCGATCCGGCGAAGGCCGGCAAGGGGATCCTGATCGTCGGCAAGCTGCGCAACCAGCTCGTGCCGGTTTTCATCCGCACGGGCGCCGCGAACGCGGACCTCACGCAGGGCCCGCCGAGCGCCGACGACGAGTCGGGCATCTCGTTCCTGAGCCCGCAGGCGGCGATCGCGCAGGGCTCGCAGAACGGCGAGTACACGGGCGTCGACAGCGCGTTCAACTACCGCGCGACCGCGCTCGTCGGTGCGCAGGCGACGCTGCTCGATCCGTTCAACGCATCGCAGGCCGCGCTCACGCGCGCGCTGAACCTCGATTACACGCAGAAGGTGCCGGGCGTCGTGACGACCGTGCACGCGGACGCGGCGTCGGGGCCGGCGACCGGCAAGTTCGTGTTCACCGGCGGCGTGTTCGGGTTCCTCGACATGGCCGATACGCGCAATCCGTACTTCACGGTCGGTGCGTTCGTGCAGTAACCGCGCATGGATGGAGACACGGCGGTGCCGCGCGCAACGGCGCGGTGCCCTGACGGAATGAGGGGGAGACTTGATGAAGAAGCTGATTGTCGCGGGTGTCGTCGCAGGCGTGTCGACGCTCGCATCGGCCCAGCAGGCGGGCGACAACGTCGCGACGCTGGGCTGGTTGCACATCATGCCGCAGGATTCGACCAACGGGCTGACGACGAACCTCGCGAGCATGCCGATCAACGGGCCGCTGCGGCTGCCCGGATCGTTCACGTCGCCGGGCACGAGCCTGACGGTCAACAACGCCGATACGGTCGGCCTCACGCTCACGCACTTCTTCGCCGACCACATCGCGGTGACGTCGGTGCTCGGCGTGCCGCCCGAGTTCACGCTGACCGGGCACGGCGTGATCAGGCCGCCCGGTCCGGCCGGTTCGCTCGGCAACGTCGACATGGACAAGCCGGCGAACCAGCCGGCCGTGAAGAACGCACGGCAATGGAGCCCGACGATCATTCTGCAGTACTACTTCAATGCGCCGACCGCGAAGTTCCGTCCGTTCGTCGGGATCGGCGTGGCCTACAGCTGGTTCAGCAACATCGAACTGAACGGCAACTTCGCGAAGGACATCAACGAGAACCTCGGCAGCGTGCTCGCGGCCGGCGCCGGCAAGCCGGGGCCGACGTCGGTGGAGGGCAAGGCGTCGTCGTCGTTCACGCCGGTCTACAACGTCGGCGCGAGCTATGCGATCGACAAGCACTGGGGGCTCACGGCGACGCTGACCTACATGCCGCTGAAGACCTACTCGTCGCTCGTGATCAAGGCCGCCGACGGCTCGACGCTCGCGACCACGCGCACGCGGCTGAAGGCGGACCCGCTGATCACGTTCGTCGGTGTTTCCTACAGGTTCTGAGCCGTCCGGCGTGCATCGCGCACGCCGGCGGCTTCCTGCGACCGCGCGGCCGGGCGAATCCGGCCGGCGTGTCGCGTTCCTGGCGGCGTGCCGCCATTTGTGAAGAGAGAGGGGGCAGTTCAAATGAGCATTCGCAAACTCGTATCGCTTGTTGCTGCAGTGGCATTCACCGTGGTTTCGGCCGCGCCTGCTTTCGCCGTGACCGTTTCGCGCGTCGACGGGCACGCGATGAACCCGAACGGGGAACCGTTCTCCGCGACGGGCCTCACGGTCCTGGCCAAGGGGGCGATCAACGCGAGCTGCAACGCGACGTTCAACGGCACGATCAGCTCGACGGGCATCGTCAACATCACGTCGACGACGTTCGCGGGCGGCGCGACGTGCGGCCTGATCAGCGGCAGCGCGACCAGCGCGGCACCGTGGACGGGGCAGGCCGACAGCACGACGCAACTGACGATCAACAACGCGAAGGTGACCGTGACGCTGCTCGGTACCTGCGGGCCGAGCAAGATCGTGACGACGTGGAGCGATCCGAACTCGTCGCTGACGTTCAACAACGCGGTGCTGACGCCGGACTGTACGGTCAGCGGCACGGTTGCCACGTCGCCGAAGTTCCACGTGCAGTAAGCGGCACCTGATCGAGGCCGGACGCCCGCCATGAATGAGGGCCGTGCAGGAATGCGCGGGCGGGCGTTCCGGTTTCGCGATGCATCCGCGTCGTCGCGCGTAGCGGCGCGACGGCCGGCGGGCCGCCGGCCTCGCGATCCGAGGCCGGCGGCCGTGCAGGGGGCCGGTGCGGCGCATCGTGCCGCCTGCTTCGACCGACACAAGACAACCATTTCGGACCCCCGATGCTTACCGACCCAGCGAAGTATGGCGATGCCCGCGGTGCGACGCTCGACCGGCTGCGCACGGCCGCGTGGCTGCAGTACCTGATCGAACACCTGAACGAAGCGGTTTGCGTGGCGACGGTCGACGCCGATGCACCGGCCGTCCTGCCGGCGCGCGCGGCCCGCGGGCGAGCCGGTGCGAACCTGTCGCACGAAGCGATCGTCGTCCTGCACGAACTCGCGCCGTGGATTGCAACGGATGGCGGCGGCTGCGCATGCGACGCGAGCGATCCGCTCGGCGCGTGCCTGCACGTTCCCGACACGGCACAGCTCGCGGATGCCGAGCGACGCTGCCGCGGATCGCGCGCGGTATTCGAGTCGGCGCACGGCTTCGTCGATGCATGGGCTTTCGACGATCCCGACGACGGCTGGGCCGCGCTAGAGCGGATTGCCGGCGGTGTCGAACCCGGCGGCGGCGATGGCGGCGAGCACGAAGTACGGGAACCATCCGCGAACGGCGAAGCACCGCCCGCGAAGAACCTGAGAGAACGACGCGCGGGCGTCGCGGCGGCCTGCGTGGCGCCGTCGGCCCGGCCCGGGGCGATCATCGACGCAATCGTGCTGCGCGTCTGCGGGCCGCGCGACGATGCCGCGCGCGTCGACGAGATGGCCGCGCTCGCGATGTTCTGCGCGGAGCTTGCCGCCGGCAACGGGGTGTCCTTCGCTGCGTACGGCGGTCGGCACAACCTCGTTGCGCGCGCGATTCGCGAACGGCGCACCGATCTCGCGTCGATGGACGGTCTGCTCGCGGCGGTGTCCGTATGCCGTCTCGACCGGCTCGTCGGCGCGGGCAGCTTCTGGGCGTATTACCTGCTGGCGGGCATCGTGATCGCGGCGCCGGGCATCGTGCGCGAATTCGCGCGCCGCTTTCACGGCGACGCGTGGCAGACGTGGATCGATGAAGCGCTCGCGTGGCCGGCGGTCGGCCGCTTCGGACCGACGGAGAATGTCGCGTTCGATCGCTTGCGCGGCGCGATGAGCCTGACGTCGCGATCGAATCCGATCGTGCGCGCGAAACGCGTGCGGCCGAGGGCGGCTGCGACCACGCGGTTCAATACGGGCGGCGAGCGCGCCCGATGAAATGAAAAACGGCTCGCGGCGAGAACGCCGCGAGCCGTGCAGGTTGCTGCTGCGCCCCGGGGAGGGCGCTTGCGCGGTTACGCCCGCGGTTATGCTGTTTCCGGCTGCCGCACCGCCTTCGCGACATTGCGCGCCATCGCGCCGTTCGCGACGAAGTAAGGCACGTCGACACGCGCGAGCGGCTTGCGTCCGCGGATCTTGTCGGCGATCTTCTCCGCGATCATGATCGTCGGCGCGTTCAGGTTGCCGGTCGTGATGATCGGCATGATCGACGCGTCGACCACGCGCAGCCCGTCGAGCCCGTGCACGCGGCCTTCCTCGTCGACCACGGCCATGTCGTCGTAACCCATCTTGCACGAGCACGACGGATGGAACGCGGTTTCAGCGCGGGCCCGCACGAATGCGTCGAGTTCCTTGTCGGTCTTGCAATCGGCGCCCGGGTTCAGCTCGCGGCCACGATAGCGGTCGAGCGCGGGCTGCCGCATGATCTCGCGCGTCGCGCGGATCGCATCGCGGAACTCGCGCCAGTCGAGCGCTTCGGCCATGTAGTTGAACAGGATGCTCGGATGATCGTTCGGGTCGCGCGAGCGCAGCTTCACGCGGCCGCGGCTCGGCGAACGCATCGAACCGACGTGCGCCTGGAAACCGTGCATCTCGATCGCGTTCGAGCCGTTGTAGTTGATCGCGACGGGCAGGAAGTGATACTGGATGTTCGGCCACAGGTCGTCGTCGCGCGTGCGGATGAAGCCGCCCGCCTCGAAGTGGTTGGTCGCGCCGAGGCCGGTGCCGTTCAGCATCCATTCGAGGCCGATCTTCGGCTGGTTCCACCACTTGAGCGCCGGATACAGCGACACCGGCTCCTTGCACTCGTACTGGATGTACATCTCCAGGTGATCCTGCAGGTTCTGGCCGACGCCGGGCAGGTCGAGCACGACGGGGATGTCGAGTTCCTTCAGCCACGCGCCGGGGCCGACGCCCGAGCGCTGCAGCAGTTGCGGCGATGCGATCGCGCCGCTGCACACGAGCACTTCGCGGCGCGCATGCGCGGTCGCGCGCTCGCTGCCGCGCAGGTACGTGACGCCCGATGCGCGCTTGCCGTCGAACAGGATGCGATCGGCGAGCGCGTGCGTGACGATCTCGAGGTTCGGCCGCGCGCGCGCCTGGTCGAGGTAGCCGCGCGCGGTGCTCGCGCGGCGGCCCTTCGGCGTGACGGTGCGGTCCATCGGGCCGAACCCTTCCTGCTGATAACCGTTCAGGTCGTCGGTGCGCGGATAACCGGCCTGCACGCCCGCATCGACCATCGCCTCGAACAGCGGATTCACGCCCGGCTTGCTGGTCGTGACCGACACGGGGCCGTCGCCGCCGTGGTAATCGTTCGGGCCGACGTCGCGCGTCTCGGCCTTCTTGAAGTACGGCAGGCAGTCGAGATAGGTCCAGTTCTCGAGCCCCTTGTGCGTCGACCAGTTGTCGTAGTCAAGCGCGTTGCCGCGGATGTAGCACATCCCGTTGATCAGCGACGAGCCGCCGAGCCCCTTGCCGCGGCCGCATTCCATCCGGCGGTTGTCCATGTGCGGCTCGGGGTCGGTCTCGTAGGCCCAGTTGTAGCGACGGCCCTGCAGCGGATAGGCGAGCGCCGCCGGCATCTGCGTACGGAAGTCGAAGCGGTAGTCGGGGCCGCCCGCTTCGAGCAGCAGCACCGTGACATTCGGATCTTCCGTCAGGCGCGTCGCGAGCACGTTGCCCGCGGAGCCCGCGCCGCAGATGATGTAGTCGTATTCGCGTGTCGTCATGACGGGGAATCTCCTCTCGTTCTCAAAACACCGGGTTGTAACGGCCGAGCTCGACCTGTACCGACTTGATTCGAGTGTAGTGTTCGAGCGTCGTGATGCCGTTCTCGCGTCCGACACCAGATTGCTTGTATCCGCCAACCGGCATCTCGGCCGGCGATTCGCCCCACGTGTTGATCCAGCAGATGCCGGCTTCGAGGCGGTGGATCGTACGGTGCGCGCGCGACAGGTTCTCGGTCACGACGCCGGCCGCGAGGCCGTAGTGCGTGTCGTTCGCGCGGGCGATCACTTCGTCTTCCGATGCGAATTCGAGGATGCTCATCACCGGCCCGAAAATCTCCTCGCGCACGATCTTCATGTCGTCGCGGCAGTCGCCGAACACGGTCGGCGCGACGTACTGGCCGTTGCCGAAGTGGCCGTCGGTCAGGCGCGTGCCGCCCGCGAGCAGCTTCGCGCCTTCGGCCTTGCCGCTCTCGATGAAGCCGAGCACCTTGTCGAGCTGCGCGGCCGACACGAGCGGGCCGAAGTTGGTGTCGGCATCGGTCGGCTTGCCGACGCGGATGCGCTTCACGCGTTCGAGCACCTTCTGCGTGAACGCGTCCTTCACCGAGCCGTGCACGAACACGCGCGTGCCGTTGGTGCAGACCTGGCCCGAGCTGAAGAAGTTGGCGGTGACCGCGATGTCGGCCGCGCGGTCGAGGTCGGCATCCTCGAACACGATCAGCGGCGACTTGCCGCCGAGCTCCATCGTCACTTCCTTCAGCGACGATGCGCCGGCCAGCGACATCACCTTCTTGCCGGTCTCGACGCCGCCGGTAAACGACACCTTCGCGATGTCCGGATGGCCGGTCAGCAGCGCGCCGACCGAACCGTCGCCCTGCACGACGTTGAACACGCCGGCCGGCACGCCGGCTTCCGTATAGATTTCCGCGAGCTTCAGCGCGGTGAGCGGCGTGACTTCGCTCGGCTTGAACACCATCGCGTTGCCGGCCGCGAGCGCGGGTGCGGTCTTCCAGCAGGCGATCTGGATCGGGTAGTTCCATGCGCCGATGCCCGCGCACACGCCGAGCGGCTCGCGGCGCGTATAGACGAACGACTCGGCGCGCAGCGGCACCTGCAGCCCTTCGATCGCGGTCGCGAGGCCCGCGTAGTACTCGATCACGTCCGCGCCGGTGACGATGTCGACCGCGAGCGTCTCGCCGATCGGCTTGCCGGTGTCGCGCGTCTCGATCGCCGCGAGTTCGTCGTTGCGTTCGCGCAGCAGGTCGACCGCGCGCCGGAGGATGCGCGAGCGCTGCATCGCGGTCATCGCGGCCCATTCGCGCTGGCCTTCCTGCGCCGATGCGACCGCGCGGTCGACGTCGGCCGCGCTCGCCTGCTGCACCTGCGCGAGCAGTTCGCCGGTGGCGGGATCGAAGGTGTCGAAAGTCTTGCCGCTGGTGGCGTCGACGTAACCGCCGCCGATGTAGAGGCGCTGCAAACCGTATACGGACATGAGGATCTCCTTGAGGGCGAGTGCGCGACGCGTCAGTCGGACGCGAGCAGCAGGTCGATGTAATCGTGGGTGAGCTTCAGTGCAGCCCGGGTGTCGATCGGGCCGCCGGCGAGCGCGCCGCGCAGCCACAGGCCGTCGATCAGCGCGGCGAGGCCGCTGGCGGCTTCCCGTGCTTTCGCGCGCGGCAGCGCCTTGGCGAATTCCGCGCACAGGTTCGAATGGAGGCGCCGCGTGTTCACGTGCTGCAGGCGCTTGAGCATCGCGTCGTGCATGCTCTGCGACCAGAACGCGAGCCAGGTCTTCATCACGGGCGTGCTGACCTGCGTGACGTCGAAGTTCGCGGCGGCGATCGCGCGCAGCCGGGAGCGCGGGTCCTTGCGGGCGGCGACGCGGCGGCGCGTGGTGGCCGCCCACAGATCGCGCAGCACGTGCCGCATCGTGGCTTCGAGCAGGCCGTCCTTGTCGCCGAAGTAGTGGCTGACGATCCCCGTCGAGATGTTCGCGCGCTGCGCGACCGAGGCGAGCGTCGTGCCGGGCAGGCCGGCTTCGTCGATCGAGCGCAGCGTCGCGTCGATCAACTGCGCGCGACGAATCTCCCGCATTCCGACTTTCGGCATCGCGACTCCTTCGCCCGGACGGGCCGTTCCTGGAAGCCGAGAGCTTAGCGGTTTTTTATTGACCGTTCAATCAATAAAAAATCGGGGTCCGACGGTAGATGGGAGGGTGGAGGAAACCAAGCCGATGATGCCGCCGCGATTGTGCAGGTGCGGAAAAACCGATTGAAAGGTGGTTAAATAATTTGAAGTTTGTTTAAAACGGTTTCGGTAAAGACGGTGCAATGGTCGCGAATGTTTCCGTATTTGATTTATTACTGATCGAAAGAATGTCGAGCTGTGTGAAATTCTCGTAAATCCGGAAATTCGAATGCCCGGCACCGCTAACCAGAATTTCTGAAAATTCGTTTCAATCGATCGATTTAAACTCATTATCCATTTGAATTTAAAGGAAATTATTGGGTTGTGCGGTTGGTTGATGGCGTGCTGGCAAACGATTGCCGACACCTTCTTATCGATTCCGCATACCATAAAAAATGCCAAAAATATTCGAATCATGCGTATTTCCAGGTGGAGTAGAGGGGATCGTTGGAATGACTTGAGTAAGTAATATTGCCCGTATTAGTATGGCGCCGCACCACAAGGAATGAATCGGCGCCGCGGGTTATTCCCGCGGTGCGTCGGCAATGGGCGCGGCCAACGACCGCGACAGGGCCGGCGCCCGCCATTGCGCACCTGCAGCATGCCGCGACGCCGAGACGCCGCATCCACCGGAGAACGACGATGCCGACCGAAAAATACGTGGTCCCGCTACCGAATGGTCTGAAGGTCTACGTCGAACGGAACGTGTTCGATCCGTCGTTCGACACGGCGATGCTCGTCAACGGCGCGCTCGCGACGACCGCCTCGTTCGGGCAGACCGTCCAGTATCTCGGCGAGCGGATGAACACGATCTGCTTCGACCTGCCGTACGCGGGGCAGTCGCGCCAGCACAACCCCGGCTGCTTCATCCTGACCAAGGACGACGAGGCCGCGATCCTCCAGCATCTGGTCGAGCGTTTCGCGCCCGCGTTCCTCGTGTCGGTATCGTGGGGCGGCGTCGCATCGCTGTTCGCGCTCGCGCGCGGCTGCCCGAGCGTGCGGCGCGCGGCGATCTGCTCGTTCTCGCCGTTCCTGAACGACGCGATGGTCGACTACGTGACGCGCGCCCGCGACCACATCGCGGCCGGCGAGAACCTGAAGGCCGCGCAGCTGCTGAACGATACGGTCGGCCGCTACCTGCCGCGCATCATGAAGCTGTACAACTACCGGTATCTGACGCGGCTGCCGCGCGACGAGCAGGACCAGGTCGCGTTCCACGTCGACCAGATCCTGTCTCTGCAGCCGGAGCGCTACCTGAGCGAGTTCTCGAACATCGGCTGCGAGCTGCTGTTCCTGAACGGCGAGCGCGACGAATACACGACGCCGGCCGACGTTCGCCAGCTGGCCGCGCACGTGCCGCGCGCACGCTTCGCGACGATTCCCGACGCCGGCCATTTCCTCGACATCGAAGGCCGCGCGCAGCGCGAAGCCACGCGGGCGGCGCTGCTCGGCTACTTCTGCGACGCGCCGCCCGTTGCCGCGAGCATCGCGCTCGGCGCCGCGCATGCGTGCGTGCCAGCGCCGATGCCGGCGCTGTCGTCGTAACGCAGCACGTCGCGCACCGGGCACGCCGGGTGCATCCGAATTCTCATCCACACGAGGCAGGCCAGCCGTGAATATCGTTCAGACCATCGCCATCGTCGCTCCGTGGGCCATCTGGCTCGCCTACTGGATCGCGACGTCGCAGGCCGTGAAGACGACCGTGCGCAAGGAGGCGTCGCGCTCGCGCACGCTGCAGTCGATTCCGCTGATCGTCGGCGGCGCGCTGATCATCCTGCCCGATCCGTCGTGGCAGGCGCTCGTGCCCGACTGGCAGCGCTTCGGCCTGCAGGCGCAATGCGGGCTCGCGGTGCTCGTCGCGGGGCTGCTGTTCTCCGTGTGGGCGCGGCTGCATCTCGGCACGAACTGGAGCGTGTCCGTCACGCTGAAGGAAAACCACGAACTCGTTCGCACCGGGCCGTACGGCCTCGTGCGTCATCCGATCTACACCGGCTGCCTGATCGCGCTGGCCGGCGCCGCGCTGATCGGCGGCGAGTGGCGCGGCGCGCTCGGCGTCGCGCTCGTGTTCGCGTCGCTCGCGTACAAGGTGCGCGTCGAGGAGAGCTGGCTGACCGGCCATTTCGGGCCGGCGTACACGCAGTATCGCCGCGAGGTCGCGGCGCTGATTCCCGGCTTCTACTGACTCCCGCGAGGCGCGCGATGGCGAAGGTGATCGTGACCGCGATCGGCTCGGCGGGCGACGTGCATCCGCTGCTCGGCGTCGCGCGCGCGCTCGCGACGCGTGGCCACGACGTCGTGTTCTGCACGCATCCGCCGTTCGAGGCGGCCGCGCGCCGCTGCGGCTTCGCATTCGTGCCGGTCGGCACCGCGGCCGAGTACGAGGCCGCGATGGCGAACCCGGCGCTGTGGGATCCGCGCACGTCGTTCCGCACGCTGTGGCAGGTGATCGCGCCCGTGCTGCGTCCGCACTACGACGCGCTGCGCGCGCTGACCGATCGCGACACCGTGCTGGTCGGCACGCTGTGGGCGTTTTCCGCGCGCTTCATGCAGGAGCTGCACGGCACGCCGTACGTGTCGGTGCAGGTGTCGCCGTCGACGCTGCTGTCCGCGCACGTGCCGCCGACGCATCCGCGCCTGACCATTCCCGCGCGCTGGCCGCTGCCGGTGAAGGCGGCGCTGATGACGCTGATCGAGCGGCAGGTGCTCGACCGCGTGTGCGGGCCGGCGCTCAACGCGGTGCGCCGCGATCTCGGGCTCGCGCCCGCGCGGCGCGTGCTCGGCCGCTGGCTGCATTCGACCGACGGCGTGCTGTGCCTGTTTCCCGACTGGTTTGCACCGGCGCAGCGCGACTGGCCGGCCGGTCATCTGCAAAGCGGTTTTCCGCTGTTCAACGACATCGCGACGCCCGACGACGATCGCGCGCTCGACGCGTTCCTCGCGGCCGGTGAGCCGTCCGTCGTGTTCACGGCCGGGTCGACACGGGTCGATCACGCCGCGTATGCACGCGCGGTCGCGGACGCGCTGCATGCCACCGGCGCGCGCGGCATCCTGCTGAGCCCGCACGATGCGGCACCGGACGGCGACCGGCTGCTGGTGCGCCGCTTCGTGCCGATGCGCGCGCTGCTGCCGCGTTGCCGCGCGCTCGTGCATCACGGCGGGATCGGCACCGCGGCGTTCGCGTTCGAAGCCGGGATCCCGCAGGTCGTGACGCCGTTCGCGCACGACCAGTTCGACAATGCGCAGCGCGTCGCGGCGAGCGGCGCCGGCGTGCGCATCGACGGCCCCGTCGACGGCGCGCGTCTCGGTGCGGCGCTCGCACGCGTGCTGGATGAGCCGGAATTCGCGGTGCATGCGGAACGCACGCGTGCGCTGATCGATGCGGCGCCGGACGGCTGCGAGCGCGCCGCCGATTTCATCGAGCGCTTCGCACCGAACCACGGACGCGCGCGGGTGCAGGCCTACCTCGCGACGGCGGGCGCATGAGCACCGCAGCGCCGCTTCAGGACGCGCCCGCCGCCGTCGATGCACGCGAACCCGCAGCCGCCGCACGGCCGGTGCGCGGCGCGCGGCTCGCGCTGCTGACGTTCGCGCTGTCGCTCGCCACCTTCATCGAAGTGCTCGACTCGACCGTGACGAACGTCGCGGTGCCGGCGATTTCCGGCAGTCTCGGCGTGTCGAATAGCCAGGGCACGTGGGTGATCAGCTCGTATTCGGTCGCGGCCGCGATCGCGGTGCCGCTGACCGGCTGGCTCGCGCGGCGTGTCGGCGAGCTGCGGCTGTTCGTCGGCGCGGTGCTGCTGTTCACGCTGACGTCGCTGCTGTGCGGGCTCGCGCGCGACCTGCACGTGCTGGTGGTCTGCCGCGCGCTGCAGGGGCTGTGCTCGGGGCCGATGGTGCCGCTGTCGCAGACGATCCTGCTGCGCACGTTCCCGCCGGACAAGCGCACGGTCGCGCTCGCGCTGTGGGCGATGACGGTGCTGCTCGCGCCGATCTTCGGGCCGGTGGTCGGCGGCTGGATCGTCGACAGCTTCTCGTGGCCGTGGATCTTCCTGATCAATTTGCCGATCGGGCTGTTCTCGTTCGCCGTCTGCACCGCGATGCTGCGCCCCGACGCGCAGCGCGGCGCGGCCGGCCCGATCGACGTGCCGGGCATCGTGCTGCTCGTGATCGGCGTCGGTTCGCTGCAGGCGATGCTCGATCTCGGTCACGACAAGGGCTGGTTCGATTCGCCGCTGATCGTCACGCTCGCGGTGGTCGCGGCGCTCGCGATCGTGTCGCTGCTGATCTGGGAAGCAGGCGACGCGCATCCGGTCGTCGACCTGAGCCTGTTTCGCGACCGCACGTTCTCGTTCTGCGTGCTGATCATCTCGCTCGGGATGATGAGCTTCTCGGTGGTGGGCGTCGTGTTCCCGCTGTGGATGCAGGCGGTGATGGGCTACAACGCGTTCCACGCGGGGCTCGCCACCGCGTCGCTCGGCGTGCTCGCGCTGGTGTTCTCGATTCTCGTCGGCCTGCACGCGCATCGCTTCGACGCGCGTGTGCTTGCGACGTTCGGATTCCTGATATTTGCGGCCGTGCTCGCATGGGACGCGCATTTCACGCTGAAGATGACGTTCGCGCAGATCGCCGCGCCCGGGTTGATCCAGGGGATCGGGCTGCCGTGTTTCTTCATTCCGCTGACGGCCGCGACGCTGTCGCGCATCCCGGACGACCGGCTCGCGGCCGCGTCGAGCCTGTCGAACTTCCTGCGCACGCTGTCCGCCGCATTCGGCACCGCGATGAGCGTGACGCTGTGGGACAACCGCGCGACCTATCACTACGACGTCGTGTCGCAATCGGTCACGCACGCGTCGGCGAACACGCAGCGCTTCGTGCACACGCTGAACGCGATGGGCGTGGACGGCGTGCGCGAGCTGTCCACGCTGCACCAGGTCGTGATGCAGCAGGCGTACATGATGGCGACGGGCGACATGTTCTGGATGGCGAGCATGACCTGCCTCGTGCTCGCCGCGATGATGTGGCTCACGCGGCCGAAGCGCGGCGCGGCCGCTTCGTTCGGACATTGAGGAGAGCGGCATGACGACACTCGGCGCACTCGTGATCCTGTATCACCCGAGCGACGCGCAGCTCGCGGCGCTCGGCGCGTGGCGGCACGCGTGCGACGCGCTGCTGGTCGTCGACAACACGCCGCAGCCCGATGCGCGCGCTCGCGACGTGTGCGCGCGCGACGGCATCGCGCTGCTGCATCACGGCAATCGCGGCGGCATCGCGGGCGCCTACAACGCGGGGCTCGCGACGCTGTTTCGCGACGACGTCGACGCGGTCGCGCTGTTCGACCAGGATTCGTCGGTGCCGGCCGGTTACTTCGCGACGATGCGCGACGCCTGCACGGGGCTCGCGGGGCGCGCGTTCCTGGCCGGCCCGCGCATCTTCGACGAGAACGCGCGCAGCTTCCTGCCCGAACTCGCGACCGACGGGATCGCGTTGCGCCGGCTGCGTCTCGCGCCCGACGCGCCGCCGCAGCGCTGCGCGTTCCTGATCTCGTCGGGCTGCGTCGTGTCGCGCGCCGCGTTCGACGTGCTCGGTCGCTTCGACGAGACGCTGTTCATCGATCACGTCGATACCGAGTACAGCTTCCGCGCGCTTGCGCGCAACGTGCCGCTCTACGTCGTGCCGTCGCTGGTGCTGCCGCACCGGATCGGCGCGAAGCAGCGGCACGCGTTCGGCCCTTTCGAAATGACGTCGATGAATCACTCGTGGCAACGGCGCTACTACAGCGCACGCAATGCGGTGCAGCTCGGGATGCAGTACGGGTTGCGCTTTCCGGTGGCGATCGTGCCGAACCTGCTGACCGTGTGGCAGGTCGTGCAGATCGCGCTCGTCGAGCGCGACAAGCGCGCCAAGCTCGCGGGCATCGCGTTCGGCATCGCCGACGGCCTGTTCGGGCGGCTCGGTCCGCTCGAGCGCACGCGGCCGCGTCTCGCCGCGCGCGCGCGGCGCGTCCAGCAGGGGTGAGGGTGGCGATGGAACGCATCATGAAAGCGGCGCGAGCCGCTCGGCCGGCGCGGCGCGGGCAGGGCTGCTGGGCGATCGTCGCGGTCGCCGCGCTGCTGGCGCTGGGCGGCTGCGTGCCGTCGGGGTTCCTGCCGTCGCTGTCGCTGCGCGCACCGGCCGGCGACGCGCTCGCTCGCACCGCGGGGCCCGGCGCGGATGGCGCATGGCCCGCGCCCGACTGGGTGAAGCAGCTGCAGGATCCGCAGCTCGACGAACTGGTCGTGGAGGCGTCGCAGAACAATCCGGATCTGCAGGTCGCGCAGGCACGGCTGCGGATCGCGCAGTCGCAGCTTCAGCAGTTCGATTCGCTGACGGGCTTGACCGGCACGGCCGGCGCGACGGTCAGCCGCGCACGGATGCCGAAGCCGGGCGACATCGCCGACGTAACGGCGGGCGGTTATCGCGTGCCGGTCGAGATCTTCGGCGATCCGGTCGTGTCGCCGTCGTCGGTGTTCGTCGGGCTGAACTACCAGCTCGACCTGTGGGGCAAGAACCGCGCGGCGACGAAGAGCCTGATGTCGCTGCGCGACGCGGCCGGTGTCGAGGCCGAGCAGGTGCGGCTCACGCTCGCGATCGCGATCGTCACCGTGTATTGCCAGCTCGATGAGGCGTACGCGGTGCGCGACCTGCTGCAGCAGAAGCTGAAGATCAGCCAGCGCGTGACGGCCGTGCTGCGCGAGCGCACCGCGCGCGGCCTCGACAACGCGTACGACGCGAGCGACGCGTCGATCAAGCGCAGCCGCTTGCTCGCACAGATCGCGCTGAACGACGAACAGATCAAGCTCGCGCAATTGCAGCTGGGCGTGCTGTCCGGCCGCGGGCCGGAGCGCGGGCTCGCGTTGCAGCGGCCGCGCGTCGGCGCATTCCCCGGCGGCGCGCTGCCCGCGCGGCTGCCGGCCGATCTGCTCGGCCGCCGGCCCGACATCGTCGCCGCGCGGCTGCGCGTCGAAGCCGCGTTCGCGAATGCCGATTCGACGCGCGCGCAGTTCTATCCGGACGTGAACCTCGTCGCGCTCGGCGGCGTGTTCGCGCTGACGCCCGCGTCGCTGTTCTCGCGCGATTCGCTCGCCGGCTCCGTGGGCCCGGCGGTCTCGCTGCCGGTGTTCGATCGCGGCCGGCTGAAGGCGAAGCTCGGCGCGGACGTCGCGCAGGCCGACGTCGCGATCGGGCTGTACAACAAGACCGTCGACGACGCGCTCGGGCAGGTCGCGCAAATCGTCACGTCGCTGCAGACCGCGCAGACGCTCGTCGTGCAGCAGCAGGATGCCGTCGCCGCCGCGCAGAAGATCGTGCAGATCGCGGCCGATCGCCATCGGCGCGGCGTGTTGATGCAGAAGGATGTCGATGTCGCGGACCTCACGCTGATCGACGAGCGCGCGCAGCTGATCGCGCTGCTCGGGCGGCAGCGGACGCTGCGCGTCGGGCTGGTCGGCGCGCTCGGCGGCGGGTTCGATGCGAGCGCAACGACCGCGGGTGCGGCGATGCCCGTGGCGCGTACCGCGCAAGGCGCGCGGACGAAACGCGGCGCGACGGCGAACGCCGCTGCCCGCGGTAGCTCGGCGGACAGCAGCGCGCAAGCGCGGCGCGCGGCCGTGGCAGGTAGCGGCGCCGCGCCGCGTGCCGCGCGGATCGATCCGCCCGCGGTGTCGGTCGCGCCGCGTAGTCCGGCTGCCGATGCCGCAAATGTGAGTGCGAGTACCGGCGCGAGTACGAGCGCGAGCACCAGCACCAGCGCAAATTCCAGCACGAGCACGAGCACGAGCACGAGCGTCGGCGTCGGCGTCGGCGTCGGCGTCGGCTCGCGCCGCGCGCCCCCCACCGTCGCCGCCGACACGCGCGCGTCCGCGCTCCCCCTGTTCCAGCATGACCGCCTGATCGTTACGCAAAGCGACTGATGCACCACGACAACCTTCACACCGCCGCGCAGCCGGCCGCCCTGAACGACCCGGCACTCGACGCGCGTCGCGCGACGCGTCGCAAGCGCTTCATGCTGTTCTTCGCGATCGTGATGCTCGCCGCGCTCGTCTGGATCGCGTTCTGGCTGCTACGCGACCGCTATTACGAGGATACGGACGACGCGTACGTCGCCGGCAGCATTGTGCAGGTCGCCGCACAGGTTCCGGGCGCCGTGACCGACGTGCTGGTCGCCGATACGCAGCCCGTGCGCGCCGGGCAGACGCTCGTGCGGCTCGACGACACAGAAGCGTCCGTCGCGTTCGCGCAGGCGAAGGCGCAGCTCGCGCAGGCCGTGCGGCAGGTCGCGAACGCGAAGATCTCGAACACGATGTACGTGGCAGCCGTGAGCGCGCGCCAGGCCGACCTGTCGCTCGCGCAGCGCGCGCTTGCCGCGCGTTCGGGCGCGTCGGTCGAGATCGTCGCGCCGGAGGAACTGGCGCGCGCCCGCGCGGCCGTCGCCGGCGCCCAGGCGAACCTCGCGGCCGCGCAGGCGCAGCTCGACGCCGCACGCGCACTCGGCAGCAAGCTGCCGGTGGACGAGAGCCCGGCCGTCGTGCAGGCCGCCGCGCAGTTCAAGCTCGCATACCGGAACCTGAAGCGCACGACGATCGTCGCACCGGTCGACGGCACGGTCGGCCAGCGTTCGGTGCAGGCGGGCCAGCAAGTCGGGCCCGGCGTGCCGCTGATGTCGATCGTGCAGTTGAACCGGCTGTGGATCGAGGCGAATTTCAAGGAAGGGCAGATCCGTCACATGCGCGTCGGCCAGCCGGTCGACGTGGTGTCGGACCTGTACGGGTCGCGGGTCGTCTATCGCGGCCGCGTGCAGGGCTTCTCGGCCGGAACCGGCAGCGCGTTTTCGATGCTGCCGTCGCAGAACGCGGCCGGCAACTGGATCAAGGTCGTGCAGCGCGTGCCGGTCGTGATCGCGCTCGATCCCCGCGACCTGGACGCGCATCCGCTGCGGGTCGGGCTGTCGATGCGCGCGACGGTCGATACGCGCAACCGCGACGGCCATGCGCTCGACAGCGAACCGCCGACGCCGGCCGTCAGCACGCGCGTGCACGACGGCGTCGCGAGCGACGCGGAAGCGGCTGCTGCCGCGATCGTCCGCGAAAATCAGGGCGGGTGACAGGCGGCGGGCCGGGGTGGGCGGCCGGTGCATCCGACCGGCGCATCAGACCAACGCGCCCGAATAGGGCACCCGATCGGCGCCCCCGGATCAAGGCTCCGATCAAGGCCCCGGATCAAGGCCCCGATCAAGGCCCCCGACCAACGCACGGATTGCGGGTCGTTCGCGCCGATCGGCGGCTCCGGCGGCCTCGCGGCCTGCATCTCCTGCAGCCCCCACCCCGCACCCCTTTTCCGGCCCGACTTTCGCATTTCCGCCACCGATGTCGGCACCGATCAAACGCGTGTCGCGTTTGAGACATCGACGCCCCCACCTCCGGGACTACTCTCGAACAGCACGTTGCGTAGCACCGCATCTGCCGGCGCACAGCAGCGCCATCCAACGAGACATGGAGACAATACGATGAGCAGCAATCGAGGTGTCGTCTATCTTGGGCCGGGCAAGGTCGAAGTTCAGAAGATCGATTATCCGAAGATGGTCGATCCGACCGGCCGCGCGATCGGCCACGGCGTGATCCTGAAAGTGGTCAGCACGAACATCTGCGGTTCCGACCAGCACATGGTGCGCGGCCGCACGACCGCGCCGATCGGCCTCGTGCTCGGTCACGAGATCACGGGCGAAGTGGTCGAGGTGGGCCGCGACGTCGAGACGCTGAAGATCGGCGATCTCGTGTCGGTGCCCTTCAACGTCGCGTGCGGGCGCTGCGCGATGTGCAAGGACACGCATACGGGCGTGTGCCTGAACGTGAATCCGTCGCGAGCCGGCGGCGCATACGGCTACGTCGACATGGGCGGCTGGATCGGCGGCCAGGCCGAGTACGTGCTCGTGCCGTACGCCGACTTCAACCTGCTGAAATTCCCGGACCGTGACCAGGCAATGGCGAAGATCCGCGACCTGACCTGCCTGTCCGACATTCTGCCGACCGGTTATCACGGTGCGGTGAGCGCGGGGGTGAAGCCGGGCTCGACGGTCTACATCGCGGGCGCGGGCCCGGTCGGGATGGCGGCGGCCGCATCGGCGCGCCTGCTCGGCGCGGCGGTCACGATCGTCGGCGACATGAACGCGGAACGCCTCGCGCACGCGCGGGCGATGGGCTTCGAGACGGTCGACCTGTCGAAGGACGCGTCGCTCGGCGAGCAGATCGAGCAGATCCTCGGCGTGCCGGAGATCGACTGCGCGGTCGACTGCGTCGGCTTCGAGGCGCACGGCCACGGTTCGTCGGGCCATTCGGAGGAAGCGCCCGCGACGGTGCTGAACTCGCTGATGGAAATCACGCGTCCTGCCGGCGCGATCGGCATTCCGGGCCTGTACGTGACGGACGATCCGGGCGCGAAGGACAAGGCCGCGCAGCACGGCAGCCTGAGCATCCGCTTCGGCCTCGGCTGGGCGAAGTCGCATTCGTTCTTCACGGGCCAGACGCCGGTGCTGAAGTACAACCGCAACCTGATGCAGGCCATCCTGTTCGACCGTCTGCCGATCGCGAAGATCGTCAACGTCGAGGTGATCTCGCTCGATCAGGCGCCTGAAGGCTACAAGAAGTTCGACGGCGGCGCGCCGCGCAAATTCGTGATCGATCCGCACGGCTTGTTGGCGGCCTGACGCACGAACGGGCGGAACATGAAACGGGCGGCACCGGAATCGGTGCCGCCCGTTTTTGCTGTGGGCGGGCGCTGCCGGCGCAGGCGAACCCTGATCGCTGCGGCCCGCGATTGCTGCGATACGGTGTGCGGCACGAGACCGATCGCCGCGGCCAACCGGCTGCCGAACGCCGACACGAACGGCCGGCCGCTCGCCGGCTTGCGCGTCGAGTCGTATGCGGCGATCCCGTACGACAGCATCGCGGCCGCGATCGCGCCGAATTCCGGCGCGCCCGGCGCTCAGTGCGCGCGATAGACCATGGCCACTTGGGTCGCGCTTGCCGTCGCGCGCCGACCGTGGCGCGTATGCAGGCTCACGCGGCGGATCGCGTGCGCGTGTCGCGTCGCGGTAGCGCCGCCTTTCCAGTTGACGACGCGAGTACCGCTGCGCGCGCGCACCGCCGGTGCGTGCCGCGCGACCGTGGTTGCCGTGCGTCCGGTCATGTGTCGGCTCGTGCCGGCATAGCCTGCTCGATCGGTTGCGTCCAGCCGGTCGGCGGCGGCAAGCCGGTCGGTGTCGAGCGCCGGGTGGTCGGCCGGATGAAATGCATAGACGGGCGCGGGCACGACCGGCAACGTCTGCGCGTCGGCCGCATGCAGACTGGCGTCGTTTGCCGCTGGCGCCGGCGCGCCCTGGCCGCGGCAGACCGGGTCGGCCTTGCACGTCCGGTCGAACGTCACATAGCCGCCGACCAGCAGCACGAGGGTCAGGATGCTCAGCAGCGGCGCGCTCGACGCGCTCGGCCGCCGGATCGCCGCGCTGCGCACCGCGGCGCCGATGCGCGACGACCATGTCGGGACGGGGAGCGCGTCGTGCGGAGGAGCGGCCTGCGCTTCGTCGCTCCGGTTGCTCTGGTCGCTCGATTCGCTCGATTCGCGCAGCGGCGCGAACGGCCAGTCCCCGAGTCCGCAGACGGGGCATTGCTCGGTGGCGCGGAATGCCATGAAGCCGCATTGCCGGCAGCGCTGGCTGACGGCATCGCGCGGCTCGGCGCGCAGGTTCAGTGCGCCGCGCAATGTGTCGCGCGTGCGGACTTTCCGGATGGGCAGGACTTGCATGGTCGTTGCTACCTCGTCTGTCGTTGCCGCCCCGCGAGCGTCCCGAGGGTCTGCATCGCGTCCTCGACGGCAGGGGTCCACGGCCGGCCGTAGTTCAGCCGGACGTAGCGGTGAAAGGCGCCCGTCATGGAAAAAATCGGCCCGGGCGCGAGGCTGACGCCGTTTTTCATCGCGTCGCCGAACAACCGCATCGCATCCACGTGCGGCGGCAATTCGATCCACAGGAAATACCCGCCGCGCGGGGCATGCACCGCCGTGTCGGGCGGGAAGTACGCGCGGACGGCCGCCAGCATCTGTGCCTGGTGCGCCGCCAGGTTGCGGCGGAGCCTGCGCAGGAAGCGGTCGTACGCGCCGTTGAGCAGGTAGCGGGATACGGCCATCTGCGCGGGCACGTCGGCCGCCGGCGCGCTCGCGTTCTTCACCTGCCTGATCTGCTTCACGTAGCGTCCGGCCGCGACCCAGCCGACCCGGAAACCGGGGGCGAGGCACTTCGAGAACGAACCGCAATGCAGCACCAGCCCGCTTTCGTCGTACAGCTTCGCGGGCCGCGTGGGCGTCGGGCCGAAGTGCAGTTCGCCGAACACGTCGTCCTCGATGAGCGGCACGCGGTGCGACGCGAGCAGGTCGATCAGCGCGCGCTTGCGCTCGTCGGGCAGCGTCGCACCGGTCGGGTTGTGGAACGAGGTCATGAACCAGCAGGCGCGCACCGGATGCGTGTCGAGCGCGTCGGCGAGCGCATCGAGATCGAGGCCGGTGCGCGGATCCACCGGAATTTCGATGGCCTTCAGATGCAGCCGCCGCACGGCCTGCAGTACCGCGTGGTAGGCCGGACGTTCGATCGCGACGATGTCGCCGGGGCGCGTGAGCGCCTGCAGGCTCAGCGTCAGCGCTTCGGCCGCGCCGGTCGTGATGACGATCTCTTCCATCGGCAATGACGCGCCCGCGTTCAGGTAGCGCAGTGCGATCTGGCGGCGCAGCGCTTCATGGCCGGGCGGCAGTCCGGCCAGCAGTTTCGCGCGGTCCATGTTGCGGGCCGCCGCCGCCGCATACCGCCACAGGCTGCTCATCGGAAACAGCGAATAGCTCGCGAATGCGGAACCCAGCGGCACGATGTCGTCGAATTTGAGCGAGTCGAGCAAGCGGAACAGCACATCGTTGTCGCCGGCCTGCGGCGCAGCCGGTTTGCGCGGGGTGTCGTGACCCGCGCGCACGCGCTTGTCATCCAGGTTCGCAACGAAATATCCGGAGCGCGCACGCGCGGTGATCAGGCCCTCGCTTTCGAGCTTGTAGTACGCGCGAAACACGGTGGATGGACTTACACGGTAAGCGCGGCACGCTGCGCGCACGGTCGGGATACGCGCGCCGGGCCCGAGGTCGCCACGCCGGATCGCGTCGCCAATCGTCTGAGCCAGCGCCGCATAACGCTTCATGCCTGCCCTCCGGCCGATCGCGGCCGTCGTGAAAAAAGAGTAGCACGGCCTCCGCCGCGTTCAATCCCGCCCTCAAACGCTGATGCGCCTGTCGCTGATCCGGTTGTTTTCGACTCACTTTGAGCCTTTTCTTCAGACGAGCGAGCAGGCATCCTGCGCAAGTTTCATTCCCGATGCGTGATCGATACCGAGTTCGCGCCCTCCGATGGCGGACCCGTGAACCCCGTGCACCGTGTGCGGGACCCGGGCCGCTCCGTCCCTACCTTTCCCGGAAGCAATCAGCGTGAAATCGAAGTTCCTCGCTGCGGGCCTCGTGGCCGGCATCGCTCTCAACCTGTCCAGTGGTGCCGCCGAAGCGGCCTGCATCAGCAATCCTCCGACTCAATCCAACGCGTCGTTTCCCGCGGCGCTGACCGGCAAGCTCGTCTATCACAGCTATGTCAACTACGGCGACGGCACGAGCCAGCTGTTCCTGTACGATTTTTCGGCCCATACGCTCACGCAGCTGAGCAAGAGCAGCTGGGGCATCACCGATCCGATGAACGGCGTGTTCAGCCCCGACGGCAAGTGGCTCGCGTTCATGGGCATCAGCAACGGCGCATGGAACGTGTTCATGCTGCAGCTCGGCGCCGGCACGCCGCCCGTCAACCTGACGAACAGCACCGGCGCGACGCGCAACGAAGATCCGAAATTCAGCGCCGACGGCAAGACGCTCGTGTTCAAGCAGAACGGCGACGTGAAGCAGGGCACGCTGTCGTACACGAGCGCGGGCCCGGTGTTCACGTCGGTCGTGAGCCTGACGAACGCACCGGCCGGCGCCGAATACTCGATGCCGTTCCTCGCGCCGGACGCGAGCGCCGTCTACTACGCGACGGGCACCGGCTCGAACATGGGGCTGATGAAGCGCACGATCGCGACCGGCGCGACCGCCACGTTCGATCATCCGGCCGGTCTGCAGACCTACTATCCGATCGTGCGCGGCGACGGCATGGTGTTCTATGCACGCTGGAAGGATAGCGGCGGCGCGGACCAGATCTACACGAAGACCGCGGACCCGGCATCGACGCCGAACGCGCTGCCGATCAACGACTGCGTGAGCAACAACTCGGATCCGGCGCCGGTGACCGGCACGAACTACGTGTTCTTCTCGTCGACGACGGCGGGCGGCTACCAGCTCTACGTCGGCGACGTGACGACCGGCCAGCGCTGGAGCCTGTCGCAGTTCGGCGTGAATGCGGACACGACCAAGGCGAAGCTCGGCTCGAGCTACTACGGCGGCCCGGCCGCCGCGCAGCCGACGCTGCTGTCGCAAGGTCGGCCGGCTGCCGCGTCGGCGAGCTACAACACATCGCTGACGGCGGACAAGGCGTTCGACGGCAACACGACCAGCACGCGCTGGGATTCGCCGGAAGGGGCGGGCGTCGATCCGCAATGGATCTCCGTCGATCTCGGCGCGGTGAAGAAGATCAGCAGCGTCGATCTCTACTGGGACGCGGGCGCGCTCGTGTACCAGATCCAGACGTCGAACGACAACGCGAACTGGACGACGGTCTACTCGACGAACAACGGCGTGTCGTACGGTCACGTCACGTTGCCGAACCTGAATGCGCAGGGGCGCTACGTGCGGATGCTCGGTACGAAGCGGGCAACGCAGTGGGGGTATTCGCTCGACGAAATGCAGGTGTGGGGATCGTAAGCACCAGCAAAAAGCGGCCTTCGAGGCCGCTTTTTTTTATCGCGCGACTCGTGCGTCACGCATGAATCACATGCGCCGGAAACGCCGGCGCGGATGTCGCCGCGCCCTGCGCGAGCGGCGCGACCTGCTTGCGGCGTTCGCGCGTCGGCGCGACGCCGAACGCATCGCGATAGCTCTTGCTGAAGTGGCACGCCGACTGGAAGCCGCACGCCATCGTGATGTGCATGATCGACATGTCGGTCTGCAGCAGCAGCTCGCGTGCGCGGCGCAGCCGCAGCGTCAGGTAATAGTGCGTGGGCGTCATCCCGAGGTGTTCGCGGAACAGGCGCTGCAGCTGACGCTGCGACATGTTCGCGAGCCGCGCGAGCTCCTCGCGCGACAGCGGTTCCTCGATGTTGTTCTCCATCAGCGAAATCACTTCGAACAGCGACTTGTTCGCCGAGCCGAGCCGCGCGACGAGCGGCATCCGCTGTTGCGCGCTCGTGTCGCGCACGTGTTCGACGATGAACTGCTCGGCGATCTGCGTGACGCGCGGCGTGCCTATCCGTGCGGCGATCAGGTTCAGCATCATGTCGAGCGGCGCGACGCCGCCCGTGCACGTGATGCGATCGCGGTCGACCACGAACAGTTCCTTCAGGAAGCGCGTGTCCGGAAACTCTTCCTTCAGCGCCGACATGTTTTCCCAGTGGATCGCGCACGCGTAGCCCGCGAGCAGCCCCGACTTCGCGAGCGCATAGGTGCCCGTGCACAGGCTGCCGAGCGGAATGCCCGAACGCGCGAAGCGGCGCAGCGTCGACAGATGGGCGGGCGTGGTCGCGCGCTGCACGTCGACGCCGCCGCACACGAATACGATATCCGGCTGCCCGACGCACTCGGCCGGGCCCGTGTCGACCGTGAGGCCATTGCTCGCCGTGACCGGGCCGCCGTCCGGGCTGATGATCGACCAGCGGTAGAGCGGCTGGCCGCTCAGGTAGTTCGCCATCCGAAGCACCTCGATCGCATTGGTGAACGCGATCATCGTGAAGTTCGGTAAAGGCATGAACGCGAAGTGGGACAGCGACGCTGTGCGGTCGGGCGACATGGGGAGCGTTCCTTGAATCTCTAATAGCTTTTAGCCCGAGGCACGGATCGGGCTGCCGTATTGTGGGAGCGAGCGCAACAACCGTGCCATACGGCTAAACCCTAGCTCCATACGTTGTATGGGCGCGAGGCGGATGCTGCACTGCACCGTAAGCGGGCTGCGCTGCACCCGGGAAGCACAGCACAGGCACCGGCGAAGTGCCTGTCCATCGGTGAATCGCGAATTCACTGCACACGCCGGCTTGCCTCGTCATCCCAAAAAGCACGACCGGTCACTTGTACAAAACGGACGCGCATGGCGGAAAAGGTAAAGAACGCGTCTAAATTCATCAATCCGTCGAAAATCCGAACGACAAGAATAGAGCCGTCGGCAGCCTTGCACTGGATGCGCTGGAAACCCAGGTATGGCGGGCCTCGAGCTTCGGTTTCACGCCCTTTATTCTTCGTCACGGACGCACTATGTCGAACACCCAGCCTTTCTTCTCGCAGCCCCTCGCCGAGCGCGACGCGCCGGTGCGCAGCGCCATCCTGAAGGAACTCGAGCGCCAGCAGTCGCAGGTCGAGCTGATCGCGTCGGAAAACATCGTGTCGCGCGCGGTGCTGGAGGCCCAGGGTTCGGTGCTGACCAACAAGTATGCGGAAGGCTATCCGGGCAAGCGTTACTACGGCGGCTGCGAGTTCGCGGACGAGGTGGAGGCGCTGGCGATCGAGCGCGTGAAGCAGATCTTCAACGCCGGCTATGCGAACGTGCAGCCGCACTCGGGCGCGCAGGCGAACGGTTCGGTGATGCTCGCGCTCGCGAAGCCGGGCGACACGGTGCTCGGCATGTCGCTGGACGCCGGCGGCCACCTGACGCACGGCGCGAAGCCGGCGCTGTCGGGCAAGTGGTTCAACGCCGTGCAGTACGGCGTGAACCGCGACACGATGCGGATCGACTACGACCAGGTCGAGGCACTCGCGCACGAGCACAAGCCTAGCCTGATCATCGCCGGCTTCTCGGCGTACCCGCGCGCGCTGGACTTCGCCCGCTTCCGTGCGATCGCCGACAGCGTCGGCGCGAAGCTGATGGTCGACATGGCGCACATCGCGGGCGTGATCGCCGCCGGCCGCCATGCGAATCCGGTCGAGCACGCGCACGTCGTCACGTCGACCACGCACAAGACGCTGCGCGGCCCGCGCGGCGGCTTCGTGCTGACCAACGACGAAGAGATCGCGAAGAAGATCAACTCGGCCGTGTTCCCCGGCCTGCAGGGCGGCCCGCTGATGCACGTGATCGCCGGCAAGGCCGTCGCGTTCGGCGAAGTGCTGCATGCGGACTTCAAGACCTACATCGACAACGTGCTCGCGAACGCGCAGGCCCTCGGCGAAGTGCTGAAGGCGGGCGGCGTCGACCTCGTCACCGGCGGCACCGACAACCACCTGCTGCTGGTCGACCTGCGCCCGAAGGGCCTGAAGGGCGCGCCGGTCGAGCAGGCGCTCGAACGCGCGGGCATCACCTGCAACAAGAACGGCATTCCGTTCGACACCGAGAAGCCGACCGTCACGTCGGGCATCCGCCTCGGCACGCCGGCCGGCACGACGCGCGGCTTCGGCGTCGCGGAGTTCCGCGAAGTCGGCCGCCTGATTCTCGAGGTGTTCGACGCGCTGCGCGCGAACCCGGAAGGCGACCACGCGACCGAACAGCGCGTGCGCCGCGAGATTTTCGCGCTTTGCGAGCGCTTCCCGATTTACTGATCGACGACCCCACATACAGCAGAGACTGGAGCGAGAGGCAGATATGAGCACGCTGCATCAGGACAGCATCATCATCGACGGACTGAACATCTCGAAGTTCGAGAAGCCGGTGTTCGAGGACATGCGCAAGGGCGGCATCACGGCCGCGAACTGCACGGTATCGGTGTGGGAGAACTTCACCAAGACCGTCGACAACATCGGCGTGATGAAGCAGAAGATCCGCGAGAACGGCGAACTGCTGACGCTGGTGCGCACGACCGACGACATCTTCCGCGCGAAGAAGGAAGGCAAGACGGGGATCATCCTCGGCTTCCAGAACGCGCACGCGTTCGAGGACAACCTCGGCTACATCGAGGCGTTCGCCGACATGGGCGTGCGCGTCGTGCAGCTTTGCTACAACACGCAGAACCTGGTCGGCACCGGCTGCTACGAGCGCGACGGCGGCCTGTCGGACTTCGGCCGCGAAGTGATCACCGAGATGAACCGCGTCGGCATCATGGTCGACCTGTCGCATGTGGGCGGCAACACGTCGTCGGAAGCGATCGCGTTCTCGAAGAAGCCGGTGTGCTACTCGCACTGCCTGCCGTCGGGCCTGAAGGAACATCCGCGCAACAAGAGCGACGCGCAGCTGAAGGAAATCGCCGACGCCGGCGGCTTCGTCGGCGTGACGATGTTCGCGCCGTTCCTGAAGCGCGGCATCGAGGCGAACATCGACGACTACATCGAGGCGATCGACTACGTCGTGAACCTGATCGGCGAAGACGCGGTCGGCATCGGCACGGACTTCACGCAGGATTTCGCGAAGGAATTCTTCGACATGCTGACGCATGACAAGGGCCGCTATCGCCAGCTGACGAACTTCGGCAAGGTGATCAACCCGGACGGCATCCGCACGATCGGCGAATTCCCGAACCTGACCGCGGCGATGGAACGCCACGGCTGGAAGGAGTCGCGCATCCGCAAGATCATGGGCGAGAACTGGGTGCGCGTGTTCAAGGACGTGTGGGGCGCGTAAGCGTCCGCCGAGCCGAACCGCCACCCGCGATTCAACACTAGAACAATCGGGACGTGCCGGCGCCTGTCGCGCGGGCACGCGGACGATGTCGTGCCTGCGCCTGAGCCGCGCGGCCAATTTTCCTCACGGAGTCACCACGATGCAACCGCAACTGCCGATCAACGTCGATCCCGATACCGGCGTCTGGACCACCGACGCGCTGCCGATGCTGTACGTGCCGCGTCACTTCTTCACGAACAACCACGTTGCCGTCGAGGAAGCGCTCGGCGTCGAGGCGTATGCCGAGATCCTCTACAAGGCCGGCTACAAGTCCGCGTACCACTGGTGCGACAAGGAAGCGAAGCTGCACGGCCTCACCGGCATGGCGGTGTTCGAGCACTACCTGAAGCGCCTGTCGCAACGCGGCTGGGGCCTGTTCTCGATCATCGAGGCCGATCCGGCCAGCGCACGCGCGAAGATCGAGCTGCGCCACTCGTCGTTCGTGCTCCAGCAGCCGGGCAAGGAAGGCAAGCTCTGCTACATGTTCGCGGGCTGGTTCGCCGGCGCGATGGACTGGGTCAACGACACGACGCCGGAAGGCAAGGGCGCGCCGCGCGCGCAGTCGAAGGAAGTGCAGTGTGCGGCCGAGCACCACGATCACTGCGTCTTCGAAGTGTCGCCGATCGCGCACTGACGCGCCGACCCGACGACACAGCAACAAACAACACCCGCAACACGAGACATTCGAACGCCAGAGGTCGCCTGCGATGCGTTATCCCCACCTGTTCAAACCCATGCAGCTGAACCAGCTGACGCTGCGCAACCGGATCGTCAGCACCGCGCACGCGGAGGTGTATGCCGAGCCGGGCGGCCTGCCGGGCGACCGCTACATCCGCTATTACGAAGAGAAGGCGAAGGGTGGCGTCGGCCTCGCGATCTGCGGCGGCTCGAGCCCCGTGTCGATCGACAGCCCGCAGGGCTGGTGGAAGTCGGTGAACCTGTCGAACGACAAGATCATCGACCCGCTCACGCGTCTCGCCGACACGATGCACAAGCACGGCGCGAAGATCATGATCCAGGCGACGCACATGGGCCGCCGCTCGTCGTTCCACGGCGAGCACTGGCCGCACCTGATGTCGCCGTCGGGCGTGCGCGAGCCGGTGCACCGCGGTAACGCGAAGATCATCGAGATCGAGGAAATCCGCCGCATCATCGGCGACTTCGCGGCCGCCGCGAAGCGCGTGAAGGCAGCCGGCATGGACGGCATCGAAATCTCCGCCGCGCACCAGCACCTGATCGACCAGTTCTGGAGCAAGCGTTCGAACCACCGCACCGACGAATGGGGCGGCAGCCTCGAGAACCGTCTGCGCTTCGGCATCGAAGTGCTGACGGCCGTGCGCGAAGCGGTCGGCAAGGACTTCTGCGTCGGCCTGCGCATGTGCGGCGACGAATTCCACGAGGACGGTCTCGATCACGAAGCGCTGAAGGAAATCGCGCAGGCGATGTCGGAGACGGGCCTGATCGACTACCTGAGCGTGGTCGGCTCGGGCGGCGACACGCACAACACGATCGCGAACTGCATGCCGCCGATGGCGCTGCCGCCGGAGCCGTTCGTGCACCTCGCGGCCGGCATCAAGTCGGTGGTGAAGATTCCCGTGATGCATGCACAGAGCATCCGCGATGCGGGCCAGGCCGAGCGCCTGCTCGCGAACGGCATGATCGACCTGGTCGGCATGACGCGCGCGCAGATCGCCGATCCGCACATGGTGATCAAGATCCGCGACGGCCGCGAAGACGAAATCAAGCAGTGCGTCGGCGCGAACTACTGCATCGACCGCCAGTACAACGGCCTTGACGTGCTGTGCATCCAGAACGCCGCGACGTCGCGCGAAGCGACGATGCCGCACATCATCGAGAAGTCGCGCGGCCCGAAGCGCAAGGTGGTGGTGGTCGGCGCGGGCCCCGCGGGGCTCGAGGCCGCACGCGTCGCGAAGCTGCGCGGCCACGACGTCGTGCTGTTCGAGAAGAACGCCGAAGTCGGCGGCCAGGTGATGATCGCCGCGAAGGCGCCGCAGCGCGAACAGATGTCGGGGATCATCCGCTGGTTCGACATGGAAACCAAGCGTCTCGGCGTCGACCGGCGCCTCGGCGTCGCCGCCGACGAGAAGATGATCATGGCCGAGAAGCCGGACATCGTCGTGCTCGCGACCGGCGGTTCGAGCTTCACGTGGCAGGTGCCGGCGTGGGGCGTGGCCGAAGGTCTCGCGGTCAGCTCGTGGGACATCCTGACCGGCAAGGTCGAGCCGAAGCAGAACGTGCTGCTGTTCGACGGCGTGAGCACGCATGCGGGCGCCGGCGTGGCCGACTTCATGGCGAGCCGCGGCTCGAAGGTCGAGGTCGTGACGCCCGACGTGAAGGTGGCCGACGATTGCGGCGGCACGACGTTCCCGATCTTCTATCGCCGCCTGTACGCGCTCGGCGTGATCCCGACGCCGAACACGATGCTCGATCGCGTGTATGAGGAAGACGGCAAGATCATCGCCGTGCTGCGCAACGAATACACCGAGGAGCTGGAAGAGCGCGCGGTCGACCAGGTCGTGATCGAGAACGGTTCGTCGCCGAACGACGAGCTGTACTGGAAGCTCAAGCCGGAGTCGGTGAACCGCGGCCAGATCGATCCGCACACGCTGTTCGCGGCCGAGCCGCAGCCGTGCCTGTCGGAAGAACTGGGCAACGGCCGCTTCCTGCTGTTCCGTGTCGGCGACTGCATCTCGATGCACAACGTCCACGGTGCGATCTACGACTCGCTGCGTCTCGTCAAGGATTTCTAAAAAATGAATCCGGCTTTCCTCATTACCGCACTGCTGTGGCTGTCGGTGGCGGGGCTCGCGTTCGCGGTCGCGAAGCGCTCGTCCTACTGGCGTCTCGGGCGCGCGACGGCGCCCGGCTCGTTCGGGATCGCGAACCTGTTCGCGATCCCGAAGCGCTACTTCGTCGACCTGCACCATGTGGTCGCCCGCGATCCGTACATCGCGAAGACCCACGTCGCGACCGCCGGCGGCGCGATCGCCGCGCTCGCGCTGGTGTTCGTCAACTACGGCCTCGCGATCTACTCGCCGTGGCTCGACAAGCTGATCTTCCTCGCGGCGCTCGCGATGCTCGTCGGCGTGGTGTTCGTCTGGCGCCGCCGCGCGGCGAAGGACGTGCCGGCGCGCCTGTCGCGCGGCCCGTGGAACGCGCTGCCCTGGCTGCTCGGCTCGTTCGCGCTCGGCCTCGTGCTGTTCATGGTCGTGCCGACCGGCGCGATGTCGGGTGCGTTCGCGGTGCTCTGCGCGCTGCTGATCGGCGCCGGCGCCTTCACGATGACCGTCGGCGCCGCGAAGGGCGGCCCGATGAAGCACGCGATCGCCGGCCTGCTGCACCTCGCGTTCCACCCGCGCCAGGAGCGTTTCGCGGCCACCCGTGAATCGTTCACGGGCAACGGCACGGCCACGCCGCCGACCGCGCTGAAGCTGCCGGACATCGAGCACGAGGAGTATGGCGTCGCGAAGCCGGTCGAATTTCGCTGGAACCAGCTGCTGAGCTTCGATGCGTGCGTGCAGTGCGGCAAGTGCGAAGCCGCGTGCCCCGCGTTCGCATCGGGCCAGCCGCTGAACCCGAAGAAACTGATCCAGGATCTCGTCGTCGGGATGGCGGGCGGCACCGATGCCGCATACGCCGGCAGCCCGACGCCGGGCCTCGCGGTCGGCCAGCATCGCGGCGAGCCGAACGGCCCGATCGTGTCGGGCCTGATCGAGGAGCAGACGCTGTGGTCGTGCACCACCTGCCGCGCATGCGTGCAGGAGTGCCCGATGCTGATCGAGCACGTCGACGCGATCGTCGACATGCGCCGCAACCGCACGCTGGTGCACGGCACGGTGCCGGGCAAGGGCCAGGAAGTGCTCGCGAACCTGCGCGAGACCGGCACGATGGGCGGCTACGACACGGCTGCGCGCTACGACTGGTCGGTCGACCTGAACGCGCCGGTCGCGCAACCGGGCAAGCCGGTCGACGTGCTCTTCGTCGCGGGTGAAGGCGCATTCGACATGCGTTACCAGCGCACGCTGCGCGCGTTCGTCAAGGTGCTGAACAAGGCGGGCGTCGACTACGCGGTGCTCGGCGGGACCGAGACCGACACCGGCGACGTCGCACGCCGCCTCGGCGACGAAGCGACGTTCCAGCAGATGGCGAAGCGCCTGATCGGCACGCTCGGCTCGCTGTCGTACAAGCAGATCGTGACGGCCGACCCGCACGTGATGCACAGCCTGCGCAACGAATACCGCGCGCTCGGGCTGCGCGTGACGGTCAAGCATCACACGACCTACCTCGCGGAGCTGGCCGACAGCGGCAAGATCGCGCCGAAGGCGGTCGAGTCGCTGCGCGAGAAGCGCACCACGTATCACGACCCGTGCTACCTCGGCCGCTACAACGGCGAGACGGAATCGCCGCGCAAGCTGCTGAAGACGATCGGCATCCAGGTCGTCGAGATGGAGCGCAACGGCATGCGCGGGCGCTGCTGCGGCGGTGGCGGCGGTGCGCCGCTGACCGACATCCCGGGCAAGCAGCGTATTCCCGACATCCGCATCGCCGACGCGCGCGCGATCGGCGCGGACGTGGTCGCGGTCGGTTGCCCGAACTGCACGGCGATGCTCGAAGGCGTCGTGGGCCCGCGCCCCGACGTGCTCGACGTAGCCGAACTCGTTGCCGCCTCGCTGGAGTGAATCGATGAACACGATCAAACGAATCGATCCGCGCCGGCCGTTCATCATCACGGCCGCGGGCCTGAAGCGCATCACGCTCGGCGAGGAAGGCAGCGCCGACGCGAGCGCCGCGCAGTGGTCCGCGCACGGCCACGGCGCCGCAGCCGCGAAGCCGCGCCGCGCGGTGCAGGACCCGAAGCACGTGATGCTGGTGGTGGCGCACGCCGAGCGCGGCGCGCTCGACGACCATGCGCGGCAGGCGATCGCCGCCGCCGCGGTGCTCGCCGACGCGCAGACCGAAGTCGCGTTGCTGGCATTCGGCGAACTGAAGGATGACGCCGCCGAACTCGGCGTCGACAAGCTGATCGAGCTGGCCGACTTCGACCGTCGCGCGTTTGCGCCCGAAAGCGAATTGCAAGCCTTGCAGGCATGCGCCGCGGCGCTCGCGCCGAAGCACGTGTTCGTGCCCGACAACGCGACCGGCGACGGCGATCTCGGCCGGCGTTACGCGGCGGCCGCCGGCGCGAGCGTCGCGACCCACGTGGTCGAGATCGACGCGAAGCATGTCGGCGCGTATGCGCAGGCCGGCCGCGCATTCGCGACGCGCGGGCTGCCCGACGTGATCCTGCTCGCGCAGAACGCGGTCGAGGCGAAACTGCCGTTCGTCGGCGCCGGCGAGCGCCTGGCCGCCGACTTCATCCGCCCGGCCGGCGACGCGGCGCAGCCGTACCGCGATCTCGGCCTCGAGGAAATCGACGCGGCGCAGGTCGCGCTGGAGGAAGCCGACTTCATCGTGTCGGCCGGCAACGGCGTGTCCGACATCGGCGCGTTCGAGCAACTGGCCGGCGCGTTCGGCGCGGCGATCGGCGCGAGCCGCGTCGCGGTCGACAACGGTCACTTCACGCGCGACAAGCAGGTGGGCGCGACCGGCAAGACGGTCGAGGCGAGCGTGTACATCGCGTTCGGCATCTCGGGCGCGGTTCAGCACTTGCAGGGGATCAAGGACTGCCGTCACGTGATCGCGGTGAACCTCGACGGCAGCGCGCCGATCGCGAAGCGCGCGAACCTGACGGTGGTGGGCGACGCGCAGGCGACGATCGCCGCGCTGATCGAACAGGTGCAGGCCGCGCGCGCGTCGCGCGGACAATCGCCGGCCGCGGTCGGCTCGCGTGAAACCGAAGGAGTCGCAGCATGAACGCCCCCCGCCAGTTGCAACGCATCGCGGTGCTCGTGTCCGTCGGCCGGCACCCCGTCAGCGGCACCGCGCGCTACAGCCGCAACGACGCGGCCGCGCTCGAGGTCGGCCGCCAGCTCGCGGAGCGGCATCGCGCGCAGCTCGACGTGATCCATGCGGGCGATCCCGCGAATGAAGCGCTTGCTGAATATCTCGCGCTCGGCGCGCGGCAGGTCGAGGTGCTGGCCTGCCACGACGGCGACGACGCCGCGCATGCGCTTGCCGCGCGCGTCGAAGGCTACGACCTCGTGCTGACCGGCACGCGCGCCGAGGGCGCGTACGACACCGGGATGCTGCCGTATCGCGTCGCCGCGGCGCTCGGCTATCCGCTCGTCGGCTCGGCCGTCGACGTGACGGTCGACGGCGGCCGCGCGGCGGTCCGGCAATTCTTGCCGAAAGGGCTGCGGCGGCGCGTCGACGCGGCGCTGCCGGCCGTCGTCGCGGTCCATCCGCTCGCCAACGTGGCGCCGCGCTACGCGTATGCGCGGCTGCGCGCCGGCGCGATCCGCCCGGCACTCACGTCGACCGGCGCGGACGCCGATGCGGCGGCCTGGAAGGTCGGCCCGATCGAGCGTAAACCCGTAAAGCTGGTCGCCGCCGAGAAGCGCTCGGGGCATGCCCGGATGCTGTCCGCGACCACGACCGAAAGCCGCGGCGGCAACGTCGTAAATGAAGGGAGTTCAGTCGAAAAAGCACAAGTGATCCTCGCGTATTTGCGCGAGCATCAGCTCATCGACTACTGATTTTGATGCCTGTCGGCAACCACACTGGGACGCAAGGAATCCGGAGCAAACGATGAAAGTATCGGCAGACATTCGTGCACTGATCGAGCGACGCAAGGAAGGTTACAGCCTCGAGGCGCCGTTCTACACGAGCGAGGACATCTTCGCCCTCGACATGGAGGCGATTTTCCGCCAGCACTGGATCCAGGTCGCGGTCGAACCGGACATTCCCGAGCCGGGCGACTACGTGACCGTGGAACTGGGCAGCGACTCGATCCTGATCGTGCGCGACGACGACATGGAAATCCGCGCGTTCCACAACGTGTGCCGCCACCGCGGCGCGCGCCTGTGCAACGAGGATAAGGGCTCGGTCGGCAACATCGTGTGCCCGTACCACAGCTGGACCTACAACCTGACCGGCCAGCTGATGTTCGCCGAGCACATGGGCGAGAAGTTCGACCGCTGCAAGCACAGCCTGAAGTCGGTGCACGTGCAGAACCTCGCGGGCCTGATCTTCATCTGCCTCGCCGAGGAGCCGCCGGTCGATTTCGCGCAGCTGCGCGCCCAGATGGAGCCGTATCTGCTGCCGCACGATCTGCCGAACACGAAGATCGCCGCGCAGATCGACATCATCGAGGAAGGCAACTGGAAGCTCACGATGGAGAACAACCGCGAGTGCTATCACTGCGTCGCGAACCATCCCGAGCTGACGATCTCGCTGTACGAATACGGCTTCGGCTACCAGCGCTCCGACGCGAACGCCGAAGGCATGGACGCGTTCGCTGAAACCTGCGTGCGCCGCGGCAAGGAGTGGGCCGAGATGGGCCTGCCGTCCGCCGAAATCGAAAAGCTGCTCGACGTGACGGGCTTCCGCACGCAGCGCCTGCCGCTCGACCGCCACGGCGAATCGCAGACGCTCGACGCGAAGGTCGCATCGAAGAAACTGCTCGGCCAGTTCGACCAGGCGGACCTCGGCGGCCTGTCGTTCTGGACGCAGCCGAACTCGTGGCATCACTTCATGAGCGATCACATCGTGACGTTCTCGGTGATTCCGCTGTCGGCCGGCAAGACGCTCGTGCGCACCAAGTGGCTCGTCCACAAGGATGCGAAGGAAGGCATCGACTACGACGTGAAGAACCTGACGGCCGTGTGGAACGCGACCAACGACCAGGATCGCGCGCTCGTCGAATTCTCGCAGCGCGGCGCGACCAGCAGCGCATACGAGCCGGGCCCGTATTCGCCGTACACGGAAGGTCTCGTCGAAAAATTCTCGGCCTGGTACATCGGCCGGCTCGCCGAAAAAATCGGCGCGTAGTACAGCAGACAGCAAGTGGAGCTACACATGATGCGAGATTCGGCCAATTTCGAGCCGGTGGACAGCCGGGTGACGCACCCGGCGTTCTGGAGCGCGCTGCCCGAGCGCTGGACGAGCGACGTCGAGGAAACGCTGGTGTGCTGCCACGTGCGTCAGGAAACCCACGACGTGAAGAGTTTCTTCTTCCGTTCGCCGCAAGGCCGTGCGTTTTCCTTCGAGCCGGGGCAGTTCATCACGCTCGAACTCGACATCGACGGCGAGACGATCAACCGGTGCTACACGATCTCGTCGTCGCCCGCGCGGCCGCACACGATCTCGATCACGGTGAAGCGCGTGCCGGGCGGCAAGGTGTCGAACTGGCTGCACGACAACCTGCAGCCGGGCGCGTCGGTTCGCGTGCTCGGCCCGGCCGGCGAATTCACGTGCGCGCGGCATCCGGCGCGCAAGTACCTGTTCCTGTCGGCCGGTTCGGGCGTCACGCCGCTGATGTCGATGAGCCGCGCGCACCATGATCTCGCCGAGGATCGCGACATCCTGTTCGTGCACAGCGCGCGCACGCCGGACGACATCATCTTCGCGCGCGAGCTCGACCTGATCGCGTCGAACCATACGAACTTCCGCACGTCGTTCGTCGTCGAGCGCGTCGGTGCACGCACCAACTGGCCGGGCGTCACGGGCTTCCTGACGCTGCCGCTGCTGAAGCTGATCGCACCGGACTTCATGGAGCGCGAGATCTTCACGTGCGGCCCCGCGCCGTACATGAAGGCCGTGCGCGACCTGCTCGACGAAGCCGGCTTCGACCGCAAGCAGTATCACGAGGAAAGCTTCTCGTTCGAGACGCTCGCGCAGACCGCGAGCGACGACGTGATCGCCGAACTCGCGCCGGCGGCCAACGACGGCGACGTCGCGACGAAGCAGTACACGGTCAGCTTTGCGAAGAGCAATCGCGAGATTTCGTGCGGCTCGGAGCAGCACGTGCTCGACGCGGCGCGCCAGTCCGGCGTGCGGCTGCCGGCGTCGTGCACGCAGGGCATGTGCGGCACCTGCAAGGTGAAACTCGTGTCGGGGCAGGTCGAGATGAAGCACAACGGCGGCATCCGCCAGCGCGAGATCGATCAGGGGATGGTGCTGCTGTGCTGCAGCAAGCCGCTGTCGGATCTCGTGATCGACAAGTAGTCGTATCGAGCCATCGCCGGTCCGGGCGCGTCGCGTTGCGTCGCCTCCGGACAAGCATCCGTCGGAAAACAACGATACCGCGGATTTGTGGTTGAAGAACCTAGAGAGACAACGCGCACGGTGCGCATTTCAAGGAGATCGACCATGAAGTTGTTCGGAAAACTGCTGTGGACCGGCGCACTGTCGGCGATGGTGGCATTGAGCGCGTCGGCGCTCGCGGATACGAAGCCCACGCTGAAGATCGGTTACGTCGAAGGCTGGGACGACAGCGTGGCGACGTCGAACGTCGCGGCACGCGTGATCGAGAAGAAGCTCGGTTACCAGGTCCAGCTCGTGCCGGTGGCTGCCGGGATCATGTGGCAGGGCGTGGCGCGCGGCGACCTCGATGCGACGCTGTCCGCATGGCTGCCCGTCACGCACGGCTCCTACTGGGGCGAATACAAGTCGAAGGTCGTCGATCTCGGTGCGAACTTCCCCGACGCGAAGATCGGCCTGATCGTCCCCGACTACGTGAAGGCGAAGAGCATTGAAGATCTGAATGCCGAGAAAAGCAGCTTCGGCGGCCGGATCGTCGGCATCGATGCGGGTGCGGGCGTGATGCGCAAGACCGACGAAGCGATCAAGAGCTACGGCCTCAGCTACACGCTGATGCCGAGTTCGGGCAGCGCGATGACGGCCGAGCTGTCGCGCTCCGTCGGCGCGAACAAGCCGGTGATCGTGACCGGCTGGGCGCCGCACTGGATGTTCGCGAAGTGGAAGCTGCGCTTCCTCGAGGATCCGAAGAAGGTGTTCGGCGGCGCGGAGCACGTCGACAGCGTCGCGAACCCGCAGCTCGAAACGAAGGCCAAGCCGGTCGTTGCGTTCCTGAAGAAGTTCCAGTGGAAGCCGGGCGAGATCGACAGCGTGATGCTCGCGATCCAGAACGGTTCGAAGCCGGAAGCGGCCGCCGATGCATGGATTGCCGCGCATGCTGACCGCGTGAATTCGTGGACTGAAGGCGCGCAGTAAGCCGCGGCGATTCGTCGCGCGAATCATCATAAATAAATACGCCGGGAATGGCACGCAGGAATCCGAAACAATCGTGAATTCATGCGGCCATATCCCGGCTTTCTTTTACTGATTCTGCAAAAAAGCCCATAAGTTGTTACACTACGGCCCTTGTGCGGAGTCATCACAGGAGGAATTGGATGAGTCAGGCAGGACTGCGTGCTAATCGCACCAGTGACGTTGAGGCAACCATCTCACATGATTCGACGGGCCACACGCTGCAGCGTGGCCTGACTTGGAAAGATGCATTCTGGGTAACGAGCGGCGTGCCGGCAGGCGTGCTGTTCACGATCGGCGGCGTATGCGCGACGATCGGCCAGCCCGCGTGGGCGATCTGGATCGCCGCGATCACGATGGGGCTGATTCAAAGCGCGACTTATGCGGAAATATCGGGACTATTTCCCCATAAATCGGGCGGCGCGTCGGTATACGGCGCGATCGGCTGGGTCCGTTACAGCAAGCTGATTGCCCCGGTTTCCGTGTGGTGCAACTGGCTCGCGTGGTCGCCGATGCTCGCGCTCGGCTGCGGCCTCGCGGCGAGCTATGCGCTCACGAGTCTCTTTCCCGCCGACGCGGCGGTGCTGCACTGGCAGTTCAAGGTTGCGGATCTCGGGTTCATCAAGTCCGGTCTTTCACTGCGGATCAACGCGACGTTCATCATCGCGACGATTCTGCTTCTCATCACGTTCAAGCTTCAGCACAGCGGCGCATCGAAAGCTGCGCGTACGCAGCGCATTCTCGGCATCGCGTCGCTCACGCCGCTGCTGATCGTCGGCATCGTGCCGTTCGTCACCGGCGACGTGCCGATGTCGAACCTGCTTCCGCTGCTGCCGCTCGGTCATGACGCTCAAGGCAACCTCACGACCGCGACCTTCGGTTCGTGGAACGGGCAGGGCGTGACGATGGCGCTCGGCGCGATGTTCATGGCCGGCTGGGCGTCGTACGGCTTCGAAACGGCGGTCTGCTACACGCGCGAATTCCGCGATCCGCGTCGCGACACCGCGAAGGCGATCTTCTGGTCGGGCGCGCTGTGCCTCGTCGTGATGACGCTCGTGCCGATGGCGTTCCAGGGCGCGCTCGGCACGCAGGCGATGCTCGACCCGGCGATCGGCGACGGCACCGGCGTCGCGGCCGCGATGGCGAAGATCGTCGGTGGCGGTGCATGGGTCGCGAACGCGGTCGTCGTGATGCTGATGCTGTCGATCCTGCTGATCGTGATGACGTCGATGATGGGCTCGTCGCGCACGCTGTACCAGGCATCGGTCGACGGCTGGCTGCCGAAGTACCTGTCGCACGTGAACGAGCACGGCTCGCCCACGCGCGCGATGTGGACCGATCTCGGCTTCAACCTCGTGTTGCTGATGATGTCGGACTACATGACGGTGCTGGCGATCTCGAACGTCTGCTACATGCTGTTCGTATTCCTGAATCTCCAGTCGGGCTGGATCCACCGGATGGACCGCGGCAACTGGGATCGGCCGTTCCGCTGCCCGACCTGGCTGCTCGTCGCCGGCTCGGTTTGCGGCTACGCGAACCTCGTCTATGTCGGTGCGGGTGCGAACCTGCAGGGCGAAGGCACGCTGCGCAACGGGCTGATCGCGATGCTGCTGATCGTGCCGGTGTTTCTCTATCGTCACTACTGGCAGGATCGCGGCCGTTTCCCCGCGCAGATGCAGCGCGACATGGAACTCGAAGTGCCGAAGCGCGCGATGTGGCTGAACCTGATGCCGTATGCGGCGCTGGTCGGTGCAGCGCTGACGATCTGGCTGTCGTACTACTTCGCGTGGGTCAAGTAAGCATCTGAACGCGGCACGCGCGTCGCGCGACGAACCCGGACACCGCACCCGGGGCCGTTGCGCGACGCGTCGAACGTAACGCGATAAAAAACCCGACCGGCAGGTGCTGCCGGTCGGGTTTTTTGTTGGCTGTGCGCCGAACGGATGCGCTTACGGAAACACCACCGTCCGGTCGCCGTTCAGGAACACGCGCCGCTCGATGAACGCCTTCACCGCGCGCGCGAGCGTGATGCACTCGACGTCGCGGCCCACCGCGAGCAATTGCTCGGGACGCAGCGCATGATCGACGCGTTCGACCACCTGCTCGATGATCGGGCCTTCGTCGAGATCGTCGGTCACGAAGTGCGCGGTCGCGCCGATCAGTTTCACGCCGCGCGCATGCGCCTGGTGATACGGCTTCGCGCCCTTGAAGCCGGGCAGGAACGAGTGATGGATGTTGATCGCGCGGTTCGCGAGCTTCGCGCTGGTTTCCTGCGACAGCACCTGCATGTAGCGCGCGAGGATCACGAGTTCGGCGCCGCTCGACTCGAAGAAGTCGAGCCACTGCGCTTCCTGCTGCGCCTTGGTGTCGGCCGTGATCGGGAAGTGGCGGAACGGCAGCCCGTGCTGCGTGGCGAGCGGTTCGAAGTCCGGATGGTTCGACACGATGCCGACGATGTCCATCTTCAGTTCGCCCATCCGCCAGCGGAACAACAGGTCCGCGAGGCAGTGCTCGAGCTTCGACACCATGATCAGCACCTTTGGGCGCGCGTTCACGTCGTGGATCGCCCATTGCGTGTCGCCGTCACCGCCGCCGCCGAGCGCGGTCGCGATCGGACCGAACTCCTGGCGCAGCGCGTCGATCTGCAGCGTCTCATCCGTCGGATGAAACACGCAGCGCACGAAGAAATGGTTGCTGAGATCGTCGTCGAACACGTTCAGCGCATCGACGTAGCAGCGATGGCGCTCGAGAAAGCCGACGACGGCGGCGACCTGGCCGGCCGCGCTCGGGCACGACAGCGTCAGGACGAATTGATCGGGGCGTGAGTCGGCGGTCATGAGATTCCTCGGATGTCAGGGAACGCAACGCGCGCGGCGGCGCGACGGGGCGCCACGCTACGCAGGTAGCGGGAGGCTCAAGTAAATCAGGACGATTTGGGCGCGGATAGAACCAACCCGCCGTGTGGCTGGTATCGGCGCGCCAGCGCGGCGGGGCGGTGGCGAGGCTCGAGGCGGCGGTTTTGGGGACGCTGGGCGGTGTGTCGGGCGGGGCGGGCGCGGCTGGTCCAGCGAGCGTCAGGCGGTGCAGCCGTAGCCGGTCCAGCGAGCGTCAGGCGGTGCAGCCGTAGCCGGTCCGGCGAGCGTCAGGCGGCGCAGTCGTAGCGGCTGCAGCGGGCGTCAGGCGGTGCACATACAGCCGCTCCATCGGACGTCAAGCGGGCAGGCGCAGCCAGTCCAGCGCGCGTCAGATGGGACAGCCGCAGCCGCTCCAGCAAGCGTCAGGCAGCGCTCCGCCGGCCAGCCGCCCGCTCAAGCCGGCGCGCACGCGTCCAGCAGCCAGCGCCGGAACACATGTGTCGCGTCCGGCTCGGGCCGCTGCGGCGGCCGCACGAGAAAGTAGCCGCGCGACGTGACGACGGGTGCGTCGACGAGCTTCACGAGCTGCCCGGATGCGACGAGCTCGTCGACGAGCGGCGACCAGCCGAGCGCAACGCCGTCGCCGAGCAGCGCCGCGTGGATCACCAGCGCATAGCTGTTGAAGGTCACGCCGCGCGCGGCGGCCGGCGCGTCGAGGCCGTGCGCGTCGAACCAGCCGGCCCACGACAGCCAGCGTTCGGGGCGCGTCGCCTGCACGTGCAGCAGCGGCAGCGCCTGCAGGTGCTCGGGCCGCGCGACGTGCTGATGCGCGTCGCGAAATGCCGGCGAGCAGACGGGCGTGACCGATTCGGGAAAGAGCCGCGCGGCCGTGCACGACGGCCAGTGGCCGTCGCCGAACAGAACCGCGATGTCGGCGTGGTCGCGCTGCGCGTCGTAATCCTGCGAGGTGACGACCCGCACGTCGACGTCCGGCATCACACGCTTCAGGCCCGCGAGGCGCGGCATCAGCCAGTAGGTCGCGAAACCGAAATCCGTGACGATCGTGAGCGCGCCGTGCTCGCGGCGCGCGCGCAGCGTCGCGGTGGCGCCGCGCAGCGTGTCGAGGCTCAGCCGCACGGCTTCGTACAGGCACTGGCCGTCGCTCGTCAGCGTGACGCCGCGCGGGCTGCGCTCGAACAGCGGCACGCCGAGTTCCGCTTCGAGCTGGAACACCTGCTGGCTCACGGCCGGTTGCGTCGAGCCGAGCTCGCGCGCGGCGGCCGTGAAGCTCTGGAGACGGGCGGCCGATTCGAACGCGCGCAGCGCCTGCATCGACGGTAACGGTTCGGATTTCGACATAAGTCTCTCTAATGGCCTCATAAGGGCCGGACGCCTTCCCGCGCGAATTCGGGCGGGGGATAGTGCTTCGGACGGCACGGCGCCGCGCCAAGCCTTCCGCGATTCTAGCCAGTCGCGGCCGGTGCGCGCGGCACTTTCTTCAGGCTGCGTCCGTCATGCCGACCGTGTCGCCGCCCGAGCGTCGCGCCGCTCCATTCGAACACCGATTTCCCCAAGACCGCCGATGACGAACCCGACTCCCAACATCCTGATCCTGATGGCCGACCAGCTGACGCCGTTCGCGTTGCCGGCCTACGGCAACCGCGTCGCGCGCACGCCGACGCTCGACCGGCTCGCGGCGCAAGGCGTGGTGTTCGACGCCGCGTATTGCGCGAGCCCGCTGTGCGCGCCGTCGCGCTTCTCGCTGCTGACCGGCAAGCTGCCGTCGGGTATCGGCGCCTACGATAACGCCGCCGAATTGCCGGCGCAAACGCTGACTTTCGCGCACTACCTGCGCGCGGGCGGCTACCGGACGATGCTGTCCGGCAAGATGCATTTCTGCGGACCCGATCAGCTGCACGGCTTCGAGGAACGGCTCACGACCGACATCTATCCGGCCGACTTCGGCTGGGTGCCCGACTGGGACCGCCCGACCGAGCGGCCGAGCTGGTATCACAACATGAGTTCGGTGCTCGAGGCCGGCCCGTGCGTGCGCACGAACCAGCTCGATTTCGACGACGAGGTCACGTTCGCGGCGAAGCAGAAGCTGTACGACGTCGCGCGCGAGCGCGCGGCCGGTCATGACGCGCGGCCGTTCTGCATGGTCGTGTCGCTCACGCATCCGCACGATCCGTACGCGATCACGCGCGAATACTGGGATCTGTACCGCGACGACGAGATCGACATGCCGGCCGTGCGGCTCGATGCGCAGCAGAGCGATCCGCATTCGCAGCGGCTGCGCTTCGTCTGCGAAAACGACCGCACGCCGCCGACCGACGCGCAGATCCGCGCCGCGCGCCGCGCATACTACGGCGCGACGTCCTATGTCGACGCGCAGTTCGGCAGCGTGCTGGCCGCGCTCGAGCAATGCGGCTTCGCCGACGACACGATCGTGATCGTCACGTCCGACCACGGCGACATGCTCGGCGAGCGTGGGCTCTGGTACAAGATGACGTTCTTCGAAGGTGGCTGCCGCGTGCCGCTGATCGTCCACGCGCCGGGCCGCTTCGGTGCCGCGCGCGTGCGCGGGCCGGTGTCGCACGTCGATTTGCTGCCGACGCTCGTCGACCTCGCCGGCGCGGCGCCGGCCGGCGGCTGGCCGGACCCGGTCGACGGCGCGAGCCTCGTGCCGCATCTGCAAGGCGCGCCCGCGCACGACGTCGCGCTGGGCGAATACCTCGCGGAAGGGGCGGTTGCGCCGGTCGTGATGATCCGCCGCGGCGACTGGAAATACGTGCATTGCCCGGCCGATCCCGACCAGCTCTACAACCTCGCCGACGATCCGCGCGAGCGCACGAACCTGGCCGGTCTGCCGGAAGCCGCCGGCGTGCTCGCCGCATTCCGCGAGGAGGCCGCGCGCCGCTGGAACCTGCCGGAACTCGACGCGCAGGTGCGCGCGAGCCAGCGGCGGCGCCGCTTCCATTACGCGGCGACGACGCAGGGCCGCATCCAGGCGTGGGACTGGCAACCGTTCACCGACGCGAGCCAGCGCTACATGCGCAATCACATCGAACTCGACACGCTCGAAGCGATGGCGCGCTTTCCGCGCGTCGGGCGCTGAACGAGCCGCAGCGGACATTGACGAACGACGGAGGAAGCGAATCATGAAACGGCAATGCAATGCAGCAATCCGGATCCTGGGCACCGCGCTCGCCGCGGCCGCGTGCGTGGTGGCGATGCAGCAGCCCGCGCGCGCCGCCGACCCGCAGACGTGCCGCGACGTGAAGATGGCGGCGCCCGGCTGGACCGACATCGACGCGACGAACGCGATGGCCGGTGTCGTGCTGAAGGCGCTCGGCTATCGACAGGACGTCGCGAACCTGTCGGTGCCGATCACTTACCAGGGCTTGAAGAAAGGGCAGGTCGACGTGTTCCTCGGCAACTGGATGCCCGCGCAGGCGCCGCTCGTGAAGCCGTTCGTCGACGAAAAGTCGATCGACGTGCTGCACGCGAACCTGAACGGCGCGAAGTTCACGCTGGCCGTGCCCGACTACGTCGCGGCGGCCGGCGTGCACACGTTCGCCGATCTCGCGCGCTACGCGGACCGCTTCGGCGACAAGATCTACGGGATCGAGCCCGGCGCGCCCGCGAACCAGAACATCAAGCGGATGCTGTCCGACCATGCGCTCGGCGCGGCGAACTGGTCGCTCGTCGAATCGAGCGAGACAGGGATGCTCACGCAGGTCGAGCGCGCGGTGCGCGACAAGCGCTGGATCGTCTTTCTCGCGTGGGAGCCGCACCTGATGAACACGAAGTTCAACCTGACCTACCTGTCGGGCGGCGACGCGTATTTCGGCCCGAACTACGGCGGCGCGACGGTCAACACGGTCACGCGCGCGGGCTTTGCCGGCCAGTGCGCGAACCTCGCGCGGCTGTTCAGGCAGATGACGTTCTCCGTCGACGTCGAGAATCGGATGATCGCCGACATGCTCGACCACAAGACGTCGCCCGCGCTCGCCGCGCAGCATGCGCTGAAGGCCGATCCAGCGCTCGTCGAAGCGTGGCTCGACGGCGTCACCACGGCGGCCGGCGCCCCCGCGTTGCCGGCCGTGCGCGCGGCCCTCGACGCCCGCTGACCGCCTCCGGGCGGCCGGTTTTTCGCCGCGCCGCCCGCCTCCGTGTTTTCCCGAACGGTCGCATCGAGACCATTTGGTGTCGCCTTCAGACGGGTGACCTGAAATATGGGTTTGTATTTTTCGCCAATGGCTGCGTTATTGCGGAAAACGAAATGCCGAAGCCAGCGGACGTACCGAATTCGAATCAGCCGGCGTATTGCTGTGCGCGCCAGGCCCCGGTTCTTTCCATCGAAGGGTTCAGGGAGGGTGGTCGACAATGAAGCAAAAGAAAGTTGCCGTAGCAGCCGCGCTGGCATGCGCGGCCTGTATTCCCGCCATCGGCCACGCGCAGAGCAGCGTGACGCTGTACGGGATTCTCGACGCGGGCATCACGTACGTGAACAACACGGGCGGTTCGCACGTGGTCAAGTTCGATGACGGCGTGTCGTACGGGAACCGCTTCGGCCTGAAAGGCACGGAAGATCTCGGCGGCGGCCTGAAGGCCGTGTTCGCGCTCGAGAGCGGTTTCCACCTCGGCAACGGGCAGCTCGGCTTCGGCGGGGCGGAGTTCGGGCGGCAGGCTTATGTCGGTCTCCAGAACGATTGGGGCACGCTGTCGTTCGGCAACCAGCTCGACATCACCAACGAACTCGTGTCGATCTACAACATCTCGGCATGGGGCAGCGGCTACGCGATCCACCAGGGCGACTTCGACCGCTTCAACGGCGACCGCCTGCCGAACTCGGTGAAGTTCCTGTCGAACGACCTGAACGGCGTCAAGTTCGGCGCGATGTATTCGTTCGGCAACGTCGCCGGCAACTTCCACCGCAACAGCGCATGGAGCGCGGGCGCGAGCTACACGAAGGGCGACTTCTCGATCGGCGCCGCGTACACGCGCCTGAACAACCCGAACGGCATCTACGCGTTCGACCCGTACGCGATGATCGGCACGCACACGTTCCTCGGCCAGCAGACCGTCACCGTCGATCCGGCGACCGGCGCGCGCACCGACCTGTTCGCGAACACCGCGATGGACGTCGACAGCCAAGGCACGTTCGGCGTCGGCACGAGCTACACGATCGGCAAGCTGACGCTCGACGCGAACTTCTCGTACACGACGATCAAGGGTTTCGGCCAGTCGTCGCACATGCAGGTGTATGAAGGCGGCGGCTTGTACCAGTTCACGCCGGCGCTCAGCCTGATCGCGGGCTACCAGCACACGCGCTTCGAAGGCCACCACTGGAACCAGGGCACGGCCGGCCTGCACTACCTGCTGTCCAAGCGCACCGACGTGTACATCTCCGGCGATTATCTGCGCGCGTCGCAGGGCGTCGATGCGGTGGTCGGCTACAGCTTCACGCCGTCGACGACGCAGACGCAGGCCGACGTGCGAATCGGGATGCGGCATTCGTTCTGAGCGGGGTGAGGTAGTTTTTTCGACTCTTCAGCGAGGTCTCTCTTTGGCGCGAACCGTGGTTCGCGCTTTTTTTTTGTTCAGCGCGGAATGCCGGGGAACGCGGCGGGCACGTCCCCGAACCGCCGGGGCCGCGGGCCGGCAGGGTTTTCATCAGGACAGCCGGGGCGCCGCACGATCCATCATGGAGAAAGCACTGTCGCAGCCAACCGCCGGAGGACGCACCGTGACTTCCGATCCCACTCCCACGACCGCCTTCGTGTTCGCCGGTGGCGGCAGTCTCGGCGCGATCGAGGTCGGCATGCTCCGCGAGCTGGTGGCGAGCGGCGAACGGGCCGATTGCGTCGTCGGCGCGTCGGCGGGCGCGATCAATGCCGCCTATTTCGCCGGCCGGCCGGATGCCGATGGCGTCGCGATGCTCGCCGCGCTGTGGTGCAGGATCCGCCGCCAGGACGTCATGCCGTTTTCAATGCGCAGCCTCTTCGCGATGCTGCTGCGCAACCGGCCGCATCTGGTCGAGGCCGATGCGCTGCGCGTGCTGCTGGAAACGAACCTGCCGTACCGGCGGATCGAACAGGCCGCGTTGCCGCTCCACATCGTCGCGACCGACGTGCTGAGCGGCGCGGAGGTCGTGCTGTCCGCCGGTCCGGTCGTGGATGCCGTGCAAGCCAGCGCGGCGATTCCCGGCGTGTTTCCGTCGGTTCGCATCGGCGACGTGGAGCTCGTCGACGGCGGCGTCGCGAACAATACGCCGATCTCGGTTGCGATCGCGCTCGGCGCCAGGCGGATCGTCGTGCTGCCGGCCGGGTTCGCCTGTGCGTTGCGCGTACCGCCGCGCAGCGCGATCGCGCACGCGACGCACGCGCTGACGCTCGTGATCGCGCGGCAACTGGTGCGCGATCTGGAGCTGTACGCGGCACGCGCGCAAATCCATGTCGTGCCGCCGCTCTGTCCGCTGGAAGTGTCGTCATACGATTACTCGCAGTGCGCGCAACTGATCGACAGGGCCGCGGAACGCACGCGCGCATGGATCGATGCGGGCGGGCTCGCGCAGTGCGCGATTCCCGGCCAGCTGCGCGAGCACGATCACGCCGCGGCGCTGTCGCATTGAAGGTTGCCCGCGCCGCGTACAAACTCATGAACGCAGAACGCAGAACGCAGAACGCAGAACGCAGAACGCAGAACGCCGGCCCTCTCTACCCGGAAATCGGCTAAAGACATTTTTGCGCGATGCGGCGCGGTTCGGCATTGCATTGTGCCGCGCGGTGCGTGCCATGGCGGCCGAATCGGCATCGGCATCCGATAGCCATCCGGCAAGGTTTCGGCGGTTGAAGCTATCATCGCGCTTTGGCCGCATCGCGTATCGGCGATCGCCGGCCTTCCCTCCATGACGTCTCGCCGATGACCACCCCGTTACCCGAATCCACTTCGCCGTCGCCGTTACCCGCCAACCTGTTCCGCCACGCACCGTTCCAGCGCTTCTGGGGCACGCGCGTGATGTCGTCGCTCGCTTTCCAGATCCTGTCGGTCGCGATCGGCTGGTACGTCTATGCGCTCACGCACAGCGCGTTCGCGCTCGGGCTCGTCGGGCTTGCGCAGTTCGTGCCGATGTTCGCGCTGACGCTCGTCGTCGGGCAGGTGGCCGACCGCTACGACCGCCGGCGCATCGCGACGATCTGCCAGGGCGTCGAGGCGCTGGCCGCCGGCGTATTCCTGTTCGGCGCGGCGCAAGGCGGGCTCACCGCCCCGGGCGTGTATGCGCTGGCCGCGATCGTCGGCACCGCGCGTGCGTTCGAATCGCCGTCGGTGTCGTCGCTGCTGCCGGCCGTCGTGCCGCGCGGCGACCTGCCGCGCGCGACCGCGCTGTCGACGTCCGCGAACCAGGCCGCGCAGATTCTCGGGCCCGCGTTCGGCGGGGTGCTGTATGGCGTCGGCGCGCCCGCGGCGTTCGGCACGAGCGTCGTGGCGTTCGCGATCGCGGCCATCCTGAGCGGCACGATTCCGCTGCGCAGTGCGCCGCCGGCGCGCGAACCGGTCACGCTGCGGTCGGTGTTTTCCGGCATCGCGTTCATCCGGCGCGAACCGGCGATCCTCGGCGCGCTGTCGCTCGACCTGTTCGCGGTGCTGTTTGGCGGCGCGACCGCGCTGCTGCCGATCTACGCGCGCGACATCCTGCAGGTCGGGCCGTGGGGGCTCGGCGCGTTGCGCGCGGCGCCGGCGGTCGGCGCGCTCGCGGGCACGCTGTGGCTCACGCGCTTTCCGCTGAAAGGGCGGCCGGGCCGCGCGATGTTCGGCGGCGTGATCGCGTTCGGCATCGCGACGATCGTGTTCGGGCTGTCGCGCAATTTCGTGGTGTCGCTCGTCGCGCTGGCGGCGCTCGGCGCATCGGACGTGGTGAGCGTCGTCGTGCGCCTGTCGCTCGTGCAGCTGCGCACGCCCGACGACATGCTCGGCCGCGTGAGCGCGGTCAACTCGCTGTTCATCGGTACGTCGAACCAGCTCGGCGAATTCGAATCCGGCGTGACGGCTGCGTGGTGGGGTGCGCCGGTGGCGATCGTCGTCGGCGGCGCGGCGACGATCGCCGTCGCGCTGACATGGATGCGGTTGTTCCCGACCTTGCGGAACATGACGTCGCTGGAACGCGATCATTGAGTCGACGCCAGCGGGGCGATGCGTTTACCGTTCACGGGAAACCGGCCTCATGCGTCGCAATTCATTTCAAATTGCTTTCTTATTTCAATCGAATTCCAAACGGCATTCGGGTCGGATAATCGTCTGAATAATCAATCCGGTGCTGTCGTTTCTCGCGATGCGGGGTACCGGAGCTGAAAGCGGTGCTGGCATCATCGAGCCCACCGCGGTGGGAATCCGAAAAGAGGCTGATACTTCAGTGCCTTGCTGCACAAGGCTCCCAGCCCCAAAATTGTCAGACTGAATATCCCGATCAATTACAAAAGCCATTCATATAATTACATAAAACTTTCCGTAATTTTTCGAAACATCGTGCTTTCGTATGATGAAGCGGGTATCAATTGAAACGAAAAGAAATATCTGGAATGATACCGATTCTCATTTTCATGACCGCGGCGACGACTGCGCTGCCGGTCACTCGTCAACCGTAGCCAGCTAGTGTCGCCGTCGGTCTGATCGTCGGCGGCCAGCGAGCCAGCGTATCCGTGCCTCGTGCGCGCGTCGCCGCGCGTCCACGCGGGGCGGTTTCAAATTCCGACTGGATTTTCATGCCGAACAAGACCCCGTTCGCGAGTGCGCTCGCGCTGGCCTTTGCTTTGCCTATCGCTTCGCCTGCATTCGCGCAGGGCACGAGCGCCGAATCGGCGCCGGCCGTCACCGCGAAACCGGGCAGTGCGACGCCGGCCGCGAGCGACACGCTGCCGACGGTCAACGTGGCGGGGCAGGCCGTGCATCAGGACTTCCAGGCCGAGCGTTCGACCGTCGGCGCGAAAACCCCCACCGCGCTGCGCGACATTCCGCAGTCGGTCACGGTGATCAACAAGGCGCTGCTGGAATCGCAGGGGCTCACGTCGTTCCAGGACGCGCTGCGCAATGCGCCGGGCATCACGATCGGCGGCGCGGAAGGCGGGCAGATCGGCAACAACATCAACCTGCGCGGCTTCACCGCGCAGAACGACATCTATCTCGACGGCTTCCGCGACCGTAACCAGTACTACCGCGACACGTTCGATCTCGATTCGGTCGAGGTGCTGTACGGCCCGTCGTCGATGCTGTTCGGGCGCGGCTCGACGGGCGGCGTGATCAACCAGGTGTCGAAGAAGGCGAACCTGAAGCCGTCCGCGGAAGTGTCGACGACGCTCGGCACCGACGATCACTACCGCGCGAGCGTCGACCTGAACCGGCCGCTCGGCGAGACCTCGGCGTTCCGCATCAACGCGTTCGGCCAGTCGCTCGGCTCGACGCGCGACGTGATGAAGAACAAGGACTACGGAATCGCGCCGGAGCTGCGCTTCGGCATCGGCACGCCGACGGAGATCACGCTGTCCGCGCTGATCCAGCACAACTACGACATGCCGGACTACGGCGTGCTCGCGGTCGACGGCCACCCGGCGCCGGTGTCGAAGCACACGTTCTACGGCCTCACCGACGACCGCACGATCCAGGACGTGCAGACGGTGTCCGCGCGCATCGATCATCGCGTCAACGACGCGCTGACGATCAGCAACCGCACGTCGTTCTCGCACTCGATGACCGACGCGCGCGAGACGGCGGCGAACGCGGTACTGACCGGGCCGCTCGCGTCGAGCACCGCGCTGACCAACGGCAACTACACGTCGTTGCCGATGTCCGCGCTGTACGTGAAGCTTGCGAGTCACGATCGCGTGATCGAAAACCATTCGGTCGACAACGACACGATGGCGCATTTCAAGTTCGACACCGGCTTCGGGAAGCACGACCTGATCGCGGGCGTCGAGGTCGGGCACGACAGCTACACGAACCAGGCGTATACGCGCAGCGGCCTGCCGATCCTGTCGCTGATCGATCCGGCCTATCTGTCGTCGAGCGCGTCCAACGCGACGCAGACGCCGGCCAACCACGCTGAATCGGGCGCGACGACGCTCGCCGCGTACATGAACGACACGGTATCGATCGGCCGCGACTGGAAGTTCGTCGGCGGGCTGCGCTGGGATCGCTTCCAGGCGCATCTCGCGAACACGGTGAGCGCGCCGGGCTACGCGTCGCAGACCAACTATTTCACGAGCGTGCGGGCCGGCGTGATCTACCAGCCGACCGAATCGCAGTCGTACTACTTCTCGTACGGCACGTCGTTCAACCCGTCGCTCGAGACGCTGACGGTCACGAACAACACGCAGAACCTGTCGCCGGAACACACGAAGTCGTACGAGGTCGGCGCCAAGTGGGATCTGCTGAACGACAACCTGTCGGTCACGTCGGCGCTGTTCCAGCAGGAGAAGAGCAACGCGCGCACGCTGACGTCGACGGGTGAATACCTGCTCGAGGGCGACATTCGCGTGCGTGGCTTCCAGGCGAGCGTGACGGGCCACATCACGCCGAAGTGGCAGGTGTTCGGCAGCTATACGTACATGAACGGCGTGATCCTGAGCGCGCTCGACGGCACCCAGGGCAAGACGCTCGCGAATACGCCACGCAACACGTTCACGCTGTGGACCACGTATGCGTTCACGCCGCACTGGGAAATCGGTGGCGGCCCGACCTACATGTCGGGTCGCTACGCGGCGAACACGAACTACGTGCAGGTGGGCGGCTATACGCGCTGGGATGCAACGGCCGCATATCACGCGAAGCAGTGGGACCTGCGCCTGAACCTGCTGAACCTGACCGACAAGTTCTATTACGATGCGCTGATCCAGTCGGACGGCGGCCGCGCGGTGCCGGGCGTCGGACGCACGTTCCTCGCGACGCTCGACTACCGGTTCTGACCGCACGCGTGCGATCGCCGCGTCATTCGATGAAAAAGGTGGAACGATGCTTGTACACATCCCGAACGTGCTGACGCCCGAGCAGGTGCGCACGGTGCGTGACCGGCTCGACCAGGCGGGCGACGCGTGGGTCGACGGCCGCGCGACGGCCGGCTACACGGGCGCGCCGGTCAAGCGCAACCAGCAGATCGCCGAGCATGCGCCGATTGCGCGCGAACTGGGCGACGCGATCCTCGCTGCGGTCGAGCGCAATCCGCTGTTCATCAGCGCGGCGCTGCCGAACCAGGTCTATCCGCCGCTCTTCAACCGCTACGAAGGCGGGATGACGTTCGGCAGTCACGTGGACGGCGCGGTGCGCGTGCTGCCGAACGGCGTGAAGCTGCGCACCGACGTGTCGGTCACGCTGTTCCTGTCCGCGCCGGACGAATACGACGGCGGCGAACTCGTGATCGAGGACGCGTATGGCGTGCAGCAGGTCAAGCTGCCCGCGGGCGACATGATCGTCTATCCGGCGACGAGCCTGCACCAGGTCACACCGGTCACGCGCGGCGTGCGCGTCGCGAGTTTCTTCTGGGTGCAGAGCCTCGTGCGTAGCGATGCACAGCGGGCGCTGCTGTTCGACATGGACACGGCGATCCAGCGGCTCAACGCCGGCGGCGCCGATACGCAGGCGTGCCGCAGCCTGGTCGGCTGCTACCACAATCTTCTGAGAATCTGGAGCGAGACGTGAGCGTTGCCGATCCCATCGACATCGACGCGGCATCCGCGTCGCGCATCGCGCCGGGCGTGCGCCCGGCCGGCTCCGGCGGCGCGCGTTCGCGCCGCGGCACCTTCATCAAATGGCTGCGCAAGGTGCACGGCTGGATCGGCCTGTGGGGGGCCGCGCTCGGGCTGCTGTTCGGCACGACGGGTTTCCTGCTGAATCATCGTGCGCCGCCGCTGCGCATCCAGACCGGCGCGCCGCGCGTCGAGACGTTGCGGCTCGGCGTGCCCGATCCGCGGCCCGCGTCACCGCGCGCGCTCGAGCAATGGCTGCGTGCGCAACCGGATCTGCATCTGCCCGAACGCATGGGCCGCGTGCAGAAGGAGCCCGCGCATCCGGTCGCATGGGGCGACCGCGAAACCGTGCAGCCGGAGCACTGGCAACTCGTGTTCGCGTCGCCGCATGAAAACGTCGCGGTCGACTACTGGATCGGCAGCGACACGATGACGCTCAAGCGTACCGGCAACGGCACGCTCACGTGGCTGACGAACCTGCACAAGGGCGTCGGGACGAGCATCGGCTGGGTGCTGCTCGTCGATACGCTCGCGGGCGCGCTGGTCCTGCTGTCGCTCACCGGCGTGCTGTTGTGGACGGAGCTGAACAAGCGCAAGACGATCGGCGTGGTGCTCGTGATCGGCTCGATCGTCGCGATCGTGTGTGCGGCCAGCGCATAAGCGCATAACGGCTGACGGTCAGACGCCGGCGTCGCGCACGACCTGTACGGCCGTGCCGTAGCAGATGACTTCCGTGACGCCGGACCCGATCTCGGTCGAGTCGTAGCGCATCGCGACGATCGCGTTCGCGCCGAGCTTGCGCGCGTCGGCGAGCATCTTGTCGAACGCCTGCTGGCGCGCCTTCTCGCACAGCGACGTATAGAGCGTGATGTTGCCGCCGAAGATGGTTTGCAGCGCCGCGCCGAACGAGCCGACGATCGAGCGCGAACGCACGATGATGCCCTGTGCGACGCCGAGCGAGCGGACGATCGTGTGGCCGGGCAAATCGAATGCGGTCGTGACGTGCTCGGGCGAGAGGGCGTCGACGGAGCGGGAGAAGTCGGTCATGACGGAGCACCGTGGTGCGGAAGTGGTCGAACGACGATTCTATCCGGAACGGGAAACGCGCTCGACCGGGCGCGCATGATGCGCGCGCCCGCCCGGGCGGCTCGAGCCGGTCAGCGCTTGACGGTCGTGCTGCCGTCGCCGCCGAGATCGACCGCATACGCAAGCGCCAGCTTGCCGAACTTCAGCGCGTGGTTCGCCTGCCGGTCCGAATTCTCCAGCGTGTCGTTCACGGTATGGATATAGGGACTGTCGTTCTGGTCGGCCTCGAACGGGAACGACGCCGGATAGCCTTGCGCATGCCACGACGCGTGATCCGAGCACGCATAGCCGCATTGCGACGTGCCGATCGCGAGCTCGGGCAGGTAGGTCTTCGCGAGGTTCGTCAGGTAGGTGTTCTGCGCGGCGTTCGTGTAGTCGGTGATCAGGTAGATGTCTTTCGGATCGCCCTGGTAGTTCGTCATGTCGAGCTGCAGCACGCCGACCACGTTCGCGTTCTGCGTGCGGAACTGCTTCGCGATCGCCTTTGACCCGAGCAGGCCGGCTTCCTCGGCCGCGTAGCCGACGAACTTGATCGTCCGCTTCGGCCGGTAGCCGTTCGCGAGCAGCACACGCAGCGCTTCGGTCAGGCTGGCGATGCCGGACGCATCGTCGTCGGCGCCGGGCGAGCGCGTGTTTTCCGTCGTGCGGCCGACCGTCGAATCGAGGTGGCCGCCCAGCACGATCGTGCCCGCGGCCGGATCGCTGCCGCGGATCGTCAGGATCACGGACTTCTGCGGAAAGCCCGCATGCGTGAACTGCTCGACGGCGATGTCGGTGCGCGAGCCGGCCAGTTGCCGCCACTGCAGCGCGAGCCAGTCCGACGCGGCGACGCCGTGCGACGTCGTGTAGTAGCGGTTCGTGAAACCGGACAGCGACGTGATCGTGCCGACGATGTTGCTGGCCTGCAGTTGCTGGATCCAGGTCTTGATCTGCGGCGCGTTCGATAGCTGGTAGGCGGGCACGGCCGCCTGTTTCGCGAATGCCGCGGGTACCGGCTGCAAAGCCTGCCGTGCGTCGTCGAACGAGTCGTGCACGATGTAGCCGGGCCCGTGGCCGCGCGCATGGTGGACCGCATGGGCGAGTTCGCCGAGTCGTGAATCGTCGATCTCGACGATATGCACGGTTTCGCGGCGCACGGCGCCGTCGGCCGTCTTGCCGGCGTCGACCGCCGTGCTGTACTGGGCGGTTGCGCTCGCATCGATGCGTTGAAGCTGGCGGAACGCGGTGTCGCCGAGCGTGATCCACACCGGCGTCGCGTGCGCGGCGGCGGTCAGCAGCATGCCGCCGAGCGCGGCGCTCAGGCGGGTCAATGTCAGAGTAGGCATGTTCGATCTCGTGAGGATGGCGATGTCGAGGAAGAGGGCGCGCGCAGGTCATGCGGCGCCCCCGCCTGCTGCGGAATTACGACTTCTGCGGCACGGTCACGCCGTACGTGCAGCTCTTGTTGTATGCATTGCCGATCGCCGTGAGTTGCGCGCTGCTGTAGCCGAGCGCGGCGGCGGCCGTCAGCACCGCCTGGGCGGCGGCCTTCTGGTTCGTCGAGCTGTTGGTCATCGACAGCCCTTTCAGGAAGGCCTTGTCCATCGCCTGCGCGCCGATCGCGTCGCGCGCGACGAGGTTGCACGACGCCCAGTACTGGCCGGCCGTGTGGATCTCGGCGCCGCGTGCCTGCGCGTAGGTGCGCCCGACGTTCCAGTTCGTCACGCGGCCGCCCCAGTATTCGTTGTGGCCGTCCCAGTTGTAGACCCAGTGATATTGCGCGTCGGACGGGCTCCATTGATTGAAGTCGCGGCTGTACGCGGCGGCGAGATAGTCGCCTGTGCCTTCCGACAGGCCTTCCTGCTGCGACAGGCCGCCGTTGGTCACCCAGTCGTGGATGCCGTGGCCGAGCTCGTGGATCACGACGTCCGCATCTTCCGCGTCGTCGACGCCGCCCTGGCCGAAGGTCAGCCGGCCGCTGCTCGACGAGTACGACGAGTTGTCGTCGCCCGATTCGCCGTGCGGGTCGTACTGCACGCCGCCCGTGTACTGGTAGGGCAGCGCCTTGATGCCGAGCGTCTGGTTCACGTAACGGAGGAACGTGTCGATGTGGTAGTACGTGTTCACCGCCTCGAAATACAGGTTGCCGCGCGTGAACTCGAACGTCGGCGTCGCCTGCGCCGGACACGCGTTGTCGCGCGGCGCATCGAAGTCGACGCACGACGCATACGGGCCCGACAGCACGTAGCGCGAGTTCGACTGCGCGAGATCCTTCAGTGTCACGCGCACGCGCGCGGCCGTGAGCTGGGTTGAATCGGCGTCGTTGCCGTCCTTGTAGCCCGTGCTGCCGTAGCTGCTCTTCGTCGACGAAAGCGGATCGGGCCGGAATACGAAGCCGGTGCCGTCGGTCGCATAGAACGCCTTGTCCTCGGCGCGCAGCACTTCGCCGCTATCCGCGTCGATCAGCAGTTCCCAGTCGCCCTTCGGGCCGTCCTGCGGGCGGCCGCGTACCTTCCATGCGGTATGCGTGCCGGCCTTGTCGACGAACGCGACGCGCTGTGCGTCGAGGTTTGTGAAGCCGCTGACGCCGAGATACGCGCGGGCGCGGTCGAGCGCCTGCTGTTGGTCGACCGCCTGTGTCTTGCGCGCGGTGACGACCACGCCGTTGATCGTGTTGCTCGCGACGTACAGGATGCGGCCGTCCTTCGCGACCGTCACCGCGATGTCGCTGCCGTACACGGGCAGTCCGGCCGCCTGCTGCTGGAAGCGCACGACGGTGAAATCGGCATCGCTGCGCTCCGACGTCACCGCGAGGCTCGCGAGCGCGGCCGGGTCGAGCCCGAGCTGCGTCGCCTGCGCCGCGACGAAATCGCGCGCGGCGGCCGCGGGCGTGGCGGCCGCCTTGTTCGCGCGATAGGCGGGGTTGTACAGCGTGACGGCGACGCCGTCGGCGCGGAACTGCCCGGCGGCGGTATCGGCCTTGGCCGCGGCCGGTGCCACGCCGCGCGTCAGGCTTTCGCGCAGGCTCGACGCCTGCGGGTTCGCGACCTTGGTATCGGCCGCGCTGCCGCCGACGATGCCGAAACCGAGCGCGAGACCCAGGGCGAGCGGCAATGCTTTGCGTGATGTCTGCATGGGTGATCCTCATCTCAACGGTTGGACACGCCCGCGCGCTCGTGGCGAGCAGGCACGACACGGCTCGCGCGCCGGCTCGATGGAACCGGTGCGGCGAAGCGGTGCTGGGAGATTCGACTGACTGAGGATAACTAAGCGTCAGGTCGAAACGAATCGGAACGGAATGGCGGCGGGGAAGCGAACGGCAGGCAGGTGCGGCGACGGTGAGGCGAGCATCGTCATGTCATACCCCTCGGAATTGATATCGGTTTGGCAGCCTGCGTGGCGCGACATGCGTCGGGACCGGGCTCTCATCTCCTTAGGGCTGCCTATCTAATTGCGAGGTATGTTACAGAATATTTTCGGCAACTTTGCAATTTATTTTCGAAGGCCGCTTCGGTCCGTCGATCAATCGGCGGCATTATTGAGCGAATGGCGGGAAACGCTGCCGGCGCGTGCAATGGCGCGCCGGATTGTACGCAAAAGCGGCGCCGTTCAGCGCGTCGCGCGGCGGTCGCTGCGCGGGCTCACGCCGAAACGCGAGCGATACGTGCGCGAGAAATGCGACGGCGATTCGAAGCCGCACGCAACGCACACCGACGTGATGCTCATGTCGGTCTGCTGCAGCAGCTCGCGTGCGCGATCGAGGCGCAGGTTCAGGTAGAAGCGCGTCGGCGTGTCGTTCAGCGTCGCGCTGAACAGCCGTTCGAGCTGGCGCCGCGTGATCGCCACGTCCTGCGCGAGCGCATCGGAGCCGAGCGGAGTTTCCATGTGCCGCTGCATCGTGTCGATCACCTGGATCAGCTTGCGGTTGTGCACGCCATAGCGCGCGGCGATCTCGAGCCGCTGGCTGTCCGAGCGTTGCCGGATGCGGCTCACGACGAACTGTTCGGAGATGGCCGCCGCGAGATCGGCGCCATGCCGCCGGCCGATCAGGTCGAGCATCATGTCGATCGACGCGGTGCCGCCCGCGCAGGTGATGCGCCGGTCGTCGATCTCGAACAGTTCCTGCGTCGCGTTCAGGCCCGGGTAGCGCTCGCGGAACGCGGCGAGCGCTTCCCAGTGCAGTGTGAGCGTTTGCGACGCGTCGAACAGCCCGGCTTCCGCGAGCACGAAGCTGCCGGTGTCGATGCCGCCGAGCGTCGCGCCGTGCCGGTTCTGGCGGCGCAGCCAGTCCGCGAGCGCACGGTCGTAGCACACGAGCGGATCGAAGCCGGCGACGACGAACACCGTCTCGACCTGCGCGACGTCCGCGTACGCGGCTTCGGCCGCGACCGGAATGCCGTTGCTCGCGGCGACGGGCGTGCCGTCCGCGCTGATCACGTGCCAGCGGTACAGCTCGGTGCGAAAGCGGTTCGCGACGCGCAGCGGTTCGACCGCCGACATGAAGCCGAGCGCGGAGAAGCCGGGCAGCAACAGGAAGTGGAAATCCTCTGGCATCGGGGCGTGGGGTGGAAGCGGGTGGTCGTCACGGACGGCGCGCCGCGGCGAGCGGGCAGGCCCGCGCGCACAGCGCCCGGCGCGCGGGAGCCGAACGTTCAGCAACGAATTATGGCGGGTTTTGCCGGCACTCAGCGCGTTTTTGCGCCGCGCACCGTCCGGCGCGCCGTCGTCGAAGGCAGTTCGCCGAACTGGGCCCTGTACGCGTTCGCGAAATGCCCGAGATGGATGAAGCCCCAGCGCGCGGCCGCCTCGCTGATCGGCAGGTCCGACTGCCGCGTGTCGAGCAGCAGGCGTCGCACCTGCGCGAGACGCAGCGAGCGCGTGTAGTTCAGCGGACCGGTCTGCACGACCGACTGGAAGCTGTTCTGCATCGTGCGCCGGCTCACGCGCAGCTGCGTACACAGGCTCAGGATGTCGACGGGCGCTTCCGGGTGCTCGATCACGTAGTCGTGCACGCGCCGCACGATGTCGGCGTGGCACGCATGCGTGAGGCGGTGTGGCGGCTCGGGCATCCGGTAGGTCAGGAGATCGACGAGCACGTTGGCGACCTCGCCGCGCAACTCGGACTGCGCATGCGCCGCGTCGAACGTAGCGGGTGCCGACAGCACCCGTTCGAGCAGTGTCGCGAACTGCAGGCTCGCGCGTTCGCGTGCGGCGACCGGCACGTCGACGACGCCGCGCCGCAGCGCGCGCTCGTCGACCCGGACGTCGGCGGCATCCTCGATCTGCTGCATCAGCTCGGCGTCGACGACCACGCCGATCAGCGACATGTCGTCGGGTGAATGCAGTTCGAACGGCGAGCCGCCGCGCGCCATCACGATCGTGCCGTGCTCGATGCGCGCATCGCCGAAGGCGAAGGTGCCCGAGCCGGTGAGCGGCATTCCGAATACCGTATGGCCGGCCGGCAGGCGCCCGCGCTGGATGACGCGCACGTTCGCCGCTTCCTGGAACAATTGCACGCCGTCGAGCTCCACGTGCTTGACCGTGCTGCGATACGAGCCGCAGCCGATCTGGTCGTAGCGCTGATCCCAGCCGCGCAGCGCCTCGGCATGCCGGTCTGCGTCGTCGAACATCTGGTGAAACACGAGCACGGCGCCTCCGGCGGTCGTTCGGACCGCGCAAGATTAAACCGACCGGGCGGTCGGTGCAATACGGATGAGCGCTATTCCGGCAGGGGTTTCGGCGGGGTCGGATGTGGCGCGCCGCAGGTGCCTTTCAGGCGGTTTTCCAATATCCCGAATCGGCACGCACGCGTTGCCGGTCCGGGTGCTGAACCGATTTATTGTCGAACTACAGTCGCCCCACATTACCTGAATCCCAACTGGAGGCGACATGAGAACAAGGCGACGCACCGCGGCTTTCGCGGCGACGCTGGCGTTCGCGGCGGCGTGGGCCGGCAGCGCGGACGCGACGGAAAAGCCCGAGGAACTGGTCGTGCAGAAGATGCCGCCGTGGCATCCGCACGCGGTGTACGTCGTGGACATCGCGATGCCGACGATGACCGACGGGCGCATCTTCGTGTACGACGCCGACGCGAAGAAGCTGCTCGGCCAGATCGACGGCGGCTTCGCGCCCGGCCTCGCGATTTCGCCCGACCACAAGACGAGCTTCATCGCGACGACCTATTTCTCGCGCGGCTCGCACGGCACGCGCACCGACGTCGTCGAGATGACCGACAACACGACGCTCGATCACACCGGAGAGATCGTGATTCCGGCGAAGCACGGGCAGCACGTGCCGTCGCCGTACAACACCGCGTTCAGCGCGGACGGCAAGCGGCTGTACGTCGCGAACATCACGCCGGCCGCGTCGGTGACGGTGATCGACGCGGTGTCGAAGCAGGTGCTGTCCGAGATCGACACCGCGGCATGCGTGCTCGCGTATCCGTCGGGGAACGACCGCTTCACCGCGCTGTGCGAAAGCGGCAAGGCGCTCACGGTCACGCTCGACGCGAACGGCAAGGAGGTGAAGCGCACGATGTCCGATGCATTCATCGACGTCGACAACGATCCGGCCTTCATCAACGCGTCGCGCTACCAGGGCGGCTACCTGTTCACGACGTATCACGGCAACGTGCGCAGCGCCGATTTCGGCGGCGCCAGGCCCGCGTTCGGCAAGTCGTGGTCGTTGCTGACCGATGCCGAGCGCGCCGAAGGCTGGCGCCCGGGCGGCATGCAGCAGACGGCCGTGCAGGTCAGGCAGAACCGTTATTACGTGCTGATGCACAAGGGTGGCGACGGCACGCACAAGGATCCCGGCACGCAGGTGTGGATCTACGACCTGAAGACGAAACAGCGCGTCGCGCGCTGGGATCTCGCGCAGCAGAAGGTCGATCCGCTCGTGTCGATCCAGGTCAGCGAGGATGACAAGCCGCTGTTCTACGGGCTGACGGGCACGTCCGATCTCGTCGTGATGGACGCGCACAGCGGCAAGCTGCAGCACGTCGAGAAGCAGATCGGCAGTACGCCGACGCTGCTCGTGAACCCGTGAGGCCGCGATGACGCTCGATCCCGTACTCGCCACCAGCGCGCAGGCCGGCGCGGCCGTCGTCGTGCTGCTCGGCGCCTTCGCGAAGATGCGCCGGCCGGCCGCGTTCCGCCAGGCGCTCGCCGGCTATCGCCTGCTGCCCGATGCGCTCACCGCGCCCGCCGCGTTCGCGATTCCGCTCGCCGAAGCGGTCTGCGCGGCGGCGCTGCTGTTTCCCGATACGCGCACGGCCGGCGCGCTCGGCCTGATCGCATTGCTGCTTGTCTTCGCGGCCGGCATGACGATCAACATCCTGCGCGGCCACACCGACATCGACTGCGGCTGTTCCGGTTTTGCTGCGGCCGCGCGCACGGATGCGCCGCGCGGCATCGGCTGGCTGCATGTCGCGCGCGTGCTGCTGCTCGTCGTGCTGGCCGCGACCGCGCTCGTCGAGCCGGGCAGCCGTGCGGTCGTGTGGTTCGACTACCTGACGCTGTTCTCTTCCGTGCTGCTGATCGTCTGCGCGCTGCTCACCGTCGACGTGCTGCTCGCCAACGTACCGCGCCTTTCCCACCTGAGGAATTCATGATGCAAACCGCTCTCACCGTTTCCACCGCCTTGCTGTGGGTCGCCGTGCTCGCGCTCGGCGCGATCTGCCTCGCGCTCGTGCGCCAGATCGGCATCCTGTACGAACGCATCATGCCGGCCGGCGCACTGATGATCGACAAGGGGCCGGCGGTCGGTGCGATCGCGCCCGCCTTCGAGCTGACCGACATTCGCGGCTCGCAGGTGAAGGTCGGCGGCATCGACGCAGCGGGCAAGGCGACGCTGCTGTTCTTCCTGTCGCCGACGTGCCCGGTCTGCAAGAAGCTGCTGCCACTGTTGCCGTCGCTGCAGGCGAGCGAGTCGACGCCGGTGAACATCGTGCTCGCGAGCGACGGCGATCCCGACGAACACGCGCGCTTCGCGCAGAAGCACGACCTCGCGCGCTTCCCGTACGTGCTGTCGCAGGAGCTCGGCCTCGCGTACCAGATCGGCAAGCTGCCGTATGCGGTGCTGCTCGACGACACCGGCACCGTGCGGGCGAAGGGGCTCGTCAATACGCGCGAGCATCTCGAGAGCCTGTTCGAAGCGAAAGAGCGTGGCGTCGCATCGCTGCAGCAGTTCGTGCACGGCGATCACGACCACGACGGCCATCAAGAGCACTCGCAGCACGCGTGATCGGCCGACCTTCCTTCAACGTCAACGGAGAACAACGGAATGGGCCTGTTTGATTCATGGTTCGAACGGTCGGCGCGCGGCGTCGCGCAGCATAGTTCGCGGCGCAGCGCGATGGCGAAGCTCGGCAAGGTGCTGGTGGGATCGGCGATGCTGCCGCTGCTGCCCGTCGACCGCACCGCGTACGCGGCCGACGCGGCCTCGGGTGCATCGGCGGCGTCCGGTGCCGCCGCATCGGGCGCGAGCGACGATCCGATGAGCTGCGACTACTGGAAATACTGCGCGATCGACGGCTGGCTGTGCAGCTGCTGCGGCGGGACGTCGAGCAGTTGCCCGCCGGGAACCACACCGTCGCCGATCACGTGGATCGGCACCTGCCGCAATCCGCACGACGGTTCGGACTACATCGTGTCGTACAACGACTGCTGCGGAAAGACGTCGTGCGGCAAGTGCTTCTGCAACCGCAACGAGCGCGAGAAACCGCTGTACAAGCTGTCGCTGAACAACGACATCAACTGGTGCATGGCGAACGGTAATTCGAATTACCACTGTTCGGTTTCGGTCCTGCTGGGAGCGGCAAAGCAATGAAAGTGAAGCAAGCTGGAAAGATCGTGGCCGCGTGCGTGGCGGCTGCCGCCGGGTTTCTGATGCTGCCGGGCGAGGCCGGTGCGCAGCAGGCCGTTCATTACCCGGCGGGCAAGAGCCTGTTCGACGCGCAGTGCGCGGTGTGCCACCAGGCGGGCGGCAAGGGGCAGGACGGCCTCGCGCCGCCGCTGACCGAGTATCCGGGCAAGTACGCGACGGCCGACGCGGGCCGCGCGCAACTCGTCGCGACGCTGTTGCACGGGATGTTCGGCGAGATCGAGGTGCACGACAAGCGCTACAACTTCAAGATGCCGTCGTTCGCGAGCGCGAGCGACGACGACATCGCGAACGTGCTCAACTACGTCGTGTTCGATCTCAACGACCGGCACGGCGACGCGAAGCCGTTCACGGCAGCCGACATTCGCGCGGCGCGGGCGAAGGAGATGGACGGCACGGCCGTTCACGCGCAACGGGCGACCGTGACGAAGGGGCTGGGGCTGTGAATGCGGCCGGCATTCGGCGTCGTGGCGGGCGTACGGCGGCGTTGCGGATCGGCTCGTTCGTGACACGCCGTCTGTCTTCGGCGCTGGTGGTTGCTGTCGCGACATGTGCGATTGCAGCTCCCGCGCATGCCGACGGCGCGGCCGACGCGACGCTCGCGCGGCAGAACTGGGTCCTCAACTGCATGGGCTGCCACACCGCGACGGGCGGCGGCATTCCGGGCAAGGTGCCGCCGCTCGCGAACTCGCTCGGCTATTTCACGCATCTGCCGGCCGGGCGCGAATACGTGATGCGCGTGCCCGGCGCGTCGAACTCGGCGCTGTCGGACCGGGATCTCGCCGACGTACTGAACTGGGTGCTCACGACGATGAATCGCGATGCGCTGCCGCGCGATTTCAAGCCTTATACGGCTGACGAAATCGCCGCGCGTCGACGGCCTGCGTTTTCCGATGTCGCGACGGTGCGTGCGAGGCTCGTGCGCGAATTGCACGAGCGCGGGATCGACGGTGTGTCCGAGCGCTACTGATTGGCGACGACGAGGCGACGCAGCATGTCGCGGCGCTTCGGTCGCGAACACCGGATTGGCAGCGCGCGGGTTCCGCGCTACGCTCTTCGTCATTGGCCGGCGCAGGCGCCAGGCGGATCGAACGGAGGTTCAAATGGCAATCGAATACTTCGCAGAAAGCAACCCCGTCACGCGAAACCTGCCTCGATCGTTGGCGACCAAAGCCGGCGATCTGGTATTCGTATCCGGTCAGGTGGCGAGAAACGAAGACGGCAGCATCGTCGCCGGCGGGATCGAAGCGCAGACGCGTCAGACGTTGAAGAACGTCGCACACGTACTCGCGCTGGCAGGATGCACGCTCGGCGACGTCGTGAAAACCACCGTCTGGCTCGAAGACGCGCGCGACTTCGCCGAATTCAATCGCGTCTATGCGGAGTTCTTCCCCGAGAACAAGCCGTCACGCTCGACGTTGCAGGCGACGAACATGGTCGGCACCAGGATCGAGATCGAGGCGATCGCGTGCAAGCCCTGAGTGCCATCGCGCCACGTCGATGCGGCCGCGTGCCGCTTCAGTGCGGCGGCGACAGCCGTTTGAAGCGGCTCCACAGCTGCTTCAACTTCTGATGATCGGCTGCGGCACGCGCGGCCAGAAAGCCGCGAGCAAAGCCCGCGCCCGGCGCGGCGTCGGGTGACGTGCGAGGCAGCGCCTTCAGAAACTGCTCCGCGACCACGGCATCGTTACGCCAGCCCAGATCATCCTGAAGTTCGGACAGCGCGTCGATGTACGTTCGGACGGCTTGCTTGCGGCACAGCGACGCGAAGAATTCGGTGGCGTACCGGACCTTCTTCGCCGCGATGCGCGCACGGTGACGCCGGTGATCGTCGAGATCGGCCAGCCTCTTGCCGCGTTTGATCAGTTTCCGGTGCCGGCGACGCAGAACCTCGTGAGCAAACGGACTCGCCGGCTGCATGATGGCATCGCGCCGTTCGTCAGGCATCCCGTCCCGCCAGCCCTTTCGGTTCACCCATGACGCGAGCTGTAACGCGAGCCGCGTGTAGCGAACCGATCCGACTGCGGAAGCCGCGCGTTGGCGATTGACGGCGGCAATGCGCTTGCAGGCGTTCCGCACTGAACGGATCTCGTCCGGATTGCCGTTCGTGCCGGCATGGTCGAGCGTCGCTCCGGCAAGCACTTCCCAGTCGCGCGCGGCGCCGAGCTCGCCGGCGATCCAGCGCAGTTCGTCGTCAAGGCCGGGATACGCGGGAATCACTTTCGCGAACAGGTCGAGCGCCGAACGCAGGCGACGCAGCCCCACCCGCATCTGATGCACGCTCGACGGATCATGACCGGACTCGACACCGCGTTCGTTGGCGCGGATCTGGTCCAGGCAGTTGCGCACGATCCGGCAGAACGCGTCTTCGATCGAATCGCGCTTCTTCAGCTGCACCGGTTGCGCCTTGACGGCCGGCTGGTGCTCGGCGACGAGCAGCCCGTACCCGAGATCGGCCTTGCTCTCGTGATCGATGCGCAATGGCGCGATGTCGAGCAATTCCAGTGCGATGCCGTACAGGTTTTCGGGGCGGCCGCGTTTCAGTTCCAGTTCGATCGCGGCGATCGGGACCGACTTCGAATCCGCGTCGACCGTCCCCTTGTCGAGCGCGACCTCGACTTCATCGCCGGAAGGCAGGCGCAGCGGTAGAACCCGCCGCTTGATCCGCGTGACGAACACGGGCTGAAGATCCGGTGCCGTGGCCTGGTCGCGAACCAGGCGGCCGCACTCGGTGTCGTCGGGGAGCGTGTCCCGCAGCCGTGTCAGATCGGGGACGTCGCCGTCGACGGGCGTCTCGAATTCGTCCCGCTCGAACAGGCCGGCCCGGGCCGATCCTTCCAGTTTCAACGTCTGGACTCTGTGGTTGCCGGCCGCACGCACCCGCAGGGAAGCCGCGCACCGGTGAAATGCGAGCGTGGCAGTGTCGAAGTACGTGCTCGTCAGCTGTTGAGTCGCGCCGGCGCCGTTGGACTGCGCAAGCAACGGCGCGTGGCGCAACTTGTCGAGGTTCTTCGCGGAAACCCGCAGCTTCAGCTCTCGTTCCATACCGCCTCCGATATGTTGCCGACCATCAGTCCCCCGCCGATCCCCGGGAGTCTTCCCAGTCGTGCCACTCGATTCGATGCATGTCCACATAACGGCTTACCGCTGCGCCGATCGTCGGAAAGAAGTTGTCGTCGCCGAACATGCTGTACATGCCGTAATGCCTGAGGCTGTCCTTGACGGGGCCTTTCAGCTCCGCGAAGACCAGCTTGACCTGCCGCGCGGCAAGTTCAAGATGCAGCCGTTCGAGCACATCGGCAGCCGTGAGGTCGATGTCGGTCACGGGCTCCGCCGCGATGACGATCCAGCGTGCCGGCTCCGGCGATTCATCGACGGCGCGCAACACGCGTTCCCGAAAGATTTCGCCATTCGCGAAAAAGAGCGGCGCATCCCAGCGCAGCAGCACGAGCCCGGGCACGCGCCGCGCGTCCGGATGGCGCGACACGTCGTGATAGCCCTTCATGCCGTCGACCCGCCCGAGCACGGCGTCGTAAGGCCGCCACGCGCGCCATAGAAACGACAGCACGGTGAGCAGCAGCGCCAACGCAATGCCGTTCACGACCCCGACGGCTGCAACGCCGACGAAACATGCCACCGCCTCCACGAACTCGCTTTTGCGGAGCCGATAAAGCCGCACGACGCCGCGCACCTCGATCATGTTCACGCATGCCGCGATCACGACGGCGGCCAGCACGGATTGTGGCGTGTGCGCAAGCGCGCGCGGCGCGAACAGCAGCAGTGCGGCAACGACGGCGGCAGCCACCACGCCCGTTGCCTGCGTCTTCGCGCCCGCGGCTTCCGCGACGGGCGTGCGTGAGCCGCTCGCGCTCACCGCGAACCCTTGCATCAGGCCGGCGGCGAGGTTCGACAGCCCGAGCGCGATGCATTCGTGATTCCGGTCCACGCTGGTGTCGTTGCGCAGTTCGTAGGTGCGGGACAGCACGCTGATATCCGTGAACGAAACGAGCGCGATCGCCGCTGCGCTTCCCGCGAGATGCAGCCAGCCGTCGAGGCTCACGTCGGGGATGCGCGGCACCGGCAGGCCTTGCGGGACCGCACCGACGGTTGCAACGCCGGCGCGCGTCGACAGATCGAACCACATTACCACTGCGGTCGCGCCCGCCACGGCGAGCAGTACACCCGGCAACCTGGGCCAGAGCCGTTTGCACACGAGTATCAGCGCGAGCGCGGCGACGCCGAGTGCGAACGACGTTGCGTTCACCTTCGATGCCGCGATGCCGGCGGCCACGTCGCGCACCTGCTCGATGAACGATTCGCCGTGGCCCTTGTAGCCGAGGAGCTTGGGCAATTGTCCGATGCTGATCGTCAGCATGATGCCGTTCAGAAAACCGTACCGGATGGGCAGCGACAGCAGCTCGGTGACGAATCCGAGCCTGAGCACCCCGACCGCGATGCAGATCGCGCCTGCGAGTATCGCGAGCGCGCCGGCAAGGGCCAGCGCATGCGCGGCATCGCCGTGAGCAAGCGGCGTGATGCTTGCGGCGATCAGTGCGACCAGCGCGGAGTCGGGGCCGAGCACGAGGATGCGGCTGGGGCCGAAGAGCGCATACGCGAGCATCGCGGCAAGCGACGCATAAAGCCCGTTGACGGCGGGCAGGCCGGCTGCGTTCGCGTACGCCATGCCGGCGGGCACGAGCACGGCACTGAGCGTGACGCCGGCAAGCAGATCGTGCGGCAGCCAATGCAATCGATACGTGCGCGCCGCGGCGAGTCCGTTGATCCACTGCAGCAGGCCGGCATCGGGCTTGCGGGGCGGGCGGGCCGTGTGCTGGCGGGCACGGCTTTTGATGTTCATCGCAGGACGTCAGGGAACCCGGGCGGAATCGTTCGTTACGTCCGCCGGTATCGTTAAAGATTATGTTCCCGTGCCCTCGGAGCGCAAGCCCGGTTTCACGATGTTGCGTTTCGGCGCGCCGGCCTGACAGTCCGGCTACTTCGCCGAACACTTGCCCGATCCAGGCTGGCGATGGCCGAAGTGATCGGCGGTGCGGGTGAATCGCCGGCGGGAGAGGCATCGTCCCGCCGTTGTCCGCTACTCGGTCGCGCGATCGCTCGCCTCGCCGAACGAAGCCCGAACTTCGTTCGCCGTCCGGGCCGGCGCTTGCAGATGCGGAAAGTGGCCCAGTTCCGGAAGAATCGAAATGTTCACCCCGTTTCGGTCCGCGTACTCGATGCCCATTTCCTTCTTGATATAGATGTCCTTCCCGCCCCACACGACCTTCACGGGGACTTTCAGCTTTGCCATATTGGCTTCGAAGTAGTCCTGGTCCCGGGTGAAGCTTGCGTAGTAGTGGAAAAAGGCGTCGGCCGCGGTCAAGTCACCGTCCCATCCCTTCGCCACGTCGTCCATGAATTCCTCGGGCAACGTGTAGCGCTCCGCATCCTCCATGCCCCGGAAGAACGTGTTTGCGAGGATTTCGTCGCGATTCCTGTTCATGGCGGCGCGCACGATATCCGATGAAGGCTTCGACTTCAGGCCTTGCAGGCTTTCGTACATATATTGCGGCCGGTTGAACGGGGCAAAGTCGCCAACGATGATTTCCCGCGCGATATCCGGTTGTTCCAACGCTGCCAGCAGCGCCGGAAGCGCACCGATATCCGTCGCATAAATCAACAGTCTCGAACCATCGATGCCCGACGTACGGATGTAGTCTCTCAGCACACGGGCATAGTCGCTCGGCGCGTACGAAAAGCGATCTGCGCGCGGACGCGACGATTGCCCGTAGCCTGGCCAGTCGAACGCATGGACCTCGTAGTCGCTGGACAGTGATTCGGCAATCGGCTTCCATGCATACATTGTCTCGGGGAAGCCGTGCAGGAACAGCACGATGCCCTTCGATCGTGCGGGGCGATAGACCATGCGGCGCAGCGTGATGTCGGCATTGACCTGCACGTCGCCGACGTCGACCGTGGGTTCCGGCGACGACGGCGCCGGCACGGTCGGGCACGTTGAAGAACTCGCAGCGGCGGCGGGAGAGGCGGGTGTTTTCGTTACGGGTCGAGTCATGATCGAGGATCTCGTTCGGTGCGACATCGCGCGGCACACGGTGCGCTTCGCTGTTTCGAAAGGTGGCGGGGTGCAGGGGGTTCTACTGAGCCGCCGGAGGATTCAAGAGCTTGCTCAATGGCTTGAGCGGGCCGATCGGGAGCAGCGTGAACGTCATGAGGTGCGCCTTCCCCAACGGGAGTCGTTCCAGCATTTCATGCGCTTCACCCGTGTCCGTCACGTTCAGGACGAACGCGACCCCGGGCCGGTCCTGCAGGGAATACCACTGATCGATCTTGCCCGCGAGATACAGCTGTGTCGTCTCGCGGACTTCGGTCGGAAGAATGGTCTGGACGTGCTGCATGTCCGTGCCGGGAGGAAACGTACCGATCGCCAGTATCTTCGTGGTGGGCGTGGTCGGCAACGCAGCGGAATGTGCCATGGAGACTCCTGCCAAAGCGAGCAGCAAGCATGCTGCCGTCAAATCAAGAAGAAGGCGTTTCATCCTGCGGCCCCGGGCCCGGTGGCGGGACGGCAGCCGCATTGAGCGCGGCGGCTTCCCGTTCCGACAGATAACACGCGCGAAAGCGCTCGTCCACGCGCTCGCGCATCAATTGCGAGAACAGTAGTGCGGCATCGAGCGGTCGATGATTGATGACGACGGAATCCGTATCGCCTTGCTCGTTCATATGGGCGACGACCACCGTCTCGATCGGCACGCCATTGATGCGTGAACGATAGGATTCCAGATAAAGATCGTTGCCGATCATGCCTTTGTAAGCATGCTGCTGGAACTCGTAGAGCGAGACCGCGTGCTTGATCACCGAGAGAATGTCGGCTCGCCCGTCGATCGGGCGCTTCAGCACGGTGGCTTCCAGCGTCGCGTTTTCGGCCAGGCGCGCCAGCCACCGCGGCGGACCGTCGGCGGGTGCCATCATCGGGGCCGTGTCGTTGAATTTCATGGCGGTTACTCCTTGCACGCGTTGCGCGTGACACCTGCGTTCGCGGCATCGAGCGCTGCCGCGAGCGCAACGCGTGCCTTTTCACGGCGCCGTCGCGCAAGGCGCTCGGTGCCCGCGTCGCGCTCCGGTTCGCCCGCGAGCAGCGCATGGATATCGGGCAGCGTCCAGATCGCGCCGCGCGTTCCCCACGCACCGTCCGGTATCTCGGTCGGAAAGATCCAGACGCGCGGTGCGACATCGTCGAACGGCCGGCCTTCCGCGCGTGCCACGGCTTCCGTGACGCGTCGGACGAGCGAGCGGCGCGATTCGTCGGTGTATTGCCCTTCGGGAACCGAAGGAATGATCCGGTAGCGCACCGTATCGGTACGTTCGCCGCCGATGTAGATCGCGGCCGGCCGGTGCAGATGGAATACGGTCACGCGCTGAACGACCGGGCTCGCGGGATCGTACCCTTCTGCTTCGATGAGGATATCGGTCAGTTCCCTGACGAGGCGGGCTTCAGCATCGGGCGTCAGTGCGTGGTCGGGCCACATCGCATCGATCATCGGCATGGGATGCTCCTGTTTTCGGTTGATCGGATGGCGCCATCGTCGCGGTTTACGTGCGCGCAGGAAAGTGGCAGCATCGCCACTATTCAAGGAAATTCGGACACGCAATGGCGATCATCCGCATCTGGGTCTATGACGGAATCCTGGCGTCCGGCGTCGCGGGCCCGGTCGATGTCTTCAGCGCTGCAAATCAGTTCCATGCGCGCCGGGCGGGACCGGGCGCGCCGTCCGCGCCGTTGTTCGCATGGCGCGTGGAGTCGCTCGACGGGCAACCGGTGAAGGCGGCGTCAGGTCAGATCATTCCGGTCGACGGCAAGATCGACCCGCGCAAACGAGCAGACGCCGTGCTGCTGACGGCACCTTTCTTTTCGCGGATCGACGAGTTCCTCGGGCATCGCGAGCAGTTGAGCGAACTGACTTCCGCACTGCGGCGTCAACACAAGGCCGGCGCGATGCTCGCCGCGTATTGCACGGCGAATTACCTGCTTGCCGAGGCGGGCCTGCTGGATGGCCGCGTCGCGACGACGCACTGGGCGAGAGCGGCGGATTTCGCGCGCCGCTATCCGCGTGTCGAAGTCCGCGCGAACGAACTGCTGCTCGCGCAAGACGGGATCATCTCGGGCGGCTCCGTCACGTCCTATCTGAACCTCGCCGTGCATCTCGTCGAAGCCTGCGCCGGCGGAGAACTCGCGACGATGACCGCGAAGGCGCTGTTGATCGACATGAACCGGACGTCGCAGGCGTCCTTTGCCACGCTTCTCGACGAACACGGGCATACCGACACGCTCGTGGCGCGCGCTCAGCAGCGGATGGAAGCGACATTGCAGCAAGGATTCCGGCTCGGCGATCTGGCGGCATCGCTGGCCGTCAGCGAACGCACGCTCAATCGTCGCTTCAAGGAAGCGGTCGGCCTCGCGCCGTTGACGTATCTGCAGAATCTGCGGGTCGAAGTCGCGAAACGTCTGCTGGAAACACGGCCGATCGGGCTCGAGGACGTGAGTCAGCGCGTCGGTTACAGCGATGTCAGTACGTTCCGGCAACTGTTCAAGCGCAAGACGGGGTTGTCGCCGAGCGAATATCAAGTGCAGTTCTCGCGTGCGGCGGCAAAGAGCGTGCAAGCCGAACCACGCGATCGGCGCGATTGAGCGTCGCGACGTCCCGTTACCGATCGCGTCAGGTCAGGGCCGCTCCGGTCGCCCCCTTTCTTTGTATCCCGAAGTATCTGCAACAGACGCGGATACGTACGCATACATATCGCCGACTTTCCGACAAGAACGGGATACGTTCGCCTGCTCCAATGCGCCTGTCGCGAGCGGAGTGCCGCACCGCGCATTGTCCAAGGAGTGTGTCATGAAAGTCGTCAAGGCCGCCGCTGTCCAGTTCAGCCCGGTGCTCTACAGTCGTGAAGCCACCGTCGCCAAGGTCGTGGAGAAGATCCACGACCTTGGCCGGCAAGGTGTGCAATTCGCCACTTTTCCCGAAACGGTCGTCCCCTATTACCCGTATTTCGCGGCCGTTCAGACGGGCATCGAACTGCTGTCCGGTACCGAGCATCTTCGGCTGCTGGAACAGGCCGTCACCGTGCCGTCCACCGCGACCGATGCGATCGGCGAAGCAGCACGCAGCGCCGGCATGGTCGTGTCCATCGGCGTCAACGAGCGCGACGGCGGCACGCTGTACAACGCGCAATTGCTGTTCGACGCGGACGGGCAACTGATCCAGCGCCGTCGCAAGATCACGCCGACGCACTTCGAGCGCATGGTTTGGGGGCAGGGCGACGGATCGGGGCTGCGCGCGGTCGACAGCGCCGTCGGCCGTATCGGGCAGCTCGCGTGTTTCGAGCACAACAATCCGCTCGCGCGCTACGCGATGATTGCCGACGGCGAACAGATTCATTCGGCGATGTATCCGGGTTCGGCCTTCGGGGAAGGCTTCGCGCAGCGCATGGAGATCAACATCCGGCAGCATGCGCTCGAGTCCGGCGCGTTCGTCGTCAATGCAACGGCGTGGCTGGATGCCGACCAGCAGGCGCAAATCATGAAGGACACCGGTTGCGCGATCGGGCCTATCTCGGGCGGCTGCTTCACGACGATCGTGTCGCCCGACGGCATGTTGATGGCCGAGCCGCTTCGATCGGGCGAGGGCGAGGTCATCGTCGATCTGGACTTCTCGATGATCGACCGTCGCAAGATGCTGATGGATGCGGCCGGTCACTATAACCGCTCGGAATTGCTGAGCCTGATGATCGACCGTACGCCGACCGCGCATGTTCACGAACGCGTCGCGCAGCCGGTGGCCGGATATGACGCGGGCGTGGACGATTGGCGTGCCGCGGCCGCGTGATGCGCGGGCTTGCCCGGCCGTTGCCGAACATTCGGCTTGCCGATCGGGGCCGGCAGTCGCAGTATGGATCGCCGCATGACCGCACATTTTTTGATCGCAATATGTGCATATGCATATAAAGGTGTGACGAAATCTTTCCTTGAAAGGTGTGTGATATGAAAACGAACGCTGCTGATGATCGGCCACTCCTGATCTCGGGCGCCGAAAGCATGACTGCCGGCGCCGGTCGCAACGTGACGACGTCGTTGTCGCGCCGACGCTTTGTCGGTATCGCGGCCGCCGCACTGGCGGCCGGCTCGCTGAGCCGCCTGGCGCTCGCGCAGACCAGCCCGGCAATCGGCACCGCGGAACCCGCACGCGGTGACAGATCGGCGATTCGGCCGTTCCAGGTGCATGTACCCGACGCGCAGCTCGCCGACATGCGGCACCGCATCAACGCGACGCGTTGGCCGGACCGCGAGACCGTGGCCGACGAGTCGCAGGGCATTCAGCTTGCGACCATTCAGGCGCTCGCGCGGTATTGGGCGAGCGACTACGACTGGCGCAAGTGCGAAGCGACGCTGAATGCGTACCCGCAATTCGTGACCGAAATCGATGGCCTCGACATCCACTTCATCCATGTGCGATCGAAGCACGAGAATGCGATGCCGTTGATCGTGACCCACGGCTGGCCCGGCTCCATCATCGAGCAGTTCAAGATCATCGCGCCGCTCGTCGATCCGACTGCGTACGGCGCGCCGGCGTCGGATGCGTTCCATCTCGTGATTCCGTCGCTGCCCGGCTATGGCTTTTCGGCGCGACCCACGACGACGGGATGGGGGCCGGAGCGCACGGCGCGCGCATGGGTGACGCTGATGAAACGGCTCGGCTACGCGCGCTTTGCTTCGCAGGGCGGGGACCTCGGCGGCATCGTCACGAACATCATGGCGAAACAGGCGCCGCCTGAGCTGATGGGCATTCATGTGAATTTCCCGGCGTCCGTGCCGGCGGAAATTCTGAAGTCGCTGACGGCCGGCGATCCCGCGCCTGCCGGCTTGTCGGACGAGGAGCGGCACGCATATGAACAGCTGAGCGCCAATTTCAAGAGGAAGCGCGGTTACGCGATTGAAATGGGTACGCGCCCGCAGACGTTGTACGGACTCGCCGATTCGCCCGTCGCGCTGGCTTCGTGGCTGCTCGACCACGGAGACGGTTACGGCCAGCCGGCGGCGGCGCTGAGCGCGGCCGTGCAGGGTCGCCCGGTCAACGGCCACTCGGCCGGCGCGCTGACACGGGACGACGTGCTCGACGACATCACGCTTTACTGGCTGACGAACACGGGCGTCTCGGCAGCGCGTTTCTACTGGGAATCGCATGCGAACTTCTTCCTTGCGGCCGACGTCGGCGTGCCGGCGGCGGTGAGCGCGTTTCCGGGGGAAAACTACCAGGCGCCGCGGAGCTGGACCGAGAGGGCTTATCACAATCTGATTTACTTCAACAAACCGGCAACAGGCGGGCACTTCGCGGCATGGGAAGAACCGATGATCTTCGCGAATGAAGTGCGTGCCGGGTTGAGACCGTTGCGCGCGTGACGGGCGAAGCGCTCCGCCTCGTTTGCGGCGGAGCGCGTCGACATCGGCGCGGTAGCGTGCATTGATGCGGTCTCGCCGGCTTGTCCGAAATTCAACGGAAGATGGCGATATTGCCTCTTTCGCCGGCTCCGCCTGTGTCCGATCATCCGGCCACTTTTCGTTGCGGAATCCAGAACATGACGGCCAATGCCCACCTCGCGACAGACCTGCTGTTTGCCTACGCAATCTATTTCGTCGGTACCGCGAGCCCCGGACCGAGCAATCTCGCCATCATGTCCATCGCGGCGAATCACGGCCGAAAGGCGGCATTGACGTTCTCGCTTGGCGTCCTGTCGAGTTCGATGTTGTGGGCGAGTGTGGCCGTGCTGGGCGTATCGGCTGCGCTGATCGCGTATGCCCCGTTCATCGTCGCGATCAGGATTTTCGGCGGACTGTATCTCTTGTGGCTTGCATTCAAGTCGGCGCGCAATGCGCTCGGACGCGTGCCGCCCGCCGTATCGGAAACGGCGCGAACGCCGACGTTGGCCAGCATCTATTGCCGCGGTGCGATGCTTCATCTCACCAATCCGAAGGCGATCCTCGTGTGGGTTTCGATCGTTGCGCTGTCGTCCGGCGGCACCCGGCCGTCGCAAGGTGCACTGGTCGTGGGTTGTGCGGCCATTGGGTGCGGCGTGTTCGCCGGTTATGCATGGCTGTTTTCCATGGAGCCGGTTCGAAGGATCTACATGCGAACCCACAAGGCACTGGACGGGTGTCTGGCCGTCGTATTCGGGGTCGCGGGGATCAGGTTGCTGGCATCGCGTCCATAGCGCGTCGACCCGTCGCGCGCACGACACCGGATGTGCGGTGAATGAGACAAGCGCCGAAATTTCCAACGAGCGGACAGCTTTCGTTAGAATCGTTCGTCTATCAGAGAAAAGCAGCGTTGCATCGGCGCAGCGGCATCCGCTCATGAACACCGCTCGCGCTCATCCCATGTCCTTTACCGGAGGCGAACGTGCCAGGATTACTTCCCGATGTCGACCGCGACGGGCTTCTCGAATACTCGGTCGTGTACACCGACCGGTCGATTAATCACATGTCGCAGCGCTTCCAGGGCGTGATGCGCGACATTTCCGCTGCGCTGAAGAAGGTCTACAACGCGAAGGCGGTCGCAATCGTCCCGGGCAGCGGGACGTTCGGCATGGAAGCCGTGGCCCGGCAGTTCGCGACGAACAGGAAGTGCCTCGTCATCCGCAACGGCTGGTTCAGCTTCCGCTGGTCGCAGATTTTCGACATGGGCAGCATTCCGTCCGAGTCGATCGTGCTGAAGGCGCGTCCGGTCGAAGCGGGCAGACAGGCCGCCTTTGCGCCGGCGCCGATCGATGAAGTCGTTGCGGCGATTCGCGAGCACAAGCCGGATCTGGTGTTCGCGCCGCACGTCGAAACCGCGTCGGGGATGATGCTGCCCGATGCGTATCTGCGTGCGGTCGCCGACGCCGTGCATGCGGTCGGCGGCATGTTCGTGCTCGATTGCATCGCGTCCGGCACGATCTGGGTCGACATGGAGGCGAGCGGTGTCGACGTGCTGATCAGCGCACCGCAAAAGGGCTGGAGCGCGTCGCCCGGGTGTGCGCTGGTGATGCTCGGTGCGCTCGCCCGTGAGCGCATCGATGCGACGACGAGCACCAGTTTTGCGTGCGATCTGCGCAAGTGGCTGCAGATCATGGAAGCGTACGAAAACGGCGGGTTCGCGTATCACGCGACGATGCCCACGGACAGCCTCGCGACGCTGCGCGACGTGATCAAGGAAACGGACGCGTACGGCTTCGACAAGGTGAGGGCGGAACAACTGGAGCTCGGCACGCGGATTCGTGCGTTGCTCGCCGGGAAGGGGTTCCGGAGCGTCGCGGCCGAAGGCTTCGAGGCACCGGGTGTCGTCGTCTGTTATACCGATGACGACGATATCCGGTCCGGCAAGAAATTCGCCGATGTCGGCATGCAGATCGCGGCGGGCGTGCCGTTGCAATGCGATGAGCCGGCGGATTTCAAGACTTTCCGGATCGGCCTGTTCGGGCTCGACAAGCTGAATGACGTCGATGCGGCGGTTGCGCGGTTCGCGAGTGCGCTGGAGCGGGTGCTGTAGCGCGTCGCCGATCGAGGCATGTATTGCGGCGCATGACGTGACGAGATCGATCCGATCATGCGTCACGGATGCGCCGCGTTTTCCGAATGCCGCCGCGATTGATCATCGGCCGATGAATGGATGGGCCTGAGTCGAAGCGGATACGCGCCGGCTACGAGCGCTTGCGTGCGAACCCGATGTGTAAAGGGTTGAACTGGGTCAAACAGGCAGCGTCAGGTCGGCTGACTCGGTTCGGCTACACCCGGTCGTTCGGTAGCACGCGGCGCAGGTCGCTCGAATGTCGCTTCTGCGGTGAATAGCAGTCTTCTGTCTTGAGATCAGGCGCCGCGAGAAAGCATGTCGACTGAGCGCGATCGGCGCAAACGACGACCGTCGATCGAAAACAATCGTGGAAGAATGAGTCGGTGCTTTAGTCATCTTGCACCGTAGAAATGACGGTACTGCCACGCGGCCTGCCTGATCAGCTCGTCGTCCAACCATGGGCCCGTTCCAAATCTACCTATCGACAGAGGCGCAAGATCGATCGGGGGAGCACCGTCGACGATCCACGCGGCGAGCATTTCCCCCAGTGCCGGGGCGATGGAGAGCCCCGCAACGTTGCAGCCGCTGGCGAAGTAAAACCCCCGAACGGCGGGCGCCGGGCCGACGATGTGCTGGCCATCGGCCGTCATCGTTGGCAACCCGCCACGATGCTCGCGGATCCCTGCCTTCAAAAGGATCGGAAGCTGGTCCTCGACGTCTCGAGCGTAGTGCCAGAGAATCTCGGCATCGAGCGACAGATCCTTGACGTCGAAGTTGGCGTCGAAGCCATTCATGTCGAAGAATCTCGGATTTTCCTCATAGACTCCCCAGAGAAATCCTCCGTCACAAGGTCTCATATATACCGCAGCATCCATAATCCGGACCATCGGCAATTCGGCTCGGGCGTCGGGCACAGGTTCGGTGACGAACAATTGCTGCGCTGTCGTAACAAGAGGAACGCGAATTCCGCTGGCTTCGGCTACTTGTCGCGTCCAGGCGCCGGCTGCGTCGACGACGACTGGCGCTCGTATGCGGCCGCACGTGGTGTCGACCCCGGCCACCTTGCTGTCCTCGATCAGGACGCGCGTCACCGCAGTGTTCGGAAGTAAGACTGCCCCGTTTGCCTGCGCTGCACGAGCGAAGCCGACGGCCAGTTGAGCGGGATTGAAGTACATGTCGTCGCCGATGCGCATCACCGCAGCAACTCCCGTCGTTTGAAGAAACGGGTTGAGCCGGTGGGCCGCGTCGACGGAGATTTCCTCCACGTCGAGTCCGTGGCGTCGGCCACGCAGGATGTCATCCTGAATGACCTCGGCATCCATCGGTCGCCGCGCTACTTTGAGGCTGCCCGAGTGCACCCAATTCAGGGGCTGACCGGTTTCCTCGGAGAATTGCCTGATCCCGTCAGCCGCCAACTTGATCAAGTCGATCATCAAGTCGCTCTTGCGCAGGCAACTAACCATGCCAGCCGCTCGCGGTGAGGTCTGAGAGCCGATTTCGAGCCGCTCGATCAACGCGACCCGCTGAGCGCCTCGCTTTGCTACGTGGAAGGCTGTCGCTGCTCCCAGACCGCCGGAGCCTATGACGATCACATCTGCGGATTCGATCATCGATGCTTCTCCTGTCTATCACGCCGATCGAGCTGCCAAGCGAAGGGAGCTTGACACATGATAGACCTCGGAAAAGAGGAGAAGGCGGTCGCGAACTAACGGATGGCTGACAGAAGTCGACACCCGACGTCGCATGTGAAGATGGGAAGGACCGCAATGAGCCGGCAAGCGATCGCCATCTCCGCGGAAGCCTACGAAGAGCAGGACCCTATCTGTTGGGCCTGGTGCCCCTGGGGCTCGTCGGAATGAACGGCCGATGTGCCCTCGGAAGCCGCCGTTTTGGATGTGCGGGATCTAACGGCGGCAGTGGGTCGACGACAGTCGACCGCGTGGGGCGGTAGCCGGCCACCAGCTGACATTTTGCGTCTGAAGTCGAAATGGCGGCTTCTCGGCCATCTCCGGCCGCTCCTGATATGAGACGCTCTCGGACAAGCGCACGTCTGCTGCCGCGCAAGCGAGCAGACTATTTCCCCGCCGACAGATCCGGGAGAGACAGGAAACGAGGGCATTCGCCTCCAAGGAAGATGCCGACTATCAAACTCAAACTCGACTACGTTGGCGCGTCGTTGCGAATACCGATTACGTAACGCGCATTGCGCGCCACGGACGGGTCTGGATCGGCGGCCAGCCGGGCAAGCAGGGCCGACGCCGCGCCATTGAATTCGGCGAGCGCCTGGCAAACACGTACACGGGTCTGGACATCGGCTCGACCGTCCGAGATCGCTGCTTCAAAGCGCTCCACAATTTGCCTGGCGATCGCGGGGTCTTCCGCCAAATCGGCTAACGCATCGGCCGCCTCGACATCGTGAGTCCCGCCAAGAACCTGCTCGATCAGCAGGGGAATGGCGTCGCGTATCCCCCATCCGCCAAGCACCCGCGCAGCGCGATACCGCACGCGCTCCGCGGGGTCGAGGAGCGAGCCACGCAAGGTCTCCACCGCATCGGAACCGCCGAGTTTCGCCAGCGCGAGCACGGCCCGTTCGCGTACTGCCGGATCGGGCTGTTGAAGCGCCGCGCCAAGTACGCTGGCGCCGCTGCCTACGGTTCTTCCCAGCGCCCAGTGCAGCGCACCTGCGACATTCGGCTCCTGTTCCTGGAGCAGTGCGTGGGCGATGAGCGCGCCAAGCGGGGCATCGCTGGACGCGGCGTCAAACGCAGCACGCTGTCTCTCAGGCGCATGCGTCGACTCCAGTCCTTTCAACAGATGCACGACCTCAAGCACTGCTGACCAATCATCGGGAGAGGTGGCGGACACAGAAGTCAGCCGGCAAAGCAACGCTTGCTCTGCGGCCAGCCGCTCGCGGCTGCGAATCATCAGCGCGTCAATGAGCACATCGGGGTGAGGCGCCTGTTGGCTGAGCGCCTGACGCACCTCGGCCAGCCCAAGGCCCAGCGAACGCAGGCTCTCTACCTGGAACAGGCGCAAGGCATCGCTTGCGAATACTCGCGGTATCCCGCTTCCGTACGTCCCGATGGGCTGACCAGTCCGATCGCGTCGTAGTGCCGCAGCATGCGCGCGCTGACGCCGGAACGATTGGCCAACTCGCTGATGCGCATCACTTGTCTCCGGTGTCATCTGGTTCACGCCGCGTCGTGTCTCGGCCTTGGCTCCCATCGAGCCTCGAAGATTCTAACAAACCGCCAACGGCTTCCATCACCTCGGCCAACACGTGGCTCATCACATCGATCGCCGTCAACCCGACTATTCGTCGGCGTAGGGCAACGGTGCACCTGCGCGCCACGCATCGGCTGGATCGAGCACAAACGCACTCTCCGGGTCCGCGATGAGCCTGAGGCTCGCGCAGGCATGAACGCGAACCGCCGGGTCCGTGTGTCGGGCCGCCGCATCGAGCGGGGCCATGGCGTCGTCTCCAAGCATGAGTAAGGCCCGGCTCAGACTGCGCTTGAGGTCCTTGTCGCCGCGGCCCAGCTCGCGAACCAATTCGCGTGCCAAGGCGGCTCGTTGCCAGGTCGGCACCAGCCCCGCCGCGGTGCGCCACGCAGTTCGTGCCACCTCAGGATCGGGGTCATGTAGATGCCCGCTCGTGATCGCTGACCAGGTTGCGGGGTCGCCGATCTTCGAGAGCGTATGCAGCGCCTGGCTACGCGCTTGCGCCAACGGCGAGCGCAGCTCGTCAAGCAGCAATGGCAAGGTCAGATCCTGCGCATGCCGGGTGAGCGCCCAGGTGAGCATGTCGCGAACGAAGAAATCCGGTTCGACACCGCAACGCTTCACCAGTAGCGTGATCTGGCCTGGATCGGGAGCCGTGCCGGCACCCAGCGCAGCCGCAAGACGGAGCGAAGCGTCCGGATGCTCGAGTGCCGTGGTCAGTGCGTGACGGGAAGTCGGGGGATAGTGACGGGTCATGAACGCCTCCTCGCCCGACAGTGGACGCCTTGTCACTGTGACAAGGTCAAGGGTTTTCTGGCGAGGGGCGAATTGCACGCCCAGGCAGCCGTTCGTGGGGCCGATCATCGCTTCCTCCGCGGGTGACGGGCGGCCAGTTCCGGTCACTCGACAGTGCGGCCGGATTTGATGACAATCTGAGCAGTGCTGCTCGTTTAGGCTGCGTAGATCCGCGATGAATCTCAATGAAAGATTAGTCGAAATAGCCCGACAGTCATCTTGGTGTCTGTCGGCGCTGTCGGCGGCACGTGCAATGGGCCTGAAATCCTGGTGCATTGGCGCAGGGGCCATTCGCAATTTGGTCTGGGACTCGCTCCATGGATATGTGACTCCGACACGCCTAGCTGACGTCGATTTAGCCTACTTCGACCCGTCCGACTTGTCGTCGATTCGCGATGCCGAAATCCAGCGCAGCCTCACCGCGCAGTGTCCCGAAATTCCGTGGGAGGTCACGAATCAGGCCGCTGTTCATCTCTGGTTCGAGAGCGCCTTTGGGCATCCGGTGCCCCCCTTCAGTTCACTGGCCGAAGCCATTGCGTCCTGGCCGGAGTACACGACGACGGTAGGACTGACTTTGCTCCGTGACGGGACAATTGATGTCTGCGCGCCATACGGGCTCGACGACCTCTTTTCCATGGTGGTACGACGCAATCCAGCGCGTGTCAGCATTGATACCTATCTTCAGCGAATCCAGCAGAAAAGATACAAGGACCGCTGGCCCCGTGTGACCATCATCATTTAGAGATGCCGCAGGCAGTCAAAGGGCGAGTTACCGACGGAAGTCGACCATAAATGGTCAATCGACGCGAGAGGATTCCCGAATGCTCACAACAGCGTTCGTCGTTGAGGTTCCCGCAGCCGAGTCGACAGTAGCGGACCTTCGGAGCCGGTTTGATGCTACCTCTGACTTGGGCGTGCCGGCGCATATCACGGTCCTGTTTCCCTTCATGCCGCCTGACGAAATTACGCCCGATGTCCTTCATGAGGCACGAAGCGCGCTGAGTAACGTGCGGCCGTTCGAATTTTCGTTGAGGAAGGTCGAGCGGTTTGCGGTCACCACTTATCTTGCTCCCGATCCGCCAGAACCGTTTGTCGCCTTGACGACTGCGCTGGTCGAGCGATTCCCCATGTTTCGCCCCTATGGGGGCGCACACGATGGCATCGTCCCACATCTGACTGTCGCACACGGCGATGCCGTGACAGCACATTTGGCTGCCGTCGAGCTCGAACATCGTCTGTCTGCGCGGGAGGCGATTCGAACGTGCTGTAGCGCTGTCGCTCTGCTGGGGAACTCGTCGGGCCGCTGGAGGAAGATGCATGTGATTGATCTTCCAAATGTCTACGTGTAGTGACGATCGACCGCAGTCCGGTCTGGACTGTTCCATGGGACTATGCGTCTGGCCCATCTGAAGCGAATGGCTGCTTTGTAGAAAGCTGACCGTCCGCTTCAGGTCGATCACCGCCATTGGCGACGAACAGTCGTATTATCCGAGACCTAATCTGACGTCGACCGACCGGTCAGATCCCGGCCTATACACCCGATGCTACCGATGGCGTCTCTTCCAGTCGAACGATGGAAGCTCGATACGACTGGCGACAGACCCGTTCCAGCACGTTTCGAACCCGGCCCGCGCAAGCGCTTCCGCGACCTGGCGGCCCACTACCGCACCGCGCGCGTCGTCGCCGGCGAGGTCGCCGAAGGCGATCGTGAGGCCGTGTCCATCCAGCGCTCTTTCGACATCCTGTCCGTGATAAAAGCAGTACCCGTGATAGCACCCTTGCGGCGCGTCCTGCACGGCTTCCGAAACGTCCGAGTGGCCATCCGACATCGTGTATCCGGCGTTCGACAGCGCGCAGATGCCGTCGTCGTCCAGTTCATCGAACACGCGATCCAGCCGATCGCAATCCGTCTCCCGAGGCCAGGACCGTTCTGCCGCAGCCTTGCGCTCGAATTCCGACTCGATGAAACCTTCCAGCCGATCCGCGTCGCAGTCCGGCTCCAGGATGTCCTCCATCATTTCCCGGACATCATCGGGGTCGTTAAAGCCTGACCAGACCCATTTGGTGATGCACTCCATCACGTATTTTTCGGTGTCCGTCACGTCATGGTCTCCAGGTGTCGTCTTCGATGTTCAACGCCGCTGCCGGCCGTTATCCGCCAGCGACAGTCCTGCTCGACAGTTCGCACCGGCGTATTGAAACCGTGTCGAGCAGCGAACGTCCCTCCGGAAAACGGTTCGGCGTCTCGACGCGCGCCAGCCGCGTCGCCCGCTTTCGCGAGCACTAGCACGAGTACAAGCGTGCGCGATGCGCAGCTTCCAGCATCACCATGTCGAATGCGCTTGTCCAGTTGCCGGTGCTCATCGTCGCGGCACCGTTTCAGCGGAGGGCAGGATCGATTTCGGCACTGCTCAATCCGAATCCCGCCATGCGCGCGCGATGCTCCTGCGAGCCCAGATACGAGCGCAGCTGCCGGTTGACTGCATCGAGCAACGCGCTGTTTTGTCGATTGAACGAGAAGGCGCCCAACGGCGGCCGGTGGTGTATCCGGCCCGCTGGCGGTTCGTGCGCGACGGCCTCGAGCAATGCACCGCCCATCCGCTTCGCCACGATCCGAAGTCCGAGCGCGGTACTGGCGTACGCGTCGACCGCGCCGGCGCGCACCGCTTCGATCGCATCGGCTTGCCGGTCGAACAGCGTGATCTGATGCTCGCTCACGCCCGCGGCTTTCGCCGAGTCGTGCTGTACCTGTCCGGTAATGATGCCAAGACGTGCATCGGGACGCGCGGCAAGCGACGCATAGCCGGTCAGTTGCTTCGGGTTTCCGGCACGAACGAGAAAGCCGTCCGCGATTCCCCACACGGGTACGCTGAACGCGACCATGGCGGCGCGTTCCGGCGTAACGAAGAGCGGAACGTTCATGTCCCAGCGGCCTGCGGCGACACCGGGCAGCAGTTCACTGAACGTCGTCAGGTGAGGTTCGATCCGCGTGACACCGATCGCCCGAAGGATCTCGCCGGCAAGATCGAGGTCGGCACCGGTTGCCGTGCCGTCCGGTTCCGTCCATCCAAATGGCGGTTCGTCGAGGTATGCAATCGTTACCTTCATCGCGTCTTCTCGCGAGCAGGGACGGCCGCCGAATCGGCAGCCGATTGCCGACGATTCTAATACTTCGCTCGCAGGACAGGGCCGGCCGCAGCCGGCCCCATCATGCGACTACCTGGGCCGCACTCAACCCGCCACGTTCCGATTCGCTTCGATCACGGTCAACGCCGTCATGTTCACGATCCGTCGCACGGTCGCGCTCGACGTGAGAATGTTCACCGGCGCATTGACCCCCAGCAGGAACGGCCCGACCGCGACGTTGCTGCCGGCTTCCGTCTTGAGCAGGTTGTAAGCGATGTTCCCCGCATCGACGTTCGGGCACACGAGCAGGTTCGCCGCGCCCTTCAGCGGCGACATCGGCAGCAGCCGCGCACGCAGCGCCTCATCGAGCGCGCAGTCGCCATGCATCTCGCCATCGGCTTCGATATCCGGCGCGTGCGCGCGGATGATCTCGAGCGCCTTGCGCATCTTCACGCCCGACGCCGCGCTGCCCGACCCGAAGTTCGACCGCGACAGCAGCGCAGCCTTCGGCGTCAGGTTCAGCCATTCCATCTGCCGCGCGGCCGCGATCGTGAATTCCGCGATCTGCTCCGCATCCGGGTTGTCGTTCACGTGGGTATCCACGAGCGCGACCGTCCGCTGGTTGAGCAGCAGGATGTTCATCGCCGCGTAGGTCGATGCATCGGGCTTCTTGCCGATCACTTCATCGACGAAGCGCAGGTGATTGTGATACTCGCCGACCGTCCCGCAGATCATCCCGTCCGCATCGCCGAGCCGCACCATCATCGCGCCGATCAGCGTCAGGCGCCGGCGCATCTCGACGCGCGCCATTTCCTTCGAGATGCCGTCGCGGCAGCGCAGTTCCCAATACGTGGTCCAGTATTGCGGGAAGCGCTCGTCGTATTCCGGATTGGTCACCTCGACGTCCTGACCGAGACGCAGGCGCAGGCCGAACCGCTCGATCCGCGCGAGCAGCACCTCCGGCCGGCCGACCAGGATCGGGCGCGCGAGCTTCTCGTCGACGATCACCTGCACCGCGCGGAGCACACGCTCGTCCTCGCCTTCGGTGAACACGATGCGTGCCTTGCCGCCGTCGCGCACGAGCTGGCGCGCGGTCGCGAACAGCGGCTTCATGAACGCGCCCGAGTGGTAGACGAACTGCTGCAGCTGCTCGACATACGCGTCGAGATCCGCGAGCGGACGCGTCGCCACGCCGCCTTCGATCGCCGCCTTGGCGACGGCCGGCGCGATACGCACGATCAGGCGCGGATCGAACGGCTTCGGAATCAGGTATTGCGGACCGAACGACACTTCGTCGCCGCCGTAGGCCGCGGCGACGATATCGTTCTGCTCTTCCTGCGCGAGGCCGGCGATCGCGTGAACCGCGGCGATTTCCATTTCGCGGGTGATCGTCGTCGCGCCCACATCCAGCGCGCCGCGGAAGATGTACGGGAAGCAGAGAACGTTATTGACCTGGTTCGGGAAATCCGAGCGGCCGGTCGCGATCACGACGTCGTCGCGCGTCGCGTGCGCGAGTTCGGGGAAGATCTCCGGCGTCGGGTTGGCGAGCGCGAGGATCAGCGGCCGCGCGGCCATCGCCTTCAGCATCTCCGGCTTCAGGATGCCGCCGACCGACAACCCGAGGAACACGTCCGCGTCGCCGATTACTTCGGACAGCGTGCGCGCATCGGTTTCCTGCGCGAAGCGTTCCTTGGCCGGATCCATCAGCGTGGTGCGGCCGCGATAGACGACGCCTTCGATATCCGTCGCCCAGATGTTCGCGACCGGCAGCCCGAGGTCGACGAGCAGGTCCAGGCACGCCAGCGCCGCCGCGCCGGCACCGGACGTCACGACCTTCACTTCCTTGATCGACTTCCCGACCACCTTCAGCCCGTTGATGAACGCGGCGGCGACGGTGATCGCGGTGCCGTGCTGGTCGTCGTGAAAGACGGGAATCTTCATGCGCTCGCGCAGCTTGCGCTCGACGGTGAAGCACTCCGGCGCCTTGATGTCCTCGAGATTGATCCCGCCGAAGGTCGGCTCGAGGCCGGCGATGATGTCGACGAGCTTGTCCGGGTCGGTCTCGTTGATCTCGATGTCGAACACGTCGATCCCCGCGAACTTCTTGAACAGCACGGCCTTGCCTTCCATGACCGGCTTGGACGCGAGCGCGCCGATGTTGCCCAGACCCAGCACGGCGGTGCCGTTGGTGATGACGCCCACCAGATTCCCGCGGCTCGTGAAGCGGTGCGCGTTCAGCGGCTCGGCGGCGATCGACTCGCAGACGCTGGCGACGCCCGGCGTGTAGGCGAGCGCGAGATCGCGCTGCGTCACGAGTGGCTTGCTGGCGACGACGGAGATCTTCCCCGGGGTCGGAAACTCGTGATAGTCGTACGCGGCCTGCTGCTGGGTCTCTGTCTGTTTCATGTTGTCGGGTCCGGGCGTGCGCGTCAGGCCAGTCCCGACGCGATCCATGGAGGTGATTCTAGGGATCGGCCATAAGGAGATGATTCTGTTTTAATATCGGTCCATCACTTTTTCATGATGGTGCGGCGGTACGGCAATGACATTCGACGCGAACGACGTGGTCAGGCGGCTTGGCGCGCGCCTGAAGATGCGGCACCTGATGCTGTTGCTGCAGATCCAGCAGCACGGGTCGCTGACGCGCGTCGCGGAGCACATGGCCAGCAGCCAGCCCGCCGTGACGAATGCGCTGTCCGAGCTGGAAAGCATGTTCGGCACGCAGCTGTTCGAGCGCTCGTCGCGCGGGATGCGGCCGACCGCGCTCGGTTCGGTCGTGCTCGAGCGCGCCAAGGCGATGCTGAAGGATCTCGACCATCTCGCGCGCGAGATGGAGGCGGTCGCCGCCGGCCATGCGGCGCACCTGCATATCGGCGTGATTCCGTTTATTTCGGGCCAGATGCTGTCGGCGGCGCTCAAGCGCCTGCAGTCCCGGATGGAACGGCGCCTGACCGTGACGATCCACGAGGGCACCAGCGATCAGCTGCTGTTGCAGCTCAAGGACCACAGCGTCGATCTCGTGATCGGGCGGGCGTCGTCGGCGATCGATCTGGGGCAGGTCTCCTTCGAAGTCCTGTACCAGCAGCAGCCCCGCATGATCGCGAGCCGGCGGCTCGCCGCGAAACTGGCCCGCACGAAGCTCGACTGGGAGAAGCTGCACGCGCTGGACTGGATTCTCGGCGCGCCCCACACGCCGATGCGCGAGCAGGTGACCGACCTGTTTCTGTCGGCGGGCATCGCGCCGCCCGTGCCGATCGTCGAAAGCTACTCGTCGAAGCTGATCGGCGAAATGATCGCGTCGAGCGACGACGCGGTGTCGATCGTGCCGGCCGATATCGCGGAAGAAATGGTGCGCATCGCCGGCGTGGCGATCGTGCCTTACTCGCTGGTCTGGACGCTGCCGCCCATCGCGCTGTTTACCCGCGCCGCCGAATCGCATGCGCCGACGCGGGATGTGCTTGTCCAGGCGCTGCGCGAGATCTGCAGGGAAACCTACGTCGAAACGCCGCGATAAGCCTTCGGGTGCCGGCCGGTACGTGCGCGGCCGGCAACCGCGTCATTCCCGCTTTTCATCGTCCGCCGATTCACATGGCGTGCTGCGGCGGGCGTGCTGCAATTGCATGGATCGTCATCGTCAACTGCGTCGTCAACCATCACTGGATCGTCACGGCGCATGGCCGGCAACAGAGGCGGCAAGTCCGATGCTGGCACGACTCGATTCCGTCATCAAGAAACGAGCGGCATGGGTGGATTTCCAAATAGTGGTTGTTCATCGAGCGGTGCTTGTCCTACCCTCATAATCGGTCCACAAGGAAGGCTCGCGGCGGCCGCGTACCGTATCGATTCCATCGTCTTTGTCGCTTGTTCCGTCGCAGTTCGGCGGATTATCAACGTCAGACGCGTGCATGTCGATTCGTATGGTATGCGTTGCACCATCGCTGCCGTGATGGCATGGGTTGCCGGCCAACGATAATGCGCCGGCGTGTGCGGTGCGATCGGCAAGCAGTCGTTTGCCGGAAGGGTATCGGGATGTCGGGCAACCTGCTCGCGCCTGGCGCGGCGAGGGCCCGGATGTTTTTTCGATCGATGCGGACACAACGTGCGCGCTCGCGAGGCATGCAGCGGGCGGTCGAGACGTGGAGGGGGCGAGCTTGATTTTGCGACTCACATTCAAACATTTCGCATGGCTGATCGTGGCCGCCGCACCGGCGGC